>NZ_JBFAWD010000041.1:0-57519 GCF_040680135.1 Nocardia sp. NPDC052112 | reverse complement strand
ATTCCTTTGCCAGGGAGAGGTGCCGGTTGACGTTTTCTTCGGCAACCGGCTCCAACTCCGTGAGCAGCTCGAGTTGAGTCAGATCCCTTGCCATACTGGTCCTTGCGTCGTTTCGATGAATTCGGACCGTAGTAGCCTAAGAACCCGTCCTGTCCCGGAGCCCTGTCGCAGCTGTGAATCGGCTGTGCGCGGCATGGATATGTCGCCTGCTGTGCACCATGACGACCGTCGCCGGGCTACTTCCGACGCTTATCCTCGAGCTTTGGACGACACGGCAAACGCATCACGAATCGACGCGCAGTTCGCGCGCAGCTCGTCGAGGGTGTGGCCGAGTCCGGGCGAAGTAAACGCCACGCCGGTCACCAGGACTCCCCGGCGGCGCGGGCTTCTTCGGGCGTGCCTGCGATGGAGAAGGCGTCCGCCATCGCATCCGACACCGCGATTCCGGGCATTGACTCTCGCCGACGTCACCGCCGACTGGAGACCGAGACTATTCGCGCGGAGCACATAAAAGCAACTCTCTTGCGATAAGGCCTGCGCGGTGAGCGCCAGTCCGCTCGGGGCCGGAATCCGATCGACCGAAGCCCTTCAGGCACTTCGGCGATCGAGGCGCGGTCGCAGGGGACGGCTCTCAATAAGATGCGGGACCGCAAACAGTCCCCGCCCAGGGCAGGCCGCAGTCGCCATTCCAGCCATGATCCAAACTGCGGTGAAAGCCGTCACCTTGACCGGCCGACCCGGCATGGGCGGCCCCGGCTCTGGCGTCGACGACGGCCGGCGCGGCCGAAACGGGATCGGCTTGGGCCGCCGGAGCTGCGGCGATAGCAATTGCCACAGCTCCCATCGCCAACACTGGTGTGACGTAGCTTCTGATACGCATGGTTGCCTCCCTGGATGACCCTGGACTCATCCAGAATCGCGCCTCGGCGAACCCATGTCGCCACCGCTGACGCCCATCCGCGCTTCCTGCCAGCCGGTATTGCCGCCCGCATGCCAGCAGCAAGCTCGATGCCGCGGACGGGAAGGCGATGGGGTCTCGAACCGGAGGTCGGAGTTATTTGTTACCGGAAAATTCCTATGTGGTGACGGTGCCGACTGCGGTCGTGTTCTGGTGGTTAATTCCGTCCTGGCGAAACGTGGACATATGTTTCGCGGTGTTAAGTCGCGCGCCGAGCATCTGGATATTCTCGCATGCTCGTGAGCAAAATATGTTGCAGCCAAACATATTTCGGTGATCGCCGGCGGCGAGCGTCGTGAGGTTCGGCTAACTCCCAATTATTCTGGACGAAACCATTCGGCAATGGATCGCGCGTGAAATCTACTTATCCGATCTGCTGCGATCGCAGCAGAAAGGGATCGGATATCGCGTCAGCAGCGCTTCGCCCCGAACCGGGAGTGAGCCGAGACCGAAGCCTCGGTCATCGTCAGCACATCGCAGGAGGAACCGTGTCCGCACCCACCATCGCCGAGATCGACAAGGCCATCGAGGAGAACATTCAGAAGTCGCTCGCCGAGATCCCGCACCCCGCGCTGCCGAAGGGCACGAATATCTATGGTGCGACGAAGATCTTCCCGGACTATCGGGCCGAGGCAGGCGAAACCTACTTCACGCTGGTGCACGGCATCGCGCACGAGTCGTCGGTGAGTTTCGTGGCGATCCTGCAGGCCACCAGGGCGTTGCGCAAGGGCTTCGATTCGGCGATCTACTTCTATGGTCCCGGCGCCATCAATGCCGTTGCCACCCGAGGCTTTCCGACCACTGGCGATAGCGGCTTCCCGGGTGAGCAGAACATCAACGAGGCGCTGGCGACCTTCATCAAGGAGGGCGGCAAGGTGTTCGCCTGCCGATTCGGGCTCGCCCTGCACGGTGCTCGCGAAGAGGACCTCATCGAGGGTGTCATCCCGGCACACCCGCTCGATGTTCAGGACGCATTGATCCACTACGCGCGCAAGGGCGCCATCATCAACTCCACCTATCAGCTCTGAGGTGACCCGATGACAGGTCTGTCCACTCGAGTCGATCTGGCATTGCTCGGCGTCCGCGCCGAGATGCCGGTGGGGCGCCGCTCCGGTGCGGGCCCCAGCGACGACGGCCACGTACTCATCGACGGCATCGGCGCCGCCGTTCCGATCCGCTCCGACAGCCCCTTCGTGGTAGCGGGCAACCGGTTGCTGCGGTCCGGCACCGATATGGGCATCGAGATCGAGCCCGTCCGCAGGCCCATGTTCTACGACCTGGCCACTGCCGACGGAGTGTCCTACGAGAAGATCGCCAAACTACACGGCTCGAACGTACTGGCTACCACGGTGGTGCAGACCTGCATCCGCTACGGCGCGGACCAGCGCTGCCGGTTCTGCGCCATCGAGGCCTCGCTGGCCGCGGGCAGCACCATCGCGGTGAAACGGCCCGACCAGCTCGCCGAGGTCGCGGCGGCGGCGGTCCGCCTGGACGGCGTCGAGCAGATGGTGATGACCACCGGAACCTCGGCGGCCAAAGACCGCGGCGCCCGGCATCTGGCCCGCTGCGTGCGGGCGGTCAAGGCGGCCGTGCCGGACCTGCCGATCCAAGTGCAGTGCGAGCCGCCCGGCGATCTGAACGCGCTCACCGAGTTGCGCGAAGCGGGCGCGGATTCCATTGGCATCCACGTCGAATCGCTCGATGACGAGGTGCGCAAGCGGTGGATGCCGGGTAAGGCGACGGTGCCGCTGAGCGAATACCGGGCGGCCTGGGCAGCGGCGGTACGGGTGTTCGGCCGCAATCAGGTCTCGACCTACTTGCTGGTCGGGCTCGGCGAGAACCCCGACGAATTGGTCTCCGGCGCAGCCGAACTCATCGATATCGGCGTCTATCCGTTCGTGGTGCCGTTCCGTCCGCTGGCGGGCACGCTCGCCGTCGACGTGGACGCGGCGACCGCGCCGACTCCGCAACTGCTGGCCGACGTCACCAACCGGGTGGCCGAGGAACTGCGGCGGGCCGGGATGCTCGGCGCGGACCAGCGCGCCGGATGCGCCGCCTGCGGGGCGTGCAGCGTGTTGCAGAACGTGGGCGGCTGAGATGGACAGCTCAGCCGCGGACCTATGCCTGCTTGCCGGTGCGTCGGTCGACAACTCCCGCGCAACGGATTTCCTTATCCAACCGGCCGACCGGCGGCAGCTGGCCGCCTACCGGGTACTGCGGCGCGCCGAATTCGTCGTGGATCAGGGGTTGTTCGCCGGCAGCGACGCCGACGACAGCGATGACGATGCCCGCACCCAGGTACTGGTCGCGCTGGATTCCGACGGCGTCGTCCTCGGCGGCGTGCGCCTGGCGCCCGCGACCGACGAAAATCTGGGGTGGTGGACCGGCAGCAGGCTGGTGGTGGATCGGCGTCGCCGCGCCGTCGGGGTCGGCCCGGCCCTGGTCGTGGCGGCGTGCGCGTACGCCGAAAGTCATAATGTGCTGCGGTTCGAAGCCACCGTGCAGACCCGCTACGAGCCCATGTTCGCGCGCCTCGGCTGGATCAGGCTCGGCGACAAGGTGATCGGCGGCGTCGAGCACACCTGGATGCGGTGGCCGATCGATCGGGTGCAGCGGCTGGTCGGCGCCACCAAGGCGTTGCTCGCGCAGACGCTGGCCCCGCTGCGCGGATCGCCGCTCGGTCTCGGCGGCAAGGGGTTTCGCGGGGATGACGGTGTCCCGGTGCCGGGCAGCGACCTCATCGCGGCATGTGACGCCATCCTCCCGTCGATGGTGGAACGTGATCCGGAATGGGCCGGCTGGTGTTCGGTCCTGGTCAATATCAATGATCTGTCGGCCATGGGTGCCACCCCGATAGGCCTGCTCGATGCGGTCGGTGCGCCGACCCACTCACTGCTGACCCGGGTGATCCGCGGGCTTGCCCGCGCGGCCGAGGCCTGGGATGTGCCGGTACTCGGCGGGCACACACAAGTGTCGGTACCGCCATCGTTGTCGGTGACAGCGCTCGGCCGCGCCGCGGCCCCGGTGCGCGGCGGCGGTGGCAGGCTCGGCGATGAGCTGTGGCTGACCGCCGATCTCTCCGGCGGGTGGCGCCCCGGATACCACGGCCAGCAATGGGATTCCACGTCGCGACGCAGCGGTGCGGAACTGCGGGCACTGGCCGGATTCGTGGCGCGGGCCGCCCCGGCTGCCGCCAAGGACGTCAGCATGGCCGGGCTGGCAGGCACTTCCGGCATGCTCGCCGAGGCCAGCGGCCTCGGAGCCGAGCTGGATGTCGCGCGTATCCCGCGACCCGACACCGTCGCATTCGCGGAATGGCTCACCTGTTTCCCAGGTTTCGCGATGATCACCGCGGACCGGCCCGGTGCGCCGATCGTGTCGCCAGGACCGGCCACCTCGGCGGTCTGCGGACGACTCGTCTCGACCCCCGGTGTCCGGCTGCGGTGGCCGGACGGCATCACTACACGCGCGGTGCACAGCACCGTGACCGGATTGGGAGAATCATGAACCTCACGATCTCCGTCGCTGCCGCCGAGTTCGGCCGCGATATGGAACAGGGCTATCGCACGATCGCCCGCCTCATCGAAGAGGCCCGCGCCCGCGGCAGCCGCTTACTGGTGCTGCCCGAAGCCTGCCTCGGCGGCTATCTGCCCAGTCTGGGGGGCGGAAACGAGTCCGAGGAGGCCAAGCAGCGCAGACTGCGCGCGCTGCCACCCGCACTCGCATTGGACGGCCCCGAGTTGCGCCGAGTCGTCGACATGGCCCGCGATCTGGTGATCACCTTGGGCTTCTGCGAGGCCGACGGAGAAAACCGTTACAACGCGGCGGTCACGCTGTCCGGTGACGGAATCCTCGGCTCCTACCGTAAGGTTCATCAGCCACTCGGTGAAAATCTGTGCTACGCAGCCGGTTTCGAGTACAAAGCGTTCGATACGCCGGTCGGCCGAATGGGTATGCAGATCTGCTACGACAAGGCGTTCCCGGAGGCTGCGCGGGCGCTGGCGCTGGATGGCGCGGAGATCATCACCTCGTTGTCGGCTTGGCCGACTGCCCGGACGCAGACCGTGCCGAATCTGGAAGACGATCGGTGGAAGCGGCGCTTCGACATCTTCGACCAGGCGCGTGCGGTGGAGAACCAGTTGGTGTGGGTGGCGTCCAACCAGGCGGGCACCTTCGGATCGCTGCGGTTCGTGTGCAGCGCCAAGATCGTCGGACCCGGCGGGGATGTGCTGGCAACCACCGGCGTCGAGCCGGGGTTGGCCACCGCTACGGTCGACGTCGCCGAGGTGCTCGGGCTGGCTCGCGGCGGCGGCATGTACAACCTGCGCGATCGTCGTCCCGACCTGTACCACAGCGTGATTCGCGAATACGGCGTCGTCGGACAGCCGGCGGTTCCGGCAGAACTGGAGTCGGCTCATGCCTGAGATGACGTTCGTGATCGAGTGGCCGAATGGGAGCAGTCAATCGTGCTATTCGCCGTCACTGGTGATGCACGATCACCTCGAGGCCGGAAAGATTTATCCCGTCGCCGAATTCCTCGCTCGCACGCGTACGGCCCTGAACGAGGCCAGCGAGCGAGTACGCGCGAAGTTCGGCTACTACTGCAGTTCGGCGGCGGATCAGCTGACCGTGATCGAGCACAGCGCCGCGCAATTCGAGCCGTGCGAATTCATCCGCGTCGTCTCGATGACACCGGCGCTGGTCGTCGCGAATACCGTTGGAGAACAACCATGACCACCGAATACGAGGTCGTGGTGATCGGCGCGGGTCAAGCCGGTCTATCCATCAGCTGGCAGCTGACCCGCCACGGCATCGACCACATCGTGTTGGAACGCGACACCATCGCCCACGAGTGGCTCGACAGCCGCTGGGACAACTTCACTCTGGTGACACCGAACTGGCAGTGCGTGCTGCCCGGCTACACCTATAGCGGGCCGGATCCGGACGGATTCATGAAGCGCGACGAAGTGTATGCCTTCGTGCGTGCCTACGCCGACGTGTTCAACGCCCCGGTTCGCGAGGGGGTAGCGGTCACCTCCGTCCGGCAGGCCGCGGACAGCGGATACGACATCGGTACCAGCGCCGGGCCACTACATGCGAACCAGGTCGTGGTGGCGACCGGTGGCTACCAGGAGCCGATCGTGCCGCGCTACGCGGAGAAGCTGCCACCGACCGTCGAACAGCTGCACTCGGTCGAATACCGCAGTGGCGCAGCCCTTCCCGAGGGCGAGGTACTTGTTGTCGGCACCGGGCAGTCCGGTGCGCAGATCGCCGAGGACCTGCATCTGGACGGTCGCAAGGTGCACCTGGTCGCCGGTGACGCCCCGCGCGTCGCACGCTTCTACCGTGGCCGCGACTGCGTGGCCTGGCTACAGGACATGGGGCACTACGATCTGCCGATCGAGGAGCAGCCGGGCGGGCTCGGCAAGCGCGAGAACACCAACCACTATGTGACCGGTCGCGACGGCGGCCGCGACATCGACCTGCGCCAGTTCGCCATGGAAGGTATGTCGCTGTACGGCAGACTGCTCGACTTCGACGGCACGACATTTCGGTTCGCGCCGACATTGGAGAAATCGCTCGATGCCGCCGATGCCGTCGCCGAGAGCATCAAGGACTCGATCGACGCTTACATCGCGCGCGAAAACATCGACGCACCAGGGGAACCACGCTACGTCCCGGTATGGCGACCCGAAAGTGAGGTCACCACACTGGATCTCGCCGACACCGGCATCACCTCGGTGGTGTGGTCGGTCGGATTCCGCACCGACTACCGGTGGCTGCGCGTCGGGGTGTTCGACGGCCAAGGCCATCCGTGCCACAATCGCGGCGTCACCACCGCACCTGGCCTGTTCTTCCTCGGCCTACCGTGGCTGCACACCTGGGGGTCGGGCCGGTTCGCCGCCATCGCCAGGGACGCGGAGTTCCTCGCCGATCACATCGCGGTGCGTGTCCATGCATCGGCGGTCGCGAGCGACCGCCTACAGGTCGTTCGAAACAGCACCGCCTAGGCAGCGCCGATGGGAACCACACGGATTGCCGCGCTGGCCGGGCACTTCGGCCGGGATATCGGCCGCGCGCTGGAGAAACTCGATGGCATCTTCGAGCGACTCGTCCACGACGGGGTCGACCTGCTGGTGCTGCCCGACGCCACCCTCGGCGGGTATATCGGCGATCTGCGCAACCCGACGATGGGGCCGTTGCCCGAGCCGATCGATCCCGACGGGCCGGAGTTGCGCATGCTGTGCTCGATGGCGGGCCCGATGACGGTGTGTGTGGGATACGCCGAGCGGGACGGCGACCTACGCTACAACGCGGCCAGCTGTCTGACCGGCGACGGTGTCCTCGGACACCACCGCAAGGTGCATCAGCCCGCGGGCGAGCACCTCGCTTATGCGGCGGGGGAGACCTTCACCGCATTCGACACTCCGGTCGGTCGGCTGGGCATGCTGATCGACTACGACAAGACCTTCCCCGAGTCGGCCCGCACCCTCGCCCTCGACGGCGCCCAGATCATCGGCGCGCTGTCGGCCTGGCCGGCCAGCGTCACCGATCGGGCCTCGCGGATGCCCAATGACCGGCAGGCCCGGCTGTTCGACCTCTACGACATGGCCCGCGCCGCCGAAAACCAGGTTGTGCTCGCCTCGTCCAACCAAACCGGTGTGACCGGCTCGCTCCGCTTCCTCGGCCAGGCGAAGGTCGTAGGCCCCGGTGGCGACATCTTGGCGAAGACGTGGTCCAAGGGTGGGCTGGCCGTGGCCGACGTCGATGTCGAGCGGGAGGTGGAGCGGGCTCGCCGAACCTTGCGGCACCTCGACGAACGGCGCGTCGACGCCTACCGCAATCTGTTGCGCGAGAAGGGAACTCGCTGATGCGCATCGCACTGCTCACCTACTCCACCAAGCCACGCGGCGGGGTCGTGCACACTCTGAACCTCGCCGAGGCGCTGGCCAGGGCAGGTGCCGAGGTGACCGTGTGGACGTTGGGACGCGGTGGCGACCGCGTGTTCTTCCGTCCGGTCGACCCGAGCGTGCACATCGAGGTGGTGCCCTTCGAGGCGAACGCCTCGGAAACGGTCGGACAGCGGATCATCCGCTCGATCGAGGTGCTGCGGAAGGCATTCGGGATCGGCGACTACGACGTCGTGCACGCGCAGGACTGCATCAGTGCCAACGCGGTGGGGCATTGCATCCGCACCATCCACCATCTCGATCAGTTCACCACTCCCGAGCTCGCGGCATGTCACGAACGGGCGATCGTGTTGCCATACGCCAGGATCTGCGTATCGGCCGCGGTCGCCGAAGAGGTCAGGACCGGTTGGGGGTTCGAGCCGACGGTTATCCCGAACGGTGTCGAATACGAACGATTCGCGCAGGCCACCGGAACGGGAGCGATCCAGTCTGCGCGGCGCGCGGACTGGCGAGAGCGGTTCGGCCCGTATGTACTCGCGGTCGGTGGCATCGAACCCCGCAAGGGCAGCCTCGACCTGTTGGAGGCCTTCGCGGTATTCGCACGAGGCGCACCCGAGCATCAGTTGGTGATCGCGGGTGGCGAAACCTTGTTCGACTATCGGGCATATCGAAGCGAATTCGATGCGCGGGCGACCGAACTCGGCATCGACCCAGTGGTGCTCGGCACCGTCGAGCACACCGACCTACCCGCACTGGTCGCTGCCGCGTCGGTGCTGCCGTTCCTGTCCACCAAGGAAGGATTCGGCCTGGCGGCCATGGAAGCCCTGGCCGCCGGAACACCTGTGGTCGCCCGTGATCTCCCGGTCCTTCGCGAGGTCTTCGCGGATGCGGTCGAGTACGCCTCGACCCCGGAAACAATGGCCGAAGCGATGACCTCGGCGATTGTGCCCGATACCGCCCGCCGGGACCGCGGCAGGGCGCTGGCCGCCGAATTCACCTGGGATGCAGCGGCATCGGGCCATCTCGACTTCTATGTTTCGGTACAGAGCGGTGTGCGGGGCACGACCAGCGTGCTGTCGGCCCCGGCGCCGTAACGTCATCTCCGGCCGGACAAGGCTCCTTCGAATGTCGCCGTCAATTCCTACGCCGCGGTCCGGACATCGGTGCGCGTCAGCCGCAGAATGCCCTGGCCCTTTCGGATTTCGCCTCGAACACGACGATGCGGCATGTCGATGAGCTCGCGTCGATGCGGCGCTGGTCAGACTCTTCCAGCGGGTACACCTCGGTGTGCGTGGACGCTGTCTTCGACCCGGTCACCCAAGTCCGTGTCGACGTTGCGCAGGTACTCGAAAACACGTTTCAGCACCGGCTCGGTCACGCCCGCGAGCAGGTGACTGACGATGTTGTCGACGAGGCGATCGCGTGCTGCGGCGTCCATCACAGTGCGGACGAGGGTGCCCGCCTGTGCCCAATCATCGTCTTCGCGGTGTCGGACATAGGCGGTACGCATGATGTCGCCGTCTGTGTACCAACTGGGAGGTGGGTAGTGCTCGCTGTCGGCACGCGGTCCGCCCTTGGAGTTGGGTGCATAGACCGGGTCGGTGCGGTTCTGGATCCGCATCACGCCGTCTTTGCTGTAGGTGTGTACGGGCACAACCGGTGCGTTGACCGGGATCTGCTCATAGTTCACACCTAGCCGGGCTCGGTGCGCGTCGGCGTAGGAGAACAGGCGCGCCAACAGCATCCGGTCCGGGCTCGGGCCGATGCCTGGGACCAGATTATTGGGCTGGAAGGCGAGCTGCTCGATCTGCGTGTGATTGTCGACCGGATTGCGGTCCAGAGTCAGCCGTCCGACCTCGCTGAGTGGGTAGTCGCCGTGCGGCCACACCTTGGTCAGATCGAACGGGTTGAACCGATAGCCGGCAGCATCATTGAACGGCATGATCTGCACAAATAGCGTCCAGCTCGGGTGCTCGCCGCGCTCGATCGCCTCGAACAGATCACGGGTGTGGTAGTCGGGGTCGGTCCCGGCGAGCAGGTCGGCTTCGGTCTGGGTGTAGCACTGGATGCCCTGATCCGTCTTGAAGTGATACTTCACCCAGCACCGCTCGCCCCTGGCGTTGATCCACATGTACGCATGCGAGCTGTAGCCGTTCATGTGCCGCCACGTACGCGGTATCCCGCGGTCGCCCATCAGCCAGATCACCTGGTGCGCACTTTCCGGCAGTAGCGTCCAGAAGTCCCACTGCATGTCGTTGTCGCGCAGGTTGTTGTCGACACGGCGCTTCTGCGAACGGATGAAATGCTGGAAGTGCAGCGGGTCCTTCACGAAGAAGATCGGCGTGGCGTTGCCGACCATGTCGTAGTTGCCTTCGCTGGTATAGAACTTCAGCGCGAACCCACGCAGGTCCCGCACTGTGTCGGGGTACCCGCGCTCCCCGGCCACCTGCGAGAATCTGGCCACCAATCGGGTCGAGGTGCCCGGCTGGAACACTGCCGCTTTGGTATAGGCACTGACGTCACGGGTGACCTCGAACCGGCCGAACGCGCCGCTGCCCTTGGCGTGCGGCTGACGCTCCGCGATTCGCTCCCGGTTGAACTGAGCCATCTGCTCGATCAGATAGGCATCCTGCAGCAGAATCGGGCCTCCGGGACCGACAGTCAGCGAGAACTCGTCACTCTCGACCGGAATACCCGAATCCGTTGTCAATGTGAACTTCGAGGTGGACATACCCATACCTCTCATGTGTGTAGAAATTCCTGGCGGTGACCAAACGCGGCGCACCCCATGGCGCACAAATCCACACACCGTCGCGGCATCCAGCCGCATAACGCAGATCGCCCGTGACCCCAGCGTTACCGGCGCCGAATACGCCACCGCACCCACACTGCTCTGCGCAAAGAATCATACCCTTCGACCGAGTTCGCGCATGCCGAAGTCGTCGAGGATCAGCAATGGTCGGCGCCGATAACAAATGCGTCGACACAGTCCCTGTTGTTGCGCACCCAGACCATCGGAATCCGGTTCTGGGCACAGAGTTTCGCGGTCACGGCATGGTTCGCGCCGCCCAAGACAATCAGTCCGTCGATGGCCGATTCGGGCTCGATATCGTTTCGGGCTGGAATGCTTCGGCATCGAGCAGTTTCCGCATGACGATCGCTACCTACTGTCGGCCGAGTGGCCGGAGATCATGGAATCGCTGTGGGCCAAGCACGGTGAACTCGACCATGACGGCAGGTTCTACACCATCGGGAAGGGATATCTCGAGCCGAAAACGATCCAACTGCAGCCGGTGATCGTCGCTGCCGGCCGGTCGCCCGCCGGACTCGACTTCGGGATCACGCACGCGGACTACTGCTTCGTCGCCGGCGACAACTGGGACCTGTTCGGGCAGAGGATGCAGCGCCGCAAGACGCACGCTGCCGGATTGAATCGCGAGCTCAACGCGCTGACCTTCGGCACCGTCGTGGTGAAGGACACCGAAGCGGAAGCCAAGCGTCATTTCGAGTGGTACGTCGACGAACTCGGTGATCTGGAGACCGCCCGGCGCCTGGCGAACAACATCATCAGCGGTGGCGCACCGGCCCTCCCGCCCGAGGTCGTGGCCAAGCGGGCCCGAGCCTACGTCGGCGGGATGGGACGCGTTGCCGCTGGTGGGCACCGCCGAACAGGTTGCCGACAAACTCGCGCGCATGAGCGGTACGGGAATCGGCACTGCCGCCACGACGGGTTGCGTTTCGAACTCCCCGGAAATTTCGTGCCGTCCGGCGAGTTCTCCGGACGGCACGAAACCCGGTATTCAAGGAAGCCCCCGGACGTACAGCACGGAGAGCTATCTCATCGGCAGGCAAACGGAACCATCGGAGCTCACCTGCCGTGGCAACTCGATATGGAAGTGACGACTTCGATTCCGGCAAATTTGTCGCAATAGCCCGTAGTCGCCCGATGCATAGCGCAACGGCACCAAAGAAATCCGGCCCCGAGGGGCGACACGGACGAAGTCGTGATCTACCGAGACCGAATCAGGAGGCGGGCTTGGGCTGCGTCAGGTCCCTGATCCCGGTGATCGAATCGATGATGTTGAGGATGGCGGAGGTGCCGCCGTCGAGCGCCGAGCTGCCGGAGTCGAGCATGGCGGAACCGGAGGACGATCCGGCCGAACCCGTGGACGAGCCGCCGTCGGCCGAACCCGAGCCCGCGGAGCCGGTGGCGGCAGACTTGGCCACCGGGGTAGCGGCGGGGTTGGCGGCGGAGGCCACTGCGACCGGGCCGAAGAACAGGGCGGCGGCGGAGACGGTGGCGGCGGCGGCAAAGACCTTGCGAGAGACCATGTACGGAGCTTCCTTTCACAGATGGATAACGACGCCATCACGGCGCGCACCACAAATGTTATGAAGAAGAGATCTGCAAATCCACCTTTCTGATTGTGTCAATAATCACCGTTAATAATGTGCAAACTGCAGATTTTAGCAAGGTAACACAATTTGATCTTCATTCGTCATGCTAATTCCATGATCAAATTCGATTGATTTCTTGATCAAATCGGATTGCTTTCTTGATCAAATTCGATTGATTTCTTCGACGGTGCCACGGAACCGCCTGCGGCGGACCCGATCTCGTAGCGGAACTTCGATCCCGGCACCGTGACCACGAGCCGACAACGTGCTCGGGGCCCGCTGACATGGCGGCGATCCGGCGTTACCGGGCGAGGTTCGGGCAGCCGTGTGTGATGTTGATGTCGCCTTGGGCGCAATCATGGCACCCGGACGCCTCGCCCGAATTTCGAACCAGCGTGGGATGGGCGGTATCCGCTTGCGTTGGAACAGCTTTCAGGACTCATAGGCACCATGAGTGGTAGGTACACGGCGTCCATCAAGACCTCGCCGAGTACTGCCGGCATGCCCCGCGCATGAATTCACTGCGCAGCATGGCGATGAGGATCGCGGCGACGCGTGGACGACGTCCAGCCGCGGGCGCCTGCGCGCGTGCGATGGCCCGGTCGATGATGGTGAGCCGAGGCCCCCTCGCGGCCTCTCCCGATTGTTCGCCCAATTGAGCGAGCCGCCTCGGACCGCTGACAACCGGCGCAACGCCGAACACGGCGTGGGGTCGACCGAGCGGTGCGGCCGCTGGCGGTAACCGGCGGCGCCGACCTGGCGCACACTCGGCAAATTTCAGTAGCTCAGGACTGGCTTCGGCGGTTCAGTGCTTTAGTGCTTGCTTGTCGCATCTCAACTCGCCGCCCCCGTTCGTATTGGCGGATCAGCCGCGCAAGGCCGCCTGGATCGGCGCGCTCGGCAGATGCGGTTGATTATGGGCCGTACGATCCTCGCCGAGTCTTGCGTTGCATGTGGCAAGGCGACTCGTTGACGAGCTGTGCACCCACCCGAGATGTCATCACCTGTAGACGACCGCGCGAGTCCGTCGTTGCCCCGACCGTTCACATGCACAGTTCGATTCGCCGATGTGACTGTGCATTTCAGACTTCACACCTGATTGCGTCGGGTAGATTCTTTCGCACCATTGATCGTGCAATGCTCTCCAGTCTTCGGCGGCCGCGCGGATCCACTGCATTTTCAGCGCCGCCGCAGCCAAGGCGGGTTTCTCCCTCTCGACTTCGTTCTCCCCGTGTGCGGCCCGGTCGACGAGTTCGGTCCACCGCTCGAAGTCCTGACGTAGTGCGTTTTCAACCTTCTTGTGCATTGCCAGCTCCTTAGTGATCTTCTCTCTGAATCTGCACTTCTGGATGGCGCGCTCGGCACGCCGGAGATCGGACCCGCCTGTCGCGAGTATTGGCTCGGATCCCAGAGAACGGGCGCGGTGGTTGGTACGGGTTCGCTGGCGGCCTCGAATGCGAGATCGACCACCATGAGCCGCTGCTCGTCCACCGCCGGGTTCCTTCTTGTTAAGATGTAACCGACCGCAGCCTCGCGGGGATCTCAATATCCTCGAATGCGATGATGCCGAGGGGAAGCTGGCAGATCGCGAGTCGGTTGCGGAATTGGGCTCGCCGACTCGCAGGCACCCTGTCAGACGTGCGGTCGTTGCAACCGAGCGTCCATAGGGCTACCAACCTTCCCAGCCCGAGCTTTTGATATCAACTCGGTCACAGTTTACGCACAATCAGTTAACCATGCATAGAGCGTGGGTAGGGATTGCGACGAAAAACTGCAGGTGCGCCCTCGTCCCGTGGTCCTATCCAGGGAGTTTGCTGGCATATGTGACGCACATCACATCGCCGACTATTGACGGCGTATGCTGCGCCCGATTGGAGACGGCGAGCTTGATGCAGGTGACGCGAACCCGCGATCTGGAAGTCGTTGCATACGCTCAGCAATCGGAATGACCTGATTTATCGCTGTGACCTGTTGTGCCCCTGGGCCGAGACGGCCGCCCGCCGCCCCCGCGGCCGGATCATCGCGGGTCGGTGGTCCGAGCTTCTTCAGGTAGCCCACGGTCACGACCGGAACCAACGGCTTGCGCGATCAGCTCGGACCGAATCGCTACATCCAATCGGTCCGGTTCCGGATGAGTTGCTGTGCCTGTCATGGTTAGCCGCTGTGCGACGGCTCTCGCATCGGCCACTGTGGCTTTCCGACGGTCCAGGTAGCGCCGTATGACCAGTTCAGGCCGATCGGCGTGCGGTGACCAAGAGGTACTCCCACTCCATCCGCCCGTTGCCCATGTCGTGTCGGGAACCGAGATCCGCGAGTTCCTGGTCCAACCGCGCGACCCGGTCGGGTTCCGCGGCAATGGCCTTGTACACGGTGACCGTCGGTCCGTAATAGGCCTTGAAGAAGTCGCGGAACTCGGCGCCGTCGGCGAAACGATCGATGACCGCGTTTTCGCGTCGCAACTCCAGGTCGGCGACCCGATCGCCCAGGAGCGACCGGACATGTGTCTCGTCGCCCCACATCGGGGGCGGCAGCGCACCGGGCGGGGGCGGCGGAGCGAACGGTTTCATCGTGGCGAACATCTGCCCGATGAATCCGGTGGGTGTCCAGTTGATCAGCCCAATCGTGCCGCCCGGCTTGGCGACCCGTACCAGTTCGTCCGCGGCAGCCCGGTGGAACGGCGCGAACATGACGCCTACACACGAGATCACGGCGTCGAACTCGGCATCGGCGTAGGGCAATGCCTCGGCGTCGGCTTCCTGCCACTGCAGGTCGACGCCCCGTGCGGCGGCGAGACGCCGGCCAGCATCGAACAGCTCCGGCGTGAGGTCGCTCGCAATGACGTCCGCACCGGTCTCCGCGGCCGGGATCGCTGCATTCCCCGATCCGGCCGCAATGTCCAGCACGCGCTGCCCCGGGCCGATACGGCAGACCTCGACGAGGCGTCGACCCAGCCCAGGGATGACTTCGGTGGCGACGGCCGGGTAGTCGCCCCGTGCCCACATTGCCCGATGCCGCGCCTTGAGATCAGCCGGGCCGGATTCGATCATCTGATACTCCTTCTGTGATCGGGCCGACGGACGCTGCCGTACCTGATCTATTGACAACAAGTCACGAAGTCGGCTGTTGTGCAGGAGAAGTGAGCGGGTTCTGCTGGTACATCCTTCGATGCGGTACCGCAATCGCCAGTCGCGGCGGTCCTCGGGCTCGATATGGTCAGCTCCCGGTTCGATCGAACCCAACGATACTGCTGGCAGGGCAATCGAGGCTGAGCAACTCGACATTCCAGTACTGACACCGGCTGACAACGAAGCCCATCATCCGGACATGGGTGAAGCGAGCCGTGTGCTGCTGGTGCTGTCCACGATCCGTGAACGTCCCCGGCACCGAGGTCAAGATCGCCGAGGACGTGGTGATCCTGCTCGGAAGCCCAGGGGGACGAGCGGCTATCACGACCGCCGCGATTCCCGGCTCGAGGACCATGCGAACAAACGATCGGTCGGACATTGGGCGACCGAGCATTCACGACTGCCCACCGAAAAGGCCTCCATCTCGGCTTCGACGCAGCGATCTCGTTCGCGCTCCACGAGCAACCCACCGAAACCTCGCAGAAGGGAGCCTTTGATCCGCCACGACCGATAACTGAAACCCGCGCACCGCGACCGCTGCGCGACCGGATCGGACCCGGCGACCCAGCGGCCTCACCGAAGTCGGCGCGCCCTGACGCGGCCCCAGGCCGCGCGATGACCGGCTCGCTCGTCGCGGGCGATGCTCGTGGCGAGATCACCAATCGGTCGGCGATCACCCGACTGGAGAGGCCTTCGGCGATCAGTTCGGCGACCTGCCGTTCTGTCTTTGTGATCCACTCGGACGTGTTGGTAGCAAGCGCGGGGGTATCGGCTCCGCGCAATTGCCGGCGTAAGGAACTTCGCCGAACCGACCGAAAACGGCCGGGGTGCAATAAAGTCGGTAAATCAATAGGCAGAAGCCGTTGGACCGGTGGAATTTTCGGCTTGTATCCGCGACTACCGTTCTCGATCCGGTTGGCGTCCGAAACCGCTTCTCCGCCTATGCCAGCCAGATGCCTCGCTGAGCAACGTAGGTCCGGTGTAACCGATCCGCGACTGCACCCGGCCCCGCACCCGCAGCCGAGCTCGACAATGGACCTGCGGTCAGTATCCAAACGGCGATGTACGCCACGGCGCTGACCGCTACACGTAGTTTCCGACCACGCGCCTGGCACTGACTGTCCGCAGAACCACAGCACGATTCCCCGCCTCGCGGTGGAACGTACCCGCCCCAACACGGGGCTGCCGCCACTGAATTGGGGTATCAATCAGACAGAAAGCGCTTCGTGGCGATACTCCGCTTCGCTGACCCGATAGATGACGTGCGTAGCCGGCTTCAACCTTCTTCGACCCCGCATAATAACGGCCAACTCCTTGGTAGGTAACAACGGAAGGGCGGCCGTTACGCAGCGAGCATTGGTCGATGGAATTCGTGAAATATCGGTCAAGCTCCGCCGTGGCACATAAGACTTTTGCCCGTTCTCATCGACTAGATAATGATAGGCGGTCGGCTTTTCGCCAATTAGACCGAAGCCAACCGCGCGAAAGGCACTACCCTTGAAACCTAAATTCGGGTTCACTGCCGTAATTATGGCCTGTTGCTCAACGGATGCGCTGTCCGCCAACCTCTGAATACTGGCATGAGCATAACCGTACAGCATACTCATGGTGTTTTTCGGCGCGGCCTCGCTATTCCAGGCACGAGTGAGCTCTAGTGCGCATCGATGATCGATCCCCGCCGCGCTGAGAATATTCTTCGTATACGTTCGACTGACGGGGGAGTAGCTAACCACTGCGAATGGTGAATTCGCCTTGTCTGCAAACGCCCCGAAAGCAAGCGAATCGTCTACCCGCGCCGTGTGTAGGTAATGAAATGACTCTATATATGCCCTCGTGAGATCCAAATCCATAGGTCGAAATATAACTTTTTTTCCGGTGAACTTTTCCGTGGCTACAGCTTCACCTATCCTGTCTTGAAAGCGGTCGTCCATGAGCAGCGGCCCTGCGATTTCCGCTCCGGAAGAAAAAGGCGATAACGTCTCGTCGCCATGCTCAGGTAAATCGAATTCCTCCTTGCGGTCCGCATGGAGGCGATGGAGCCTCGATATCTGCTGCGTGGCGATCGCCGTTATGAGATCCAGATTGAGACGGACGCGGTGCTGCTTGATCGCGTGTTCCAGCAGGTCAAAAGCCAAATCTGCAGCGCCTTCCGTTACAAGCCCGGACGCGGTCCGCACCACGTCATCATTACCTGCGAGCCAAATGTCTGCTGGCTCATAGCTACACGCAACAATCATCATTTGAACCGCCAGATCGAACGAGCTCGCCTTGAAGTCGTGCTCTCTTTCGTATCGATCAACCGTATCGACGGTAATTTCGGTGCTATGCAAACGTATCAGTGTAACCAACGGGTTATAGGGCCACGGTTTATGTGCGGATGCGTCGAGTGCGCGCGAGTTGCTCATGTTCGTCGGTCTTCCCTTCTCGTGGAAAGGTATGCGGTGGTGAAGAATCGCTCTCCTGCCGGAAGCGATTACGGACACCGTCGAAGAGGGAAGTACCGATGGGTGGGCGGCTTGATCCTACCTCGAGCCACTTCCGTCGCGACATTCGACGATATGTGGCGAAAGATGAACGGGTATCTATTTAGGAGACATCGGAAATTGCGTCACCATTCAGTGATGCAAGCCGTGATCCGACTTCTTTGAATACTTGATCGAACAGTGGCAGCAGTTTTGGAAATTTCGACACCTTCCTGCGCGCGACTACGCAACTCTCTTGATATTCGGAAAAAGTTGGCCGAGCGTGGTGGCGACCATTTTGTAAGACATGGAAGAATGGAATTATTTTGTCGAGCGCATAAACAAATCTGGCCTCGTCGCAGTCCATCGCCATATATGCCCTGAAGTCTGCGGAGATCGAGGGGGGCAGAGTGTCCAGATCGTGCAGCACTCGGATTTCGGCCGCCTCTTTCTCCAAGGCGCGGGTTTCCGACCGACTGGCGGAATCGAATACCGAGACATCACCGCAGTAGACCTCTTCCAATTCATGGATGAGGGCAAGCCGAGCAATGAGACCGCGATCCAGTCCCGGATCGATGAGATCAGCCACCGCAATAGCGACCAACGCTAATTCGAAGCTGTGCTCGGCGTCGTTCTCTTTCCGAAATCCGCTAGCTGAATCCGGTATTTCATTGGCGCGTGCGATCTGCGCAAGGTTCGTGGAGAACTTTTCCAAGACTGTCGTGACCACGCCCACCTCGGCCAGCTCGGTTGTGCTATCAGCCACTCGGTCTCCTAACACGCTTCCCGGATAAGAGTCCTCTAACTCTACGGGTGCCGGAGCGTCGGGGCCATCCCTCCCGGAAGCCAAACCTCGGGCAGACGGAGGCGTCGCGCGCCGATGGTCCCGCGGTCCAACGATGCCGCCTCGTCTGCGCGGGCCGGGTCTGGGTCGACCGTTGTCACAGTATCCGAAACAGGAACACTCGAAATTTGGACTACCGCTTACGATCTCGGATGCGGTAGTAGTTCTGTCCGATCGCCGGTCCGAGGGCGCCGATCAGATGCCTTCGGTGCGACGGTATTCCAGCACGCCGCGACGACGGTCGGTGGCGCGAAGACTGGCGGCGGTGTTCGGGATCGCCGGCCTGCGACGAACCCGGCATGTTTCGTCCATCTCGTCGCGGTGACATGTCGTTATTTCACTGACAACTCCGGCGCGTCGCACGATTCACGGTCTGTGCGTGAGGAAGCCGTTCCGAATTACGCCCAGCGCATGGGGCGACTCCCGTTGTCTGCGGCCGCCATGGCGATGTCGCACTGGCAGACTCCGGTGCCGACAAGTATCGACAGCATGCGGGCATGCCTTCCCGAGATCGGCTGCGGCATTGCCGGGTCGGACCTACCAGCTCTGGTCGGCCGCGCGCACGAGTATTTCGGTGACAGCTACGCGTCGGGGCCGCCCGACCAAGTAGGTGACCGCGTCGGCGATGTCTTCGGGCGCGAGCCGCTCGATGGAGTTGATCTGGGATCGAACACCTTCATCGGAACGAACAGGTGTCCGCGCGGGGAAGGCCTCAGTTGCTCGGCAGGAAAATGATTGGGCAGGCCGATATGCGGGCTGATAGCGTCCGGGAGACCGTGACATCACGCGAGGAGGTGAGACCCATGAACGTTGTATCGATGTGGGTGCTCCCCCTCGTCGTCACGGTTGGGCGAACGATGTAGGTGTCGCCGGGAGCGCCTGAGAGACAGGGCTATCCCGAAAGGCGACAACCTATGAATTCTGTACATTTCACTTCGGGTGCGGGTGAGCCCACCGTAGTGATCACGCGGGTCGCGCAGACGCAGTGGCACGCGGTGGCGGCCGACCGGGTGGTCGGTCGTGGCGACGTTTCGCGGCGGCCCGACGGTCGGGCCTTCCTCAGCATCGACTCGTGGCACGACGCGGTCTTCGACCAACTCGCCGACGCGATGCTGGCGGAGTTGCCGACGCCGTTGTACACGGTGGTCGACGAGGCCGACCTGGACCTGACGTGCAGTTGGGAGCGTGCCGGTTTCACGACCCGACGCCGTGAGTGGGAATACCTCGTGCCCGCCGACCCGCAGGTCACGGGACTCGATGCGGCGCTCCCGCCGCCGGGTGTCACGATCGTGGCTGCCGGTGAAGCGAAGGAGGGCCCGCTGCGCGCATTGGACACCGCGATTCGCGCTGAGGTCGAGGAAACGGTCGGATGGCAGGAGATGCCGGCCGAGGTGCTGCCACGCACGGACGGGGACACCCTGCTGGATCCGTCGAAGTATGCGGTGGCAGCACAGTCCGATCGATACGTGGGGCTGGTCCGAGTGGTGCAGGTGACCCGGCAGCCACGGATCGGGCTGATCGCGGTCCGGGCTGACCAGCACCGGCGCGGCATCGCCAGGGCGCTGCTTGCCCACGCGCTGGGCGCACTGTACCGCGACGGGATCGAAACGGCATCAACCGAAGTGAACGAATCCAACGCAGCAGCCCTGGCGCTGTTCGAAGGCATCGGTGCCCGACGTGCGAGCAGCAACCTGGAGTTGGTGCTGCGATGACGAACACGGCGAAGAACGGCAGAGGCATCGAAATAGCGGGCACCGTCGTCGAGTGCCTGCGCAACGCCACCTTCACGGTGGAACTCCCGAACGGGCACAAGGTGCTCGCACACATCAGCGGGAAGATACGGAAGAACTACATCAAAATCATGCCCTATGACCGGGTGCTCGTGGAGCTCAGCCCCTACGACCTCACCCGCGGCCGGATCCTCTTCCGGTATAGGACGTAGCAGAGGTGGGGACGCCGCCGAATCGACGTCGCCCCCGACAGACAGCGGTATCGGCGACCGGCTCGAAGCCGGTCGCCGATACCATCTCGTCCGCCGTCACAGAGCCGACATGCACACTCATCGGCACCACCTCGACCAGCCGTAACGCTGAACCCGGCTTACCCCGTCTCTGGCCCCCACGTACCTTGCGGCAACGGTTTTCGCCACTGCCAGTCCCCGCGAGAGCACCGACGGTGCCGGACCCCTCCCATCAGGTACTTGCGACACTCGTCGGTGAGATCGCCAGTACCAGTGCAAATTCGAGTCTCAGGAGAAAGAGATGATGGGAAAGACCCTTGCAACGGTTCTTATTACGGCAGGGTTCGCCCTGGGATCCGGGGGTACTGCGTTGGCGAGACCCAGTAACCTGCACGGTCCATTTTCGAGTCCGCAAAATTGCGAAGCGCAGCGCTCCACCTACAACAACACGGATAACTGCTACCAGAGCAATGGAAAATGGTACTTCCAGTCTTGGGGGTAGATTCTCGCCGTCACCTCACCACAGGATTTCCGACGACCGGCCGTGTCCCGCAGGGCTGCAACAGTTCTCGATCATTTCAATGACAGGCACAGGTATCCGTCGACGGTGGAGACATCACCGGATAGGCCACCCGAATACCCGCACCAACCGGCAACTCCCAGCGTCCGGGGATGCCGGGCAGAGTGCGCTGACCGAATAGTAGAAAGGCACGGCAACTCAGCTGCAGGAGACGAATTGCTGGACGAAGATGCCCGCGGGGTCGGTGGTGTCGAAGCCGGGGCGGGCGGCGCCGGCACGACACCTCCACCGAGCTTGGTGACGTTGCGGTCGAGGATGTTGTCCTTGTGGGTGGGCCTGTTCATCCACCAAGTGGGGGCTGTTCGGGCGGTGGTGAAGGTGTTCGAGCCCCAGTCTGCGTAGGTGTTCTCGGACCAGCGGTTCACGTCGTGGCCATAACTCCTGGTAGTAGGTGCAGGGGTTGTAGGACTTCACGCGGCGCTGGACCTGGGTGAGCACCGGGACACCGTCGAGGTCGGGATCGTCGTGAGAGTTCGCCCCATCGGTCCAGCATTGGCGCCCCTCGGCGTGGCGGGCGAAATCAGCTGCGCTGTTGCGCTCGCATATGCCGACGAGCGCACGCCGCAACTGCCGACGTCCCCGGTGTCCGGGAATTCGTGATGCCCAGCTTGTGGTCAACGATTGCGTTGTGGCACTCCGGCACCCGGGTGTCGATCGGGAGTGCGCAGGGGAACGCCGACGTGGTGCAGGTGTCTCAGCGCCTCGCGGTAAGAGGAGATCAGCCCGGTTTCGTGGTAGCGCACGCCGATTTCGGTGCAGTAGTCGCGGACGATCACCTGGGCGTGCCGCAGGTTCGGCGTCGGCATGCTCGGGAACAAATGATGCTCGATCTGATAGTTGAGCCCGCCGAGGGCGAGGTCGGTCAACGCGCCACCCCGCACGTTGCGGGAGGTCAGCACCTGGCGACGGAGGTAGTCGGGGCGTTCGTCGCCGATCAAGGTTGGCATGCCCTTGTGGTTCGGGGCGAAGATGCAGCCCATGTACACCCCGAAGAGGCCCTGGTGGACAGCAAGGAACGCGAGGGCTTTGTCGGCGGGCAGAAGCGCGAACAGTGCGGCCAGATAGGCGACGAAGTGCCCGCACAGCAATATGCCCTCCAATCCGCGGTGTTTGACCGATCGATTTCTGAGCGCACGTAAGCCGGCCACATGGAGGTTCAGGCCCTCCAGCAACAGGAGGGGGAAGAACAGGAACGCCTGCGCCCTCCCGATGAGACGAGGCAGACCGCGGCTGGACCGTGCCTGCTGTTGTGACCAGACCAGAATGTCGGGCGCGACATCGGGGTCGAGTTCCTCGTGGTTCGGATTGGCGTGATGCCGGGTGTGCTTGTCCTGCCACCAGCCGTAGCCCAGGCCGATGCCGACGTTGCCGACGAGGCGGCCCACGAGCTCCGTCGGCTGCCGTAGCCGGAAGACTTGGCGGTGCGCGACGTCGTGCATGACGAGTGCGATTTGAGCGAACGTCACGGCCATGAACCCCGCGACCAGCAGGGTCCACCACGAATCGCCGATGAGGACGAACGCCGCCCAGCCGGCTGCGAACGCGATCCCGACCAGACTGAGCCGGACGGCATAGTAGCGGGGACGCCGGTTCATCAGTCCCGCGTCGGAGATCCGGCGCAACAGACGGGTGTAATCACCGTCGGCGCCGCGCCGCGGTGACCGCGGAAGTGACTCGGGGACCAAGGCAGGTGTCGTCATAGATCTTCCTGAGAGCTGGGTCGGAGACGCCACCTCGGTCCGTCGACTATGCCGGCTGGTCGACGTCGGAGCGGCGCCGATTTCGATACCGCGAAGCTATCGGCCGGATTCTCGTTACCCGTAACCCTTTGGTATGACATGGAATCGGACTGCAGTGTGATATTGGATGCCGGCCAACACATCCGGGTCGCCGGACCGGACCTCCGCTCACAGCCCCTATACGCACGATCGCGGTCTGTACCTCGAATTCGATATCAACGAGGGCGGAGAACAAGCCCATCCCGTACTGAAGCCGTCGACGGCACCCGCCTCCCGCGCCTGCCGGCAGCATCGGGCTGATACACGACAGCGAACTGTCGAAGCGGCGTCCTGCTGGTCGCCATCGGCATAGTGCTCGCCGCACTGAGCTCGAATACACTCGCTGATGCGAATCCTGGTCGCACCCCTCGCCGGGCTACTGCTCACCTCCGCGTGTTCGCCGCCCGATGTTGGTGCGCCCGAGCCCGGCCCGGCTACCTCGTCCGAGATATCGGATTCAGCGGGCGCACTGGGCTTTCCGGCCGCAGCGGTGGCCGCCTATCAGCTCGGCGGACCGTATCCGCCACTCGACGGCACAAAGATCATGGTGCGAGCCGGCACCCGCCCCGGCTTCTACACCAGCTGCTATGTCAACGGAGCCCGGTGAGTGTGACCTACGGCTGGTTCAGCAACGCGATCTCCTCCTCATCGGAGGCGACGGCCGTCCCCTGATCGCCGAGAACTGGCCCGACGACCCGGTCGTCGACAGCGGGGAAGCGGACCCAGCTCGCCCGTGTCATCGCCGAGACGGTCAGTGTTGCGCCACAAAGGAATTCGACGCGCAGGCGAAAATAATTCCGCCGAACTCGGCGAACAAGGTAGACGGCAAGCGCGTTTCGATGTCGCGATCGCCGAAGAATGCCTGCGCTTTCACGAGTGAGACCGCTACGCCGCTGGATACGGCGAGCGTGTCATCGACATCGCAGTTGCTGAACGGGCCATCCGTTCCTCACCGGTTTACGACGCTCTTCGCGCCCACCATGCGCACCATGCTGAGAATCGGGAGCCCGATCACCAAATGCTCGACCGCCGTGGAGATACCCACCCAGAGGTGGCTGGACAGCGCCAGTGGAATGATCACTGCCGCGGCAGTGAGGATGCCCACGATCCAATTGAAGAACAATTCCGGTGACGGAGTACCCAGGCGCAGCAGATACCAGAGTACCCCGGCCAGCAGCGCGCAAATGAACGCCACGGCGGCAAACCAGTACGCGTGCTGGGCCATCGGGTTCCACACCCCGAACTTGCCGCTCTCCGTCACCCGGGTGGCGATGATCTCGATGATCCAGGCGCACAGCCAGGCCGCGAGCGCGGTCACCACCGCCGCCGCGAACACACCACCGGCGAACGTACCGATGTTGACGTCCGGCCCCTGCTGTGGTCGAGACTGCCGGTCCGGATAATCGGACTGCTGGTACGTGCTGTATCCGTGGTCTCCGCGGTATCCCTGGTCTTGGTCGTATCCCTGGTCTTGGCGGTATCCGTGGTCTTGGCTGTATCCGTGATCCTGGCTATACGCGGGGTCGCGGTAGTTCCCCGGCTGATAACCGGATTCGTAATGTGCAGTGTGCTGGTCGCGCGGATCCCTGGGGTACAACCGCCGATCACCTCCGTCGAGAGCATGCATGTGCGTCGAGTGTAGGGCGACGGCGAACAGGCTGCTGCCCGCTTGTCTGTTCCAGCCCTGTGTTCACTCGGGGTCGGCACAGCTTGCCATACGTCATCCGCGGTAGGAGTCTCTGTCCCGAGACAGCCATGTTCGCCCACACTTTCGGTTGCTCAGGTGAAATCAGTTGGCGGGCTTGCCGAACCAGCGGGCGAGGTGGTAGTTCAGCTCCTGCTGGTGCTCGCCGATCCAGGCGATGTGGCCGTCGGGGCGCAGCAGGATGGCCGGAACATCCAGTGCCGCAGCGTGATCGGCGATGAGGTCGACTCGGTCCGACCAGCCCTCGACCCTCAGACGTTCGGTGCGGTCGAGTACCAGGGGGCGGCCTCGATGCAGTCGGTCGTAGAGGCGGCCCTGTTTCAGGTCGATATCGCGCAGGCGGCGCCCGAGCAGGTCGGGGCCTGCGCCGAAGTCGTAGCGGATGCCGATCGCGGTGATCTTCTCGATCAGATAGCGGTTCACCTCGTCGAAGTCCATCAGTTCGGTGAGCAGCCTGCGCACGGACCGCGGGCCTGGTTCGGTGGACAGCAGTTCCATCTGGGCGCGGGTGTTCTCCAGCACGTCTTCGGCGACCGGATGACGTTCGGCGTCGTAGGTGTCCAGCAATGTCTCCGGTGCCCAGCCGCGGATCTGCGCGGCCAGTTTCCAGCCGAGGTTGACTGCGTCCTGAACGCCCAGGTTGAGGCCCTGACCGCCGGTGGGCGGGTGGATGTGCGCCGCATCGCCGGCCAGCAGCACCCGACCGACCCGATAACGCTCGGCCAGCCGGGTGGCATCGCCGTAGCGGGACAGCCAGCGCGGGGAGTGCACACCGAAATCGGTTCCGGCGATGGCGCGCAACCCTTGTTTGAAATCCTCGAGGGTGGGCGGTTCCGCGTGATCCTCGCCGACTCCCACGGTGGGGACGACGACGCGATAGACCCCTTCGCGGAAGTGCCCGAGACTGAATACCTTATTTGTCTCGCGGATTTCGGTTACCTTGGCGGCGATCTCGTCCTGCGGCGCACCCACTTCCATCTCGCCCATCAGCGTCTCGGTCCGTGCGGGCTCGCCGGGGAAGCCGACGCCGAGCAGTTTGCGCACCGTGCTGCGCGCGCCGTCACAGCCGATGAGGTAACGCGAACGCAGCCGTTCCCCGTCGGCCAGCTCGACGGTCACCCCCTGTTCGTCCTGCTCGAAACCGGCCACCGCACAGCCGCGCCGGACTTGCGCACCGAGTTCGATCGCATGTTCTTCGAGCAGATGATCGATGACCGGCTGCGGAATGCCCAGCAGATAGGCGTGCGCGGAATCCAGGCCCTCGGGCGCGGGTTTGGTGATGGCGGCGAAGATACCGCCGACCGGACGCTGCCTTCCCCGCTCGAGAATGCGATCCAGCAGTCCGCGCATTGCCATCAGCTCGAGACTGCGAATATGCAGACCGACTATGCGAACGAACGATACGGGCTCGGTTTCCTTCTCCAGAACGAGTACCCGCACATCGTGCAGCCGCAGTTCGGCGGCCAGCATCGCGCCGGTCGGCCCGCACCCGGCAATGATCGCATCGAACATGAACCACCCATTCGCCCGATTCTCTGCCATCCCAGTCTCCGTGCGTCCCCGTCGTCAAGGCGCGCTCGAGTGTGCACCCATCTCACTGACTCCGGATTTCCGCAGGTCCTGGCATCGGTCGCCTATTGTGTGGCACCCCCGGGTCTTGCCGCAAGCGATATATGTTGAAAGGGGGAGGGGAGCATGCCGTGCGGATCGGTCAGTCGATCCTTGTGTGTCGTTGTAGGAATTCGGTGACAGTGGCGATGTAGTCATCGGGGCGGCTGATCGGTAGCGAGTGGCCGCCGTCGGCAAATCTGCGGGACTCCGCCGCGGGGTGACGGTCGCGTAGCCGCTGGGTGTGTGCGGTAGTGATGAGCGGGTCGTCGTCGGCCTTGATGATCAGGGTTGGTCCCTGCCAAGCGGGTTCGGATTGCCGGTGCGGAAGCTGTTGTGCCGCATCGAGTAGCCGCAGGTAGGAGTTGATCGCGCCCTGTTGGCCGCCGGTTCGGGTGGCGGCATCGACGCTCTTTCTGTCGTGGTCGCGGTCGAACGCTGTCGCGCGGTCGAGGATGGAAGTCATATCGGCTCCGAACTGTGACGGATCGGCTCGGCGGATCACCGTTGGGTGCTGTGTCGGCCGACGCCTGGGAGGAATCGGCCGGTTGTGGCGGTGTAGTCGCGGTAGTCGTGGGCGTGGACGCGCAGGAGGTAAGGCTCTTCGACGATGCGGACCTGGAGTTCGATGGTCGCCAGCAGCAACGCGAATCCGGCCAGCGCCATGATGTTCGGAATGATGAGGGCGATGCCTGCGGCGAATATCAGCATGGCGGTGAAGATCGGATTGCGTACCCATCCGAAGACGCCGCCGCGGACCAATGTTGTTGTCTCGCTGGCGTCCACGCCGATGCGCCACGACTCGCCCATATCGTTCTGCGCGTACAGGGTGGCAGCGATACCGGCGATCGCGAGGACGATTCCGGTGGCCTGGATCGGTCCGGCGGTCAGGACGTCCAACCCGGCCAGCACGTCGGTCAGTTGCAACAGCGCCGCCGAGACGCCGACGACGATCGCGGCGATGAAGCCGACTCCGGCCAGCCATTCCAGCGACCCGGGACGCCCGCTGATGCCGCGGAACCCGGTCGATCCGGTGCGGCGGTGCTGTTGCCAACTGCGCCAACCGAATCCGAGGACGCCGAAGAGGAAATACAGGATCAGTGCGACCGCTGCCATGGTGATGTCCTATCCGCTCGCAAGATTGTTCGGCTTTACAGGGCAATCATATGCACACATCACTATATGTTCAATCGTTTGTCCGGCGCGGAGCCGTGTAACCCGAATGTTGTCCGAACATATCGACGTGCATTAGATTGACTCATGTGAATGCGGACCGCTGCGACCTGTTGTGCATCGACTTCGACCATGCCGAGTCGCTGCGCACCGCGCTGCCCGCGGTGGAGCAGATCGCCGTGCGCGCCGAGCGGCTGCGAGCGTTGGGGGATCCGACCCGGTTGCGGATAGCGCATGCCCTGCACGTGGGCGAGGAGTTGTGCGTGTGCGATCTGGCGTGGATCGTCGGCGCGTCCCAGGGGTTGGTGTCACATCATCTGCGTCAGTTGCGGTCGGCGGGTTTGGTCGACTCGCGTCGGGACAAGAAGCTGGTCATGTATCGGCTCAACCCCGTCGGCCACGCCCTGCTCGAGGCCGCTGTGGGCGCCTCGGCGACGGGAGACCCGGTATGAGCGATGCCTGCTGCGGCGCTGACCAGCGCGACCACGACGATCACGACCAGGACGCAGCGCAGCGGATCCGGCAGGTGCGGGAACTGCGGTTCGCCGCGGTGGCCGGATTGTTGGTGGTCGCGGGTTTCGTTGCCGGACTGGCGGGTTCGCACATCGTGGGTGTGGTGGCGTATCTGGGTGCCGCGGTGATCGGTGGCGCGACGTTCGTGCCCGATACGCTGCGTGGACTGCGGCGTGGCCGGATCGGGGTTGGCACTCTGATGACGATCGCGCTGGTCGGCGCTTTGGTCCTGGCGCAGTTCGCCGAGGCCGCCGCGTTGGCGTTCCTGTTCTCGATCAGCGAAGCCCTCGAAGACTATGCACTGACCCGCACCCGCCGTGGCCTGCGCGTCCTGCTGGCTCTGGTACCGAGGCAGGTCATCGTGCTGCGTGCGGGCACCCAGCGCACGATCGAGCCGGACGAGCTGGTCGTGGGTGACCGGATGGTGGTGCGGGCAGGGGAACGGGTCGCCAGCGACGGCATCGTGCGCCACGGGCGCTCCACGGTCGACACCTCGGCGATCACCGGCGAATCGATGCCGATCGAGATCGGACCGGGCGATACCGTGTTCGCGGGTTCCATCAACGCCACCGGTGCGCTGACGATCGAGGCTACCGCGACCGTTGCGGACAACTCGCTGGCCAAGGTCGTGCGGATCGTCGAGGACGCTCAGCAACGCAAAGGCACCCGCCAACGGATCGCCGACCGGATCGCGCGCCCGCTGGTGCCCGCGATCATGGTCCTGGCCGCGGTGATCGCGGGAGTCGGTGCGCTACTGGGGGATCCGGCGACCTGGATCGAACGCGCGCTGGTCGTGCTGGTGGCCGCCGCGCCGTGCGCGTTGGCGATCTCGGTGCCGGTCACCGTCGTCGCCGCAGTAGGTGCCGCCAGTCGCCTCGGCGTGCTGGTCAAGGGCGGTGCGGCGCTGGAGACACTCGGCGCGGTCCGCGCGGTCGCGGTCGACAAGACCGGCACCCTGACCCGCAACCGACCCGCCGTCACCGAGATCGCGCCCGCCGACGGCGTCACTGCCGAACAGGTGCTGGCGGTGGCCGCAGCGTTGGAATCCCGCAGCGAACATCCCCTCGCTGCCGCGATTCTTTCCGCCGCACCACAATCCAGGCCAGCCGACGAGGTGACGACGGTCCCCGGCGCGGGGGTGGAAGGCGTCGTCGACGGACGCCCCGCGCGGCTGGGCAAGCCCGGCTGGATCGCGCCGGGCCCCGTGCAGGCCGAGGTGACGCGGCTGCAGGACGCGGGCACAACCGTCGCGGTCATCGAGCACGACCACACGGTGCTGGGGGTCATCGGTATCCGCGACGAACTTCGCCCCGAAGCCGCCGAGACGATCGGCGCCCTGCGCGCTTCCGGGGTCTCGGTGAGCATGCTGACCGGCGACAATCTGCGCACCGCAGCAGCTTTGGCCGCCCAAGCGGGTATCACCGACGTACACGCCGAATTACATCCCAGCGACAAGGCCACCCTCGTCGAGCGGCTGCGCGCCACCCATCGCGGCGCGATCGCGATGGTCGGCGACGGCGTCAACGACGCACCCGCCCTGGCCACGGCCGATGTCGGTATCGCGATGGGCGCCATGGGAACCGACGTCGCCATCGAAACCGCCGACGTCGCACTGATGGGCACCGACCTGCGCCATCTACCCCAAGCACTCGCCCACGCCCGGCACGCTCGCCACATCATGTTGCAGAACATCGGCCTGTCCGCCGCGATCGTGCTGTCGCTGGTCCCACTAGCCGCTTTCGGCGTCCTCGGGCTGGCGACGGTGGTCCTGATCCACGAGCTCGCCGAAGTCTTCGTCATCGGCAACGGCATCCGCGCCGGGCGGCTACGCCCACTGCCCGGCGCGACCAAACCCGAACCCATTGCCCCACAACAACTTCCAGCGAGCTCATCGTCGGTCGATACCGACGGGTGTGGCTGCCGCGCGCCTACCACCACACAGATAACCCCCAAGGTCACCGCAACACCGCTCCCGCTCACCCTCCGCGACCGCTGATCACTCGAGCGTTGCTCTGGTTTCGATGCCGGCTGCCGGGCAGGTTCCGGGAGCCGGGCGGTCTGTGGCGCTACTGGATGACGATCTCTGTGGGCGTGGAATATGTACTGGCCCGGATGCGGGAAGCGAAGCATCGCAGATGCCGCGTTGGCCTGGCCCTGCACGATGGTGTCGGTGAATTCCGTTGGCTGCAGGCGGGTTCCGGTGGGGTAGTGGTCGATGGATGTGGAAGCTGTTGACGGGGTCGGATTGAACCCATTGCGCACATGGTCGACGACGGTGCCCTTGCGGAATGTCGGTCCGCTGACCCCACCGCCGTGACCACCGGTGTTCGGCTTGCGGACCCGCCGGATCCACGGGACTCGCCACGGCCGGTCCTGGCTCGTACAGCGGCAACGCCCCGAGCGCGAGGCCCGTCGAGGCTGTCACGGCACCGCCGAGCATGAACCGACGCGGTATTTGAAGATGTCATGCCAACCCGTCGTGACCATCGACAGCAAATCGCCAGAGTGTCAGCCAACCCCTGGGCCAGCACGACCAAACCGGTGGTTCGGCAGCGGTTTGCGAAAAATCTTCGCGGACAGCGATGACTCCTGCGACAGTGCTCCGTCCTATCTGCTGAACGCGCTACCAACCCGGCGCGACCGACCAGAAGGACCAGAAATGACCACCGTCAACCCCTCCGCCAACTTCTCCGACGACCTCACCGACCGTCCCGGCAAGATCCGCAATCGCGTCCTGTGGACCCTGCAGATCCTGCTCGGCCTGTTCTTCATCATCGCCTCCGGTGGGCCGAAGCTCGTTATGCCGAACACCTTGATGGACAACGCCCCCGAGAATCTGACCATCCCCCTCGGGCTGCTCATCTTCATCGGAGTTGTGGAGGTCGCGGGCGGTTTCGGCCTGATGGTGCCACGGCTCAGTGCCCTGGCTGCCGCGGGTCTTTCCGTTCTCACCGTGCTCGCCGCCGGGACGCAGGCTTTCATCGCCGACATGCCCTCGATGGGGATTTTCCCATTGGTGCTCGCCGCGATCTTCGCCTGGATCGCCTACGAGCGCCGCGCCACCATCACCGATCTGCGCAACTCGCTCTCGCGATGACAAATCCATACCTACGACCGGCGATCGGTGGCCCACCCACCGATCGCCGGTCGTGCGTTCTCGCCATCGATCCCGTCTGGTCGGCGGCGATCGATCCAGCGGCCATCACGTCCGCGCGGCGGTGACGGTGGCGCTCGAACGTGGGCTGGGGCGGCCCGGACCACGCCATCGTGGGCGCAGGGCAGCGCTCGTCGCAGCGCGTGCAGGGATTCGCCCTGGACAGCGGGACAACGAGGATCATTTCATTCCCTTACCGACTTCCTTGCCGACAGACTCCTGATAGATGTCGGCATATGTCCGTGAGTCTTTTACCAGGTCATCGCAGAAGGCCGCGACATCATTGCCAAGGAGTTCCATGACTCCTTTGTCGGCTGCGATCCCTTCCTCGAAGAAATCGAGAATCCCCGAGAGCAAATTCCCGTCGACCAGTTCGACTGGCCCGATCTTGAAAAAGTATTTTTGAATCTCCTTGTAGACGATCTGGTAATCGGGTGGGAGCGCCTTGACCCGCGCCACGTGCGCCCGCCACTCTCTCTTACCTTCGATGATGTCGCGGATGCCCACCTTATCCTCCTAGCCGGCCCAGTTTCCTGGCAACGTTCTTGTTCAACTGCTCGCGCCACCTGTCGCGATAACTCTTGGCCCCTTCTGCGCCAGCAATTGCCGCACAGAAGCCTTTGATGTCGTCGCCAAGTGCCTCGTGGACACTCTGCCCCTCTGACGCTGTCACCTCTATGAACCCTAGAGTGCCGTCGAGAATCGGCATCAAGTTGCGGCCCGTGAAGCCCGAGTAGGGGAAGAGATGGATCTTGATTTCTTGCCACGCCGCTTGATATTCGGTCGGAAGGGCCTCGGCTCGAGCTTCGAAGGCTTGGTATTCCCTGGTTAGATCGCTGCCTGTGATTGTCTCCCAGAAGTTCATTTCTTGCTTTCCTTGAGCTCATTGATGCGCGATGAGAGGTATTCCCATTTCGCCCAGAATGTCGCGAGTTCTTTGCGTCCCGCGGCGTTGAGTGCGTAAAATTTGCGCGGCGGGCCGACTTCGGAAGGTCGTTTTGAAACATCGACCAGACCGTATTTCTCCAACCGCAGCAGGATGGCATAGACCGTCCCTTCGATGACGTCTGCGAAACCGAGCTCATTCAGCCGGCGCGTGATGGCGTAACCATATGTCTCCTCGGTGTCGATGATCTCGAGGACGCAGCCTTCGAGCGTACCTTTCAGCATCTCCGTCAAATTGTCCGTGGCAGCCCTCTTTCGATCGACTCAAGCTATTCAGTGGTACTGACTACCACTAGACTGTATCACAGAGTAGATGGCGAGAGACCCCCCTTGCCCGGCCCCGAGCGTCTCCGTTCCGCCGCTAGGGAACAACCCCGGCCGTTCTCCCGGGTTTTGGGCGTGGTTCGGAGCGCGTCCCGAACCAGCGACGATTCATACCGCCGTATGCTCGGGTTGGCCACGTGCTCGTATAGCTTTGAGGGCGAGCCTAGGACGGTGTTGTTGCCGCCTCACGGCGTAGCAGACGCAGCGTCTCCTGAAGCGCTTCGTCAGCCTCTGAGTGGTAGATGAGACACTCGGCAACGGCCTCGCTCATTTGCGGTCCGCGCAAGCCGGCGGGCAGGTCGCGATGGAGTGCGCTGAGCTGGTCGTACAACCTGCGGATTTCGCGTGCGGCTGTGCGCGGTGCCCAGTTCACGGGAAAGGTTCGCGCGATCTCGTCGAGTACGTCGGCAGCCTGGCCGAAATAGTGGAGTCCGGACGTGTAGCGGCTGGTTTGGTTCGTGGCGTACATTCCTGCGCCGATAAGGCTCCACAGATAAGGTTCGGCTGCGGCGGCGAACATTTTTTTGCCCTTGTTATCGGATCTAATCCGGGAAGGATATGCCTCGGCTCGGTCGCGCAGGTTACCGAAGGTATCTACGAGTGCTGGCGCGAAGCTTCCCTCCGAGTGCACCCGCAAGCTGATATCGGCCGATTTGTACCGGGCCCGAACCCGCGGACCGGACAATTCCGCGAGTCGCTGCACTGCCTCTTGGATATTTGCGATCAATCGCTCACGACGGGGGTCGTCCCGGCTGATGCCGCGGTTGGACACGACTTCTCTGGCTTCGTGCGCGGCTTCGACAATCTTTTCCAGATTGCGGTGAATTTCCCAGAACGGCACTGGAATGTGGTGTAGTGGGTGTGGCCTGGCCAGTGGTTCCCGGACCGCGCCCACGCTATCGAGTACCAGGCACGCGCTGAGCCACATTTCATAGGCGACGGGCTTCCAGCCGGCGAAAGTGAACAGCATCTCGGACAGAGTTTCGTTGTTGAATACTCCCGGGTCGAGCCCGAGTTGGCCCGGGTAAGTAAATTGCTTTTCGAGATGCCTCGCCAGTGCAGTGGTAAGCGCGTTCAGTCTCCGTGCCGCGTCGGTCAACTCCGCGATCGGTGGTGGATCGCCACGATGGACCGCCGCCAGATGAGCAGTGACCTCTTCCCGTGCCTCGGACATCAGCAGCCGAGCCTCGTGGAAGCTCAGCCCGGATGCCCACTCCCCGAGTTCCTGGAATGTGGCGGTGGTGAGATCCGGCAAGGCCGTCTCGCTTCGCAACGGCAGCGCGCGAGGGATATCCACCGTGTCGGTTTCGCCGCCTCGGGTCGGCACCGTCAACGGATCGCCGGGACTCCACTGCGCAGGCGGAGTCGAAGCCCCGAGGGCGTCGAATATCTCTGTACTGGACACCTTCGGGCTCTGGGCCCACGCCGGTCTGGCGGTCACAAACGCACTGCACAACTCTTTGCCGACGAACCGAATCTGCTGCGGGGTGAGTTGACCGTGCCTCGCTGCCCGCCGCAGGCGGATGAGGTCGTGAATGATTCGCTGGATTTCGAAGAACAGGAAGTACACATCCCACACGTTCGGCGGAGCGGATGTCTTCTGCCGTAAGTACTGCGTGGCCGGTCCGGCCCCGGTCAGGTGGTACATGCGGACGAAGTCGATGACAGGGTCACCCGGCCTGGCCAGCTCCCAGTCCACCGCGACCACTTTCCCGGCTCGTGCACCACTCAGGATGCGGAGTAGGTTCCGGAAATGCGCGTCGAGATGCACGATGGCGAACGGTGCTTGAATTTCCGATGACATGACGCGGGAATGGATCCACCGCAGCACCGGTTCGAAGGGCTGCTCCGGGATACCCAGCGCGGCGAAGCAGTCGGCGATTTCATGGAGCGCTGCGCGGATATTGGACATTTCCTCGGCGACGAGCTCCTCGATGAATTTCCGGCGGTCCCCGATCCCCAGGAATGTCTGCCGGTGGAGAGTGTCGAAAAGTTCGATCACCTGGTTGATCAGTTCGTCTGCCACGCCCCCACGTTCAATTGCGTCGGCCAGCTGTTCTGCGTCCAGGTATTCCATGAGGACAACTTCATCGATGCGGCGGCCATCCTGCATTTCGACGTCGTAGAACACCCGGTATACCCGTGGCACCAACGGGTTGTCTGGGTTATCTGCTTCGGCGAACCTCCGATAGACGCGCCATTCGACGAGCTTGGTCTTATCCAGATCGTCCGCAGCGGCCGCATCGTTCGCGGGAATGCGCATCATGAACTGCGGCTTCCCGTCGACGAAGCCGACCGGAACGTTGGCGTTCTTACTCCCCGCCAGCGCCGTCTCCAGCCGTTGAAGTCCCCTCTCGAGAAGTGCCTCGGCAATTTCGTCGGGCATGGCTTCGCCGGTTGTTCCGCCGATCGGCGTGTACCGATCGTTGGTCCTCAGACCGGGTATGGGACGCTCAGCCTCCGGTACCGGATCGCTCGCATGCTCAGGCGCGTTATGGTCGACCGCCGCCGCCAGTCGGCGAAGTGCGCGGCGTTCCACCTGCCGCGGTGGCTCGTCGAGCCGCATCCGATTGGCTATCTCGTCACGTGCCGAACCATGCCAGAACCGGGCCATGAGGTAATCACGCTCGATATCGGGCAGTGCTTCGAGACCGCGTTCGATATCGCGCCTGGTCCGTCCGGGAGCCAGCGCACGAGCCAAGGGATCGGCGGGGTCGACCTGCACGAATTCGATCAATGCGCGCAGCATGGCCTGCCGGAAGAGTTCGAACCGAACGTGTTCGATCGCGCGAGTGCGGGCGTGGGCGATGACTACTTCCAGGTCGTCGCCCCCGTGATCCGCGAGCGTCTCCGCAGTTATCGCGTCGGCCGCTTCGGCGGCGCCCACAACGGCCATTACCTGGCGGAGTACCACATGGTGCGCAGGCTGGGGCGGCGGCGTGCTCGTCGGGCGTCGTCGGCCTAATATTTTTGCCAGATCGTTGGGAGTGAAGGGCTTCGGTCGGCTGGTCGGGGATGTGTCGGGTGCCGGTGATTCCATCGGCCGCGCGGCAGCCGCAGCCGTGGTGGTTATGAGCTCTTCGGGCACCGGGAAGTGGATCGGCTGGAGTGCGCCGGATCTGCGCTGTTCAAAGCTGAATCGCTGTTGTATCGGCCAGGTCCAGGCGGCTCGGTTCTCATCGTGCAAACCTTCGAAGATGGGGCCCGGATCCGCCGGGAATTGCGCCAGTTCGATGGCCAACCGGCGGAGCATCTGCGCGGCCCTGGGACTTTCCGTGGCGGCGGCTAGAGCTTCCAGGCGCGCGAGGCTGACATTCTCTGCTGCGACGCGGCGGACGGTCGCCGTGGACGCGCCGAGCGGGGACCCGTACCGCAGATATATGGCATATTCGTCGGGCCACATCTCGAAGACCGCCGGATATCCGGCGCTGTTCGCAACCCGCACCCGCTCTGCGGAAAGTGCCCCATCATCGACCGGGAAAAGGGTCTGGAATGCCTGCAGGAGCGGTTCGACAGCGACGTCGGCCGGTATCGCGCCCACAAGTGTGAATGTCCAGGTCATGTCCGTCGTCGCCGCGCCGGACGCACCATCTGGCCAGGAGAATCTGTGCAGGCGATGGCGTTCGAACAGTTGATGCGTCGCCAACCATTTCGCCGCGAATGCCGCTCGCCGAATCGCAGTTCTGTACTGGTCGAGGGTCAAATCGCTCGGATCGGTGATATCGGCAGGAACGTCAGCTCGTATGGCGGAGGCGCTCTGCACCGATTCACCTCGGGCGTCGGTGTTGCCATCGGTCCGCAGTGCGTGTGCTCGTGGCCGGATGTACCGGCATGAACCCGACGAATACTGGTCGTCGTGTACCGCGATCATTTTGGTCGGGAAGCGAGTGTGCAGGGCGGCATCGATCATTTTCGAAATGTCGTCGGACCGGGCACCGGTGTACCCGAGGTCGTGACCGGTGCTATCCACATCGTTGAACTGGACCCATGCGTGGGCGTTTCCGTGCGGGTCGAGCGCGTACTCGATCCAGCACCCGACCGGAGGATCGCCGGTTCCAGTATCGATCGTGACCAGGCTCGCATTGCCGGGACCGTCCTCGATGCTCCGGAATTGCAGTGCTTCGGAGGCATGCAGAACCAGCACACCGGAGCGGTACTCCGCGCTGACGACAACCCCGCTGATTCCGAGATCTCGCTCGCGGGTTGTTGGTGAGGACGCGGGCGAATCGACGACGAGCACTCCGGATACCGTGTCCTCGGGGCCGTTGGAGTGCGGATGTCTCGCGACCCGGGCGCCAGGCGGGAGCGGTTCTTCGGGACTGGTGTCCAACTGGTGATGGAGTTCGAACCAAGCGGAATACCGAGTGCCGTCGTCGGAATGAGCGGTGCCGAAGTCGTCCGAGAAGGCTCTGAGCGTCACGGTGGGCTGATGTTCAGAGGGCGCATCGGCGCTGTCCGGCGCGGTAATGGTGACGACCTCGATGTGTGTTTTCCGGATGTCTTCGGTGTCTGTCGCCGACACGACGGCCTCGATCCGGCTGCCCGGCTGCTGTCTTGCTTGCACCACCAACTGGGTGAACAGCAGGTTTGCCGCCGCGACCTGCTCGTTGGTCAGCCACGTGAACCGTTCACCCAGCAACTGCAACAGTTGGTCGCGTGCCGGATAGGCAGCACTTATTCGTGTGTCCTGGTTCTCGGGCGTATCGGTAGCCTCGCGGACGACGAACTGTTCATGAGTATGCGGGACCGGTACGCTGCCGGAGTCTGCCGGAACGGGCTCCACTGGGCTTGCGCCGGGGTCGTCGGCCGGTCGCGGCCGGTGCGGGCGGTTGCCCTGCGCATGTGGTTCATTCCATTCCACCGCGTCGCCGTGAACGTCATCGTGGTGGAAGGCCAGGAACTGGTTGGCGAGGTGTTGCGGCTGTTTGCGACCGGCCAGGCGGTGGCGTTCGGGGGCGAGCGGGTTGTCCCCCGGGTGGTGGAAGGGCTCGGGGTCGACGGCGTTGCGTTCAGGATGTGCGCTGGGGCCGCCGGCAGTAGGGACGCCGGGATCGGTCGACGGGTGCTCCGTCGGAGCATGCTGTGACTCGGCGGACGAGCCCTGAGATTTCGGTGTGCCATCAACGGTTTCATTCGCGGTCGGCTGGGGTTGATCGCCAGAATCCACGACCGGACCCTTCAGCTGGCGAAGCAGAGCGAGAGTCCGATCCACGGCGTCGGCGACCGATGTGTCGAGGACGAGCAGATTGGATGCGGTCTCGCCGATCACTCGTAGCCGCAGATAGTTCGGCGCAGTACGCTCTCGCGCCTGGAGTCGTTCATATAGTTCGCGTGTGGCGGCGGCAGCTGTGTGTGGTATCTGGTGTCCACTCATACGCAGTTCGATAACGTGCAGGGTGTTGCAAAGGCGGCTGAGATGCTCGAGGCCGGATGCGTAGTCGCTGGTTTTGAGCAAGTAGTTCCGCATCACGGTAACCAGACACACCAGATAAGACTCGGCTGCGGCGGCGAAGTCACGCTCGGAGCCGTCTCGTGCCCGATCGAATGCGTTCGCCAGGTCCGACAGCTTGCCGAAGGCATCGGCTACCTCGGGGTCGAGTCGGCCGCTCAACAGCCGCAGATAGCTATCGGCAATGTCTGTGTAGAAGGTGAGGTCCTCGTTCCCGTGATCCATGGGCACGGCCAGCGCTGAGATCATGTGTTCGAGATTCGTTGCCCTCGGATCGGTGGACGGACTGGGTGTGTCTCCGACGTGCGCCGATTCGGCCAGCAGTTCCAGCCTGTGCGCGAGAAGTCCGGTCCTTACCGAAAGTTCACGAAGGTTTGTCTGTAACTCGCTTTGCATCGTAATGCTCCCGATGCAGTCGAACACCGCGTTTGTGCTGGCATGCATTTCGCGGGCGATCGGCGCCCATGCCGCGAGATAGTTCGCGAGGTACGACAATGCTGCGTCGTCGAGCATTTCTACATATTGCGTATCGCCGAGGAATGCTATTCCATCGGTGACGCTCTCCCACAGGGAAAGGATGATCGCATTCAGCGCACGTGCCGGCACGGTGATCGCTTCCCCGGACAACGGCAATGTGCCACGGCGAAAATCGGCCAGCACTTCGGTGATCTTGGTACGGCGCCCGGCCATGATCTGCTGAATCTCGTCCAATGGGACCTGGCGTGCCCATTGCATGAGTTCCGCTAACGGCGCGTCGCGGAAACTCGGCACCACGGTTTCGGTCGGTTCGGGTGGACTGGGGGCGCGATACCTGGGTTCGTATGCGACAGACCGCATCTCGGTGCCGGTTATCTCTAGGGGATGCGGACTCCATACTCCGATGGCCTCGAAATACCGGTGTATGGACAGGTGTGGGAGTCCCTGGCTCCTTCTGGATGCTCTGAATGCATCTGCCAACTCGGTTGCCGCGAATCGGATCATCTCGGGAGTGAGTAGACCGAACACCGCCGCGCGTCTGTGTCGAACAGTGTCGGTAATGGTTCGCTCTATCTGCGATAGCAGGTCGTACATTTCATCGCGGCTGGTTTTGGGCAGGATTTGTCGGAGCAGTTCCGCGCTCGGGCCAGCCCCTTCGAGGAGGCGAATGCGAGCCCAGTCGAAGGCCGGGTCTCCCGGCCTGGCCAGCTCCAAATCCAGGATTATCACTGTATTGTCGATATCGTATAAAATGTTCTTGAAATGTGCGTCGGTATGTATTAGAGCTGGTGCTATCCGCTCATTCTCCGGCACCATGGCCAGCACAGGCGCATAGGGAAATTCAGTTATTCCCAACGCGTCGAAAATGTCGCCGAATTCTGCATTTACTCTTGTGAAGATATTCATTTTCTCGTCGACCAGCTTCTGGACGAAACTATGGAGGTTCATAGTCGCCGAGCGCATACTCGTCTGGTCATGTAGTTTCGCGAGACTCGCGACCACAAGAGCGATCGGCTTTTCCGGAAGATCGTGAAGTAGATCGGCATTATCCACGAATCCCTGGATCTGTACGCCATCGACGACAGTTCCATTAGGCATCACGACACCATTCTTGAGATAGTACAACAGTGGAATCTCGACCTCGATATCGCGTTTGGCGATCCATTCGAGCACCCGTGGTTCGGAGGTCAGTCTGGCGTCCATACTATCGACGCCCGCCTTCCGGATCCGTACCAGAAATGGGCCGACCCGAATATTCAGATTGTAGTTTCCGTCCAGCGCCGACGGCAGTTTGCGCAGCGCTTCCGCGATGATGGCTGCCGCCATTTCGGGTGGCATGTCGATGCCGTCCGACCAGCCCAGGGGCCGTAGATCCTCGATCGGCGGGCCAGGTATCGGATGTTCGGGCGCCGGGTCCGGTGCGAGTTCGGATATCTGGTTGTCCCGCGCTACCAGCGTCGCGGTCAGTTGTGTGGCGACGCGCCGAAGTGCGCGGCGCTCCACCGCCCACGGAGCCTTGTCCAGACGCAGCCGATCGGCAGTCTGTCGGCGAGTCAGTCCGTCCCAGAATCGCGCGTGAAGAAAGTCGCGTTCATCGGGTAATTCATCAAGGCAACGGGTCAGATCGTTGTGGCTCGCCTCGGCCAAGGCGCGAACCATGGGATCGGATATGTCGACCTTCGCATCGATGATGAGAGCGACCAAGAGCGCCTGCCGGAATCGGGCGAAGCGCACATGCTCTATGGCCAGATTCCGGGCAACGGCGAGCAGCGCGTCGGCACCTTGTGCACCTGCCTGCGAAAATGCCTCGGCCGCAATGTCCTGCGCGACGAGTTCGTCACCCACCAATCCATGTACTTCTTCGAGCACAACCCGCATGAGTGCCGTATCGGGATCGGGCTGCTGCTCCACGGTAGCGGCACTCTCTTGCGGTGGTAGGGCTGAAGGGTCGGTTTCGGAGCTTTCCGAGTCGGTCGCCGGTTCGGGCTGCTTTTCGGGCTGTCGGCCGGGTGGGTCGAATGCGTGTCCCTCGGGGTTGGGGCCGATGGCGTTGACTACCGGGCCGAGGTGTCCGCGGGCGAGTCGTCCGCGACGCTTCGGGGCGGGGAGGTCCAGTACCGCAGGGTCGATGCCGCCGTCGAAGTGCAGCTCGGGTCCTTGGGGGTCGCCGAGTCCGGGCGCACCCGCGGTGCCGGAAGGATCGGTGGTGGTTCGGGGGCGGGTTTGTGCGGTCGGCTCATCCGGGGCCGTCACCTCTGGTCGGTCGCCAGGGTTGCTCGGAATCGGTGGTGTGGTTGGGCGATCCGTATCCCCGGGGTCGCCCGTCCGGCGCAGCAGCGCCAGCGTCTGTTCGATCGCCTCCTGCGTTTGGGTGTTTGTCAGGAGTCGATCGAGTGTGGCAGTGTGTCCGCCGGTAGGCGGTCCGGAGCCCGGTGCTGGCGTGGCTGTACCGCTGGGGGCCTCGTCGGCTGTCGGGTCGTTGAGGGTCTGGGCAGCGTGTGGTCCGGCTTCCCCGGGGTTCGTGGCATCGCCGAGATCAACCGATGTGGTTGTATCCAGATCGATTCCCGCCTGCCCCGCCGCCACCGCGAGCTGCGTCCGCTCACTTATTCGCCACTTGCGGTGGATATGTTGTGCGTGTGTGCGGACCTCTGCCGAGCTGATGCCAAGTGCCGCTGCGATCTCCGTGAAGAATCGGCCCGCCACCAGCATCGGGAGGATCTCGGTTTCCTGTTCGGACAGGGGGACGGGGTGCAGATGCTCGGCAAGATTGTCTGCCGCGGGAATATCCAACGTCTCGGTCAGCCTGCGATAGGCCATGAGCACTTCGCGCGGAATCACTTGTCCGACGATGTGCCCCTTGCGCGGCGTCTCCATCAGGCCCTTCATCTCGGACAAGATCTCCGTCACCACCTCACGTGGCGTGGGATGCGCATCGGCATCGGATCGCAGTCCGTAGCGGATGTAGTTGTCCACGGAAACCTCGGCCCCGACAATGGCGATGTGCTGGACATCTGGGCACTGCCGCTTGATCGTCGCCCATACTCGCCGTGCGTGTTGTGGTGTGCAGACGACGACGATGGATTCGACATCATGACCGTGCTCTTGCAGGGCAGCTATGGAAAGCGCCGCATTTTGCCTGGTGTTGCGTGCGTGCGGTTCCTCGATGATTCGGTCGGGGTTCAGGCCCATTTTGGTCGCGGCCAATCCGAATCTGACGGCCTCGGTCGCCCAGTGCCGCTGTTCACGATCCGCCCGGCCGGCCTGCCGGTCCCAACCGGAGAACACCACCGGGATTTCACCGAGTCCCCGCTCGTGCACAAAGTTCGCGGCGACGGCCGACCCGCCGTCGTCTGGGCTACCGACTACGACAACGGCACCGTAGTCGCGTCCGGCATCGAACGCCCACTTCGGATCATTTCGGAGGAAATCCCAGATCGTCGCCAGGTCTTCGGAGTCCATCCACCCTGCGGCCGACGTTGGAGTGTCGGCGGCGTCGGGCGCGGTTTCGGAGGTGGATGACGTCGGCGTGCGGCGCAGTTGTTTCGGGTTGTTCCATGGGATGTGGTCGCCTTGGACCTCGTCGTTGTCGATGTGGCCCAAGTGTTGGTTGAGCATGTGGTTCGGTCGATTGAGGCCGGCGACGCGGTGGGGTTTGTCGGCTAAGGGGTTGTGGCCCGGGTGGTGGAAGGCCATCTCGGCGGGGGGCTCGGTGGTCGGGGATGCGGCCCGAGGCTTCGCGGTGGATTCGGTGTCCGTGTGCCCGCTGCTGTCAGCGCCGGTGACGTCGGCTGCTTCAGTGCCGGGTGTTGGTGAGGCGGTCTCCGAATCCGATTGCGGCACAGCGATTCCGGTGAGGATGATGCCGCCTTCGACCAGGAATCGACCGTGGAATTCGGTCAGTGGTGGGCCGTCCAGGGTGGAGCGATCCGCGATCAGCAGTTGTGCGGTGAATTCGCCTCGTTCGATATCGAACGTGATCAGTATGTCTTTGAAGCGGAGCCGGCGATGTGTCAGCGGGTACCACGCCTTGAGGGCAGCTTCCTTGGCGGAGAACAACACTCGGTCCCAGTGCACGTCACCGTCGGTACCGATCCGGTCGAGCCAGGCGAGCTCCGCGTCCAGCGCCATGCCATCGCGCCGATCATCGGCGATCGGCTCGTTGTATTCGGCGTCGATGCTTACCGCGCGATGGTGCCGGGATACCGCGGCGACGAAGTAGCCGGTTTTGCCGGTAAGGGTGAGGCCCTGTTTGTGGCTGATGCTTCCGACGAGGCCGGGCTGCCAGAGTGGCATTCCAGTCGCCTCCCCACCCGCACGGAGCACCGGCGCGACCGGCACACCGAGGCGTGCCTGCGCGCGGTGCGCGACCGTGCGTCCGTACACGATTTCGCGGCGGCGTACCCCGTCCGGATCTGTCTCGAGAGCATCCAGCAGTACCTGCTCCTCCGGGAGCAGCGCCGCCGTCGGATCCTCGCCGATGATCTCGGCTGTGGCTACCTCGGCGGGCAGGCCGAGACCTTCGATGATCGTCCGTCCCGCCGGCGCTCGCACTTGGCCCGGTTCGACGGTGTCCGGTTGGCCGTTGCCGGCGGTCGGCTCGAGTTCGGTTGTGTCGCCGCGCGACGGATCGGCTTCGCTGTCATTTCGCCCAGACGCTATGGGTGGTGCCGGAAGGCGGTGACCCGTCGGTCGACGCACCGGGGCATCGTCATAGTCCGCGACCGCATCCCAGCGGCCGCGGGTCCAATATGTCCAAGCCGGTAACGGCAGTGGCTCGGATTCAGTGCGGTGGATTTCCGATAGTCGCCGTTCGTTTCCTGGCACATCCTGACTCCAGAACGCGTCTCGTTGGGCGCGGAAGTGGTGGACGATGACGGGCAGCGAGTCCATACCCATCATGTGGGTGACGCCGCGGAAGAGATACAGCGTCGAGGTGGGGATCAGCGCGGCATTGGTCTGACTGTGGCTGATCGGCGAGAACTGGTCTCGGCCGCCGTACACGATAGCCACCGGCACGCGGTAGTCGTCGAATTCGATGCCCCAGGGTTGGACCAACATCAGCGAGTCGTCGGCCCATGCGTGCGGGTAGTTGCGCACACCGCGTTGATAGCCGCGGGCCAGCAGACCCCAATGCATGCCCATCCACATCTCATCCAGGGTCTTGAAAGCATCTTGGTTGTAGCGGATCAGCCAGGTCCCGTCCCGCGCGATCTGTTCGGCCATGTCCGTGAGCTTGGCGACCATGGCTTGCAGATCCGGGCTCCGGTAGATGGCCTGGTTGGCTTCGGCCATGTTCGCCATCCAAGTGTCGCGGCCATCGAGGACGGGTGACGTGCCGACCAGCGAGACGACCTTGTCGACATGCTCGGGGTCGAGCGCACCGACGGCGATCGCCACCGAGCCGCCGCCGGAGCGTCCGAGTACCGAGTAGTGGTCGAAGGCGAACAGTTCTGTCGCGATGTGGATGATGTCGCGGGCGCAGTCGGCCACCGTGCGTCCGGGCAGTGGGTCGGAGTCGCCGTACCCTGGTCGCTCCACGACGATAAGTGTGTATCCGCGCTTGGCCAACTCGCCGGCATCCGGCAGTGGACCGTCGATCCCGACCGGAGTGCCGGGAGACACCAGGATCGGATAACCACGCGGGTCGCCGAGCAGACGGAAATGCACGGTCCTGCCGTCCGGCATCCGCGCTGCGTAGAGCGTCGAGATCTGGCCCAGATCGGCCGTTTCGACGGGCTCGCGCACCGCGCGCACTTTGTCCTCGGGCAGCACTGCGCGGTGGCCGTAGAGGTATCGTGCACTGTCGGTCGAATCATGTTCCTGCCGAACGGTCTTCGGATTCTTCGCGCTGTTCGAAGCGGTACTGGGGTGTTCGAGCGGTCGTGGTGTCGGCGTCGTGGGAATTTCGTCATCCGCAGGATCGGCCGGATCGAGCAGAACAGGTGCCGGTTGGCCTCCAGCGGTCAGCTGATCGGTCCAGTCGAAAATCACTGTGAGGGACTCTAATTCGGCGGCATCGCGGGCGTGGTCGGTACCGAGGGACAGTTCGGTGGCGCGCGTGACCACCCGCATCAGTTCGGTCAGCATCTCGTGGGCCTCAGCCCGTGTCGCACTCCGGCGGCTGACGAGATAGGCCAATGTCATGTTGCGCGCCCGTGCCACCAGGCGGTCGGCGAACACCCAATCGAGCGCCAGCCCCGTGTCCGGACCGGCGGCCACGGGCACGTCATCGATTATTGTCCCGAACGTTCTCAGACGTGCTATCTCGGCGAGGATCTGGTCCTGAGCTTCGTTCAGGGGATCGGACCGAAACGCGATGCCTTCCCGCGTGAGTTGCACACTCCTACGGATCAGTTCGATAGCTCGTTGCTGCAGGATCGCGATCCGATCGACGACGGCCTGGCTCAATTCGACCGGATCGGTGTCGGTCGGGCCCGCATCGGTTTCCGTTGTGGTCGAGTCGGTTTCGTCACCCTCAGGTGATGCGGGTACCGCCGTGAATTTGAATTCTCCTCCGCCCACAGGGGGGTCGGGGATCGGGTGTGCTGTGCCGCCAGTGGGCTGGGCCTCGCTCCGGGGGGTCGGACCGACTGCGGGCTCCGCTGCCTTGGTTGGTTCGGCTGGTGTTGGATCGTTGGAATCGGCTGCGGTGCGCCCTGATGCGAGGTCATTGATGATCGCCCGTATTTGTTCGTCGCCATCGGCGACAGACCCTTCGAAGTGCAGCATCGCGAGCAGTTGCCTGCATGCGTGGGCATTGTGTTGTTCTCCCGGCACGAACGGTGAACGCCTGCCCCCCATCTGCTCATAGCGCTGTCGCGCCCGCTCGAGACCGAGCAGCGTCACCGGGTCCACCGTGCCGCCCGATTGCTCGACTTCGGCTTTGCGCAGCCGGTAGCGCAGGCTTCCCGCCTTGACCTTCTCCACCCAGTCCTGTCGGGTGGTGAGCAGGTCTTCGTCGAATTCCGGGATGGCGCTGGGCGACTTCCCGGCCTTCTCCAGCGCCCAGTTCAACAGGATCCTGGACAGTCGGCCGTGGTAGTCGCCTTTGCCGTGGTGGCCGGAAATGCTCCAGAGTTCGAGGTCTACAGCGGTTTCATAGGGATCGTGACCTGCGCTGACCGCGTTGTTGTACGCGCGGCACATCGCTTCCACGTCCGCGTGTACTCCGTCCAGGCCGCCGAAGTTGGGGTACAGGATGATTCCGTGTTTCCACGTGGGGAACGGTGCGGGTATGTATCCCAGTAACGGGTTGTCCTTGATTTCCGCGATCTCCGCCTCGGTCAGCGGTGACTCCAACTTACGCATCCCGCGGGCCCCAGGCTGTCCCGCTACCGCCGGATACAACGCGACCCCGTATTCGCCGGATTCCACAGGACCAGGCACATAGGTGAGCAACCGATTCTCATCGAGCGCGGATTTCTCATATTCGCTGGCGGGCCAGTGCAGTACACCGAGGTTTATATTCTGCGCGTGGCTGAACTTCCCGGCGCCGTTCGGATTTGTCCGCCAACCGAGCCGTCGGTGCAATTCTAGGATGAATTCCGCACTCAAGTCGTCGTCGAGATGCTGATTTGCGTAGTGCCGGGCGTCCAGCCAGCTCAGCCACTCTTTGCGCCCGAACAGCAGTTCGGGTCGATCCTGGCCGGCGGCGATGGCGACATCCCGGAACTTGTCCTCCATATAGAGCATGAGTTCGAGCGTGCGCTCGGCATCGGTTTCGATGCCGAGCGCACGCTCCAGCTCACGTATCTCTGCGTCGAGTGCTACATCCTCTTCCGACAATCCGGACGCCAGCGCAGATGTCTCCATGTATTCAGCGCGGTCGCTGGCGGCGGAAACGACCGAGGTTTCCGATGGGACGGAAACACCAGGTTCACCACCCGATACTGCATTATCGGATGCATTCTGCCCGGACGGCTCGGTCGCATTGGAACCGTCGTCCTCGTCGATTATTCCGAGACGCAGTGCCTTCATGAATATCGGCACCCGCCCGGAAACTCCGAGCTTCTCACCGATTTTCGCATAGTAGCGCTCGATGGTACTGGGCGCCACCTTCTTTTTCTCGGCGATCTGCTCGTTCGTCTTGCCTTCGGCTATCAGTCGGAGCAACTGCCTGTCCACACGGGACAGATTGAAGACCGTCGATTCCGACGTGTCGGTATTCGAGAGCAGGCCCCGGCGCCTGGCCTCGACGACGGTGGCAATTACGCCCGCGGTACCGAACTTTCTGGCCGCACTGCTGTTCAAATTCGAGACGGTCCTGGGGTTCAGACTCAGCCTTGTTGCGATCTCACTGCGCGACAGACCCGCATATATCAGCTCCAGCACCTCGAACTCACGAGGGAGGAGCCCACTTTCGTCGATCGGTGCGGCGTCGCGCGCTTCGCGCACCTGCTCGCGCTGCCGAACCAGCCGTGCCCGTCGAGCGGCCACATCCCCTACCTCGGCGGGGCGGCTATCGGTCGGTTCCTGTGCTGGCGCGTCAACTTCCGGCGTCGGCTCGTGTTCGGCGGGACCCCATCCATGATGGAAAGCGACTCCGCCGTCCGGAATTCCGGCGAATCCAGGCCCGCCCATGCGTGTTCGGCGCGGTCTGCGTGGGGCGGGGAGATCGAGTGCGGCGTGGAGGTCGGACTCGTGGAAGGGGACGGCGGGTCCGGGTGGGTTGGCACCGCCCCCGCCATGTGGCCTCGGGGCGTTGCCGGTATCGGCAGATGTGGCACCGGCGTCGTTGTCGCGCGACATCGGCTTCCCCGATACGTCGTCGTCGGCGCCTCGATCGTGCACCTCCGGCTTCAGCCCCTGCGGCCCAGGGCGCACGGCAGGGCGTTTCCTGGAAGGTGCGTTCAAATGCTTCATCAGCAGCGCGTAGAGCACTCGATGTCCGTCGGTGGGGTCCTTGTCCGCGAGGTCTGTGTTATTTCCTATAGATCCGCCCACCGCCTTGACAACCGACTCTGCGAGTGCTGCCCGCTCGTTCAGGTGCGGCGATCGGTCGACACGTCCACTGGGAATCGGATAGCAGTACAGGGTGAATTGTTTGCGCAGCCAATCGCTAAAATTCTTGGCGTATCCCCGTTCTCCGTTGGCACGCCCATGGAGCCATCGGGAGAGTAGCGTGGGGAGCGCATCGTCCAATACCGCATTGCCCGCAGCGGCCACCATTTCCAATGCGAAGCGGTACTTGGCCTCGCTGGAATGATTGTATCCACGACCGAATCTGAATTTATTGGAGTAATCGTATTCATACTCATCGTTGATGTATTTCTTGTCGAAGAATATTTCATTCGTGGTGGTGTTGATATTTTCGTCCGGTGTGGCCGCTGTCGACATATCTTCTCGAACACCCGCCGCGCGAGTTTCGATCATTCCGGGGAAGGAGTCGAGCATGGACTCCAGTCCCCCGAGGAATCTGAAGAAGTTCAATGCATCGACACCCGGGATATCGGCCCCGGCTATCGGGACGCCGTGCACCGCCTCGAACTCCGCGACCACGTCCGACAGGGAATCTTCTTCGACGATTCTGCGGCGCCGTTCGGGACGATGGAACTCCGGCGAATCGGTGTCGAGGATATCCCGTGCCTGAGGGTCGATGCGCAGTTGCGCGAACAGCAGCCGATACAGTGTCCGCGCCGCCTCCGAGGCGTTGTCCCAACCGTTGACCAGCACATCGGCTGTCGCCGCACGGGCGGCGCGCGCTACATCGAAACGATGTGGCAACTGCGCATGCCGACCAAGTCGCAGACCCCGGGGCCGGACAACCGATTCGCCGAGTTGACCGCGCACCCACTCCTCGAATTCGCCGAGCTGACGGTGCGCCCATTCCTCGAACGTGTTCTCGGTATCGCCGGTCGGCTGGGGCCGAGATCGGAGGTAGTGCATGAAGAGGTAGTGGAATCCATGTTCGCGGACGACACCCACGCCGGAATCGACGAGTACGGCGCCGATCGCGCCGACCACCGATGCATAAAGTTGTCTACCCCCGGATGTGTCCGGTTTACCCAGCAGCCGCGGGTCCACCGTTATCGACTCGATCAGAATCCGGCCAGTGTCGTCGCGATGCGCTACGACACCGATGCCCATACCGCCGGCGACTTTGCCGACCGTGATGGGAGCGCCACTCTGTACCACGAACTGCGGATATTCGGACAGCAGGTCGCTCATGCCGCGCGAAACGATCCAAGCCTGCTCTGGTTGGGTGAAACCGGCCAACTCGACATGCCATTTGCGCTTCGCCCATTCGGCGACCTCGAGGATCGTGACGCCACGCAACACCTCCAGGTCCGGCCAGTCGCCGGAGTCGTCGAGGACTGTTGTCACCGCGACAGCCCGCGCGTCGGAATCAGCATCAACTACGGCCCGGTCGACGCGGTGCTCGAACCACACCGTCTTGCCTCGTCGATCCAGGTCTACGCCCCAGCCGTCGGCAGTGCTGTTCACCATGACCACGCCCCGGCTCGGCACCTGTTCCCCGTCGACGAGCACCGGTAGGACCTGACTGTTATCGGTGACTTCGACCCGCAGGACGCCCCGGTCCGAGACCGTTGCGCGCACCCAGGCGCCCCCGTCCGTGTACCGGAACACGTTGTCGACCAGCGCCGAGAACGCCAACTCCGGAAGCAATGTCTGACTCGGCGCCGCATCCGCAAGCTGCGCAATTGCGGTGCGAACCGCCTCGATCAAATGGAGCTGTCCCCGGCCGATCAGCACGCCGGTCGCCAGATCCAACGGTGCGTTTCCACCTTGGGCCTCGCTGTAACGGGCAGCCCACCAGTCCGACTCATCCGCCGGTTGATCACGAAAGACCGGGAGGACGAAGCTGACCTCCCGACCCGGTGGGGTCCGCCGCAACACATATCCCCACGACGTGGCCGAGCCGTCCAACTCCACGACCCAAGGACTTTGTGGCCCCGGCACATCCGGTGTCGGCCACGTGCGGCTATCGGTAGTGATCGTGCATTCCAACGAATCGAGCTCCACCAAGGCCTGCCCGCCATCGTGGTCCCCGAACGCATTAACCAACCACCCGCGGAACAACCGCATGGCGGCCGTCGACGAATCGACCTTCGAGTACGCAATTGCCACCCGCGCGCTGTCGCCATGCTCGAACGCACTGTTCAACAACGCGGAGATCATGCGAACAGCGACCGGCCCATTGCCCCCCAACATCCAATACTGTGGCAGGAGCGCCTCGACAATGCCCTGGCCGGTTTCCCATTCTTCGCGGGAGATGGCTACCTCGCGTCGGCTGACGAGCTCTGTGCTGGTCTGCTGGTCCGCTGTTCGATCGTCGGTGTCGGGACTCGCGGGCTCAGCCGGTTCAATCGGTGAGAGACCGTGCGATTGGTCGGGTTCAGGGTTGCCACGGTCCGCGCCGCCGCCGTCGATGTGTACCTCGCCGAGTCGAGGTGCCTGCTTGCGTGCGGGCGTGAATTCGAATTCTCCTCCGTCCCAGGGGGCGTCGGGGTCGGGGACTCCGTCGCCCCAGCCGATGAGGGGGTGGTGCCGCGGTTCTGCGGCGGCGGGTCGGTTCGGTGCGGGTTCGCCGGCGGGTGATTCGACACTCTGCCCAGACCACGGACTGGTCGGCTGGCGGTCATACGGTCCCTCGGGTGTGGCCGCCGCATCGGCTGTGCCGAGCCGTGCGGGCCGGTTCGTTGGAGGAGTCGATGCGGGCTCGTTCTCAGGAGCTGTCGACTCGTGGTGGGAACTGTGAGTTGACGAATCGGTTTCGCTGGTTCCATTTGCGGGCTGGGGCCCGCCCGTGTCGGACCATGGCGTTGGCCTGCTGTGTTTGCGCTCGTGCGATGCCGCACCTGCTTTGGTCGGTTGACGACGGCTCCATGGCGTCTGCCGGGCGGCCTCCTGCGATGCGGCAGGGGGATCGGATGGAACCTGCGGATCTGCGGGTCGGCCTTGGAGGTTCGGATCCGGCCCGAAGCCGGCGCCGTCGACATGGACTGTGCCGAGTTCTTGGACTCGTTTCTTTGCGCGCCGCCAGCCGGGGTTGAGGGGGTTTCCGAGGTCACCGAATATGTCGTCTTCGGGGTTGGGGACCAAGTGCGGGAGTTGACGGTGGGCTTGTGCGGCGGGGCGTCGTCCGGGCAAGTCCGGAACCGATTCCTGCGAATGAGAGCGCCCGTCGAGCCGGTTGCCCGACAAGGTGTCCAGCTGCGTGGGTTTACTGCTGGGTGGTGTTTGGAGCTTGTGTGGGTGTCGGCGTCGAAGGTGTCGATATCTGGGGAGTGGTTTGTGGATGTCCGGGATGGGGATGGGCGTGCCATCGCCACTGAGGATTACATAGACATCTTTGATGTTGTCGAATTTCGGTTCCCATTTGTTTTCGCCGTTTTCGTCGCCCTGGTGATTGCGGACGCGGGGGACGGGTATTTCTCGGTTTTGCGCTGTGGTGTGAGCTGGCGAGGTGGAATGGCGTGTTTCGCTCTGGCTCTGGTTGTCGGGCTTTTCGATGAGAGTGTCGAAGACCAGAACCTCGCCTTCGACGCTCTCGCTGTCCGGATTCTGGTCCGCACGCATGACGTTTACGAAGGTGATGATGTGTGCGTTTGTGCCGTCGTCGGCAACGATGTCGGCCCTATCGATACCGTTTCGTTTGGTGCGAACGGTTTCGGCGAGGGTGGTGAAGCGGGGGTCACCGTCATATCGGATCGGTCGCAGTTGGGCTCCGCGGGTGGCTTCGATGGGCTTCCAGTTTTTGTCGGAGTCCAATACGGGGTCTTCGGGGTCGGGTTCGGGTGAACCGTCGTTGATGAGTGCCAGCGCTCGGTCGACGCGGGCGAATTGGATTGCGGAGTCTCTGATCACCTCGGGGGTGAGGCCGCTGTCCGGCACCACATGCGTGGTCGAGCCATCACCGGTAGGTCCGGGTTCATTGCGCCGACCGCGTCCGGGACGTGTAAACCATCCGAGTGCCGCCGAGCCGCCTGCCAGGGAAAGGAAAATTGCGGCGTCTGCGAACCCGGTCATGCGGGCGCCGGCCGTTTCCAGCACGTAGGCACCGAATGCGCCCGCGACAATTCCGCCGACAGTATTGGCGATCGTACCTACTGAGATCGCTGCCTGGAGGGTCTCCTCGGGAACTATTTCTTGCTGGTACTCGCCGATTTTCTGGTTGCTGTAAAAGAGGGCCACGCCCACGGCTGCCGAGTTGGCCGCCAGGATCAACGGGTCGGTTGTTATCCCCTGCGCGGCCGCGAGGGTTGCCCACGTCGTCATGGCGACTGGATGGATCCACCTGACGTTCATGCGTCGGCGCCACCGTTTCGGTGTCAATGCCGCGAACAGAATTCCGGCGCTGCCGGAAGCCATGACCAACCCCGTCGCAGCCGCAGAATAGCCTGCGGTGTTGATGATGTTTGCCGACTGTATGGTACTGGTCGTAACCGCGGTGCCGGAGAGAATCAGCATCCCGACGCGTCCGCGCAGGAATGGGTCCTTCCACACGGCACGGAAACCGTCGAACGCGCCGGGCTGCTCTTCTTCCTGTTCTTCTTCCTGTGGCGGCGGCGCCAGGGGAAGTTTGCGCAGCGTCAGGAGATTAACCACGTAGGACAGCGCGTCGACCAGGAACGGGAGCCCTGGCAAAAAATATCCGAGCGGAGGGAGGGTGGAGCTGCCCACCGTGGCGGACGCTTGACGCTCCAGCAGTGACAGCGTTATCGCATCCTTTTTCTCTTCCTCCGTCCGGGTCAGCATCCGCCCGATCTTCGTATTGCTGTTTCCGCCGATGGCATCGACGATCGTGACGACAACCGCCGATCCGATGACGGCCTCCAGCGCGCCCGGTAGGCCGGCGAGGAGCCAGCCGCCGGTAATGCTCGTGGCCGCGACTCCGACGGGCAATACGATTTGCAGCATTCGGCGGTTGTCATGCCGGCCCGCAAGGTTTCCGGCCGCGAATTGCGCGAATAGCCCAACGCCCTGGGTGGTGGCTATCACGAGGCCGGTCAACTGCACCGAATTGCCCATCTGATCGACCAGCACCGGGATATAGGCGCCCAAGCCGACGCCGCCGATGGTGGAGATGCCCGCGCCGGCGTAATGCAAGGCGAGATCCTTGTTCTTGGGGGCCTTACTCCGGATCCATTGCAGGAAGTCGGTATTCGGTCGCGTTACGGACCCGTCGGTACTGGGTGTGGGTTTGCTTCGTGGGGCGGATGCTGCTGGTTCGTTCGGGTTTTCGGGGGTGGGTGGTTGGTTTTCGGGGAGGTTGTGGAAGAAGCGGCCGTCGTGTTGTACAGGGAGGAGGCGCGGTTGCTTTCTGGGTGTGGGTTGGTTGCCGCCGGCCTGGTCGAGTTGTGCCATGGCGGTTCGGTGTTCGGCCAGGACGTTTTCGGCGATGTCGCGCAGTCGTTGTGCGGCGGCTTCGGTGTCGGTTGGTTGTTGTTCTTGTGCGGCGCGGGCGTGGACTTTGGCGGCGAGGTCTCGCGCGATTCGTGGGTTGCCGACTTGGGCCACGAGTCGGTGGTAGACCTGGCTGTTTTCCGCAACTGCCGCGGGCGGATCGGAAGCCTCAGTGGAAACGCCGGAATCCGTTGTGGTGCGGGCTGATTCGGATTCGGTAGCGTCGGCGTCCGGGAACTGACTCAGCAGCGGCGGCGCGGAGAACGCGATGCCTGATGCGGCCAGCCACGGGGCGGTGAGGTGGGTGTGCAGGATGTCGGATGCGGCGGTGAGTTCTGTCGCGTGTGGTTGGTGTGTGAGATCCGAATCCGACACCCGGGCTGTGGTTTCGGTGAGCTCGAGAGTGAATGTTCCGCTGCCGCCGTCGAAGAGGTTGATTGTCAACGGGATCGATAGCTGGGTCGAAGTCGACTGCACGGTGCCGACGGTCACCCAGAATTCATTGCCGCTGCTGCCGAATACCGTCTCGGCGTTCAACCCATCTCGATCGAGCAATTCACGGACACGCGGCACAGACCCGACACCCAAGGGGCGCCACAGCTCGCCATCCAGGGTGCCGTAGGTCCCGATCTTGATCGGCGACGGATCGATCTGATGGGCAATCAGCCATTTCCGGTACTGCGTGGAGAATCTCAGTTGAACACCGTGATCCTGCTCACCTCTCAGGAACGTTCCGCTGAAGGCTGGGCTCGACTCCTCCAGCACGCCGTTATTGATCTGCCAGCAGCCGAAGATGATCGGCAAGTCATCAGCATTCGAATACGTGCTGTATAGCACCGCGTGCGCTGCGGGAAGCCCCGGCATGGTGTCGCGGATCTCGGCGTAGCTGACCGTCCGGATATCCTCCGGGTCGGCGCCGATCAGGAAGTATTCCCATCCATGGGTGGTGTACTTCTGGCCGTCCTGGCCGTAGAACAGCCCACCCCGGACGGTCGGCCGTCGTATCGCGCGCCTTATGGCGCCCACGACCGCCTGCGGCTGGTATTTTGCCGGGTCGTTCGGTTGCCGCACTTCGTATTCGACATAGGGAGGCGGCGTCCAATCCGGCATCTCCGTGCTCGCCGGGGGCGGAGTGAGGCCGCGCCGTTCGGCCTCGGCGGCGGCGAGTGCGGTGAGATAGTCGTGTACTACCGTCTCGCCCTCGGTCGGCGTCAGGGTGGCGACCTCGGCGGCCACCATCGACTCCGCCTCGAACTCCTCCGGATCGGACGAGGTGAATTGCCGCGCCATCCACGCCTCGAGGCTCGCGACGTCCTTCGAGCCGTAGGTCGTTTCGAAGTGGTTTTGCACCACGGCGTACGCATCCGTCGTGGTGGTCGAGGCCAGCCTGCGCAGGCGATGCGCCAATTCGTGGACGGTGATGCAACGGTAGGCGAGATCGGGGTCATAGCGCAGCTGTCCGGCCGCGACTTGTTCTATGACGTGGGCGCGCATTCGCGCCGGTGCGGTGAGCCACAATTCGTTGAATTCGATACCGTCAGCGGATTCATGGGCGAATTCGTCGATGTCCCCGGGAGCGCTCCTGAACTCCGACAATTCGGTGAGCACCAGGAACTCGGTGCGCATGTGCTGTACGGCCTCGGCAACCTGACCGACGGTATCCGCGGTGATGCCTGGATTGTGGAAATCGACCATGCGGAAACCATGGTTGCCGCGCATTTCCGCGATCTTGGCCAGCTTGGCTTGCTGCTCCGCCGGTGTCACCGGACGGTATTCCGCCATCAGTTTCCGCAGTCGACGGTAGTACGCGGCTTTCTTCATGGCGGTGCTGGTCAACAGGTCGTGCAGGATCTGCTCTCCGACCGAGGCGCTGGTCGGGTCGTGCTCCATGGCCGCGAACGCTCCGCCCAGTGCCGCGGTCGCGCTGAATCGCCCGTCGCGATCCTTTCCGTAGGCGCGGAACTCGCCCTTCCGCCAGGCATACATCGCATCCGGCGACCAGCGCTTCGGCCCCTGGTGACTACGCCGATGATGGCCGGCGAGTCCGATTGCGTAATAGCCCGCATCCTCCCCGCCGATGTTGCTCAGCGAGTAGCCGAACTCACCCAGAACCAAGCCATAGATCGCCTGATCGAGAGGTCCCACGGCGGTTCCGGCGTGCACCATCTCCGACCATGTCGAGTCCGGGTCGCTGACAAAGTCGTAGGACAACGTGACCGACCGCGTCGACGGGTATCTCGTATCGGTGCCCTCGACATAGTCGCTTGCGATGAATCGTCGGTTGCCCGAGACGGGCCCGATCCCTATCTGGAGTAGTTGGACGTAGGGGTACTTCGTCAACAGCACATGAATCGCGCGGGCGAACTCACGAACGACTTCCACCGCCACGCCGGGCAAATCGAATTCGAGCATGTGCACCGCATGTCGGCGCCACATCTCCGCGGCGACCTCCGCGCCCGTCGCGCACGATGCGAACGGGTCCGGTACGGAACGATCGATGGCACTGGCCGACACCACGAAATCGCGGACCGCACGCGCGAAACGCCGATGCTGTTCGCGCAGCGCCTCGGAGTAGCCGGGATCCTCATACGGCAGCCGCTGCTCCGCGGTGGCGGTCCGCCAATGTTGCTGGAGCCGCCCATCGTGGATCCGGCTGCTGAGGTGCTCGACGAATTCGTCGCTCGAAATATCGGTACCCGAACTCAACGCGTCGAGTACGACCGGCAGTGCGACCTCGGCCAGGCGCAGATACTCCGACAGCACGTCGACCGGAAGCGCGTGGAAGTCCGTGGTGGCCAAGGGGACTCGAGCGCTACCGGCATGCGCGCCCTGCCAGGCCCGATCGGTGGTGGTATCGAGGACGATGTCATATCCGGCGGTTGCAATGGGCTGCTCGGCAGCTCGAACGCTATACAGCGCAGCCGCCAGCCCGACGACAAGCGAACGCGGGGGCAGCGCGAGTTGGTCGGCCGAACCGAGGTCGCGCAACTCGGCGCCCGCTTCATCGAGTGTCTCGCGTGCTTCCTTGGACAGCGCGCTCAGATTCCGCGACGGTTCGGCTCGACCGCCGCCGTCACGGTTGCCGCTCCCAGATCCATGCGCCACGCTGCTGTCCTGCACGCCGTCCGGATCACCAACGGCGCCTTCGCCTCTGAATATGTCTTGCCCGTGCTGCTCGCGCAGGTCCTGGGGCGCCGACGTATCGCTGTGTTGTGCCAGTTGCGAGGCCGTATCTGTATCCGGGAGCCCGGCAGCACGCCCCGAAGCGCCGGAGCCGGGGCGGTCGTTGTCCGGAGGGGCAACCGGAATGCCCAGGCCTGATGCGTCCCCGTGTGGTGTATGCAGTTCGAACCAGGTGGATTTGCCGGTGCCGTTGGCCTTAACGGTGGTTCCGTGGTCGGCCGACAGCATGGCTACCAACGGGCCGCGGCCGTGTTCGGCGTCCCAGTCGGGCATGTCGGTGTCTTCTGGGACGATTGGGCTTTTGTCGGTGACCGTGAACCGGACTTTGCGGACGTCGTCGGAGTCGGTCACGGTGAGGATGACCGCGACCTCGTCCTTGGTCCGCCGCAGCGAATTCGTCACCGTCTCCGAAACCAGCAGTATCGCGGTTTCGACCAGATCCTCGGTGAGCCAGGGGAACTTCTGCGGCAGCGATCGCACCCAGGCGCGAGTACGTCCGGCGGCGCGGACCCACTCTCCTTTCTCACCTACTGCGCCGGTATCTTCTCCGTCTCGGCGGACGATGAATAGTTCGCGGATAGGTGACGCAGCCGGGCCGCTGCGCTTACGGGGTTGCTGCGCAGCAGCGGGTTTCGGCGTTCTGGGGGTGGGCGTCTCCGGTGGTTTGTTAGGAGTCTGTGGTGGTTCGGGTGGTGGCGTGTCTTGTTTGCCGTTGCGTTTCTTGGGTTTGTTGCGGGGGTCCACGCCCATCGTTATGTGGACCAGGCTTCGGTATTCCACCGAGTTTTTGGGTGGCGTGGCGGGTTGCAAGGGTGGGACTCCGCCGATGGCGGGGACGCCACTTTCACGTGGGATTTCTTGGAGTCCGTGCGGGTCCAGCTGCGGTGCTGCGGGCTTTCGCGGAGCGCCGGGGGGATCGGGATTGGCTGTGGTGGCGTAGTCGTTGGGTGGGTTGAGTTCGGTGGGGTGGTCGGCGGGTGTGGCGGGCAGGCGCGGTGCAGGGGTGTTGTTGTGGCGGGGTAGTGGTGGTTCGGAGTCGTGGACGCGGGGTTTTTGGTCGTCGTTTTCGGTGGGTGCCCCGGGGATGGGGGTGTCGTCGCGGGCCGGGGTTTGTGGTCGGTCGGTGAGGGGGATCGCGGGTCGGGGTTCGGGCACCGCGGTGGTGGTTGGGTGCTTGACGATCGGGGGAGCGTCGGGGGGTTGGTCGTGTGATGCGTAGGGATTGCCGAGGATGTTGTAGTCGGTGAATGGTGGGGTGTAGTAGTCGTGTTCTTTTTTCGGGTATTCGTCGCCCTGTGATTCTGTGGGGATGTAAGCGGGCATCGGAGGTGTGGCGAAGGTCCCGTTTTCGCCTGGGGGTTTTCCGATGTGTGGGTGTTGTTCAGGGTCGCTTGGGGTTTGGTCGTTGTCGGTGGGCTGCCCACCTGACATCGCGGGTGGTGGAGTCGGGGTGTCGGGTGTGTTGCCGGGATTCGATGGTCCACGTCCGCTCGGTGGTATGGCGCCTCCGGTAGGGGCTGTTGGTGGGATCGGTTGTGCTGCGGGATCGTTGGTATCCACGTCGAGGGGTGGTGTGGCTGTGTGCCGCTGCTGCGGTGATTC
>NZ_JBFAWD010000040.1:58256-64492 GCF_040680135.1 Nocardia sp. NPDC052112 | reverse complement strand
CCGCGGCACAACTTCTACGAACTGCCGCGCATCCGGTCCGAGCGTCCGGCCTTCGAGCTGCACTACCCGCATATGGTCGAGCGGATGCGCGCCGAATTGCACGTCGGCTGGGGCTCGGCCGCCAAGCACACCGCGGCGGTCGCGGAACGGCCCGAGACGCAGGCCCCAGCGTCGGAGTCCTGACGCCGATTACCGTGCGGCGGATACCACGTCCGGCTGGTCACGTGTCGAGCGACGCAGGGCAACGGCAGCGGCGCCGAACAATGCGAAAGTCAGCCAGATGTACCCGTTGTGGACGAATGTCGCGATGTGGCTGCCCGATGGATAGTCGTAGATGCTGCTCATCGTCGGGTCGACGAAGGCGATCACACCACCCGATGCGACCACGACCGCCACCAGCAGTCCGATGGACACGACCACACCGCGCTCGCGCAAGGCCAGGTCGGCCAGATGGACCAGTAGCGGCGCGAGCCAGACCCAGTGGTGCACCCAGCTGTACGGGGACACCGCGGTGGTGGTGAGTCCGACCAGGACCACCGCGGGCAGTTCGTATCCGGTCAACGACAGCCGACGTGCCAGGTACAGGCAGGCCGCGGCGATGGCGAAAGCGCCCGCCAGCCAGAGCAATTGGTGCACGCCCTCGACACCGACGGTCCGCGCGAGCAGGCCGCGCAGTGATTCGTTGCGTGGATTCTCCGGCACACCGACGCGCTTGGGGTCGGCGAATGCGCCGCTCCAGAAGGTCAGCGAATCCTTGGGCATGGCCGCGAAACCGACGAGTACGGTCCCCGCGAACGCACCGATCGCCGTCACGGCTGCCCGGTACCTGCGCGTGACCAGCAAATAGACCACGAAGAAGGCGGGGGTGAGTTTGATACCCGCCGCGATCCCGGTCAGCACGCCCTTCCACCGTGAGGTATCGGGCAGTGCCATATCGGCGAGCACCAGCAATAGCAGGAAGATATTGATCTGCCCGAAGGCCATGGTCTCGCGCACCGGCTCGCACCACATCAGCAGTCCGGCGATCGGCACGCCGACCAACACCAGCCGCAGGTCACGCCGGTAGCCGAGCATCGACAACGCCGCCCACACCGAGGCGGTCAGCATGGCGAAGTTACCGAACGCACCGACATAGGTGAATACGTCACCGTGCAGGTTGACCAGCGGTACGAACAGCAGCGCGGCGAACGGCGTATAGACGAACTCCCAGACGCCCCGGGTGTGGCCGAGCAGGGGCGTGTCGTAGATGGAAACGCCGTCGGCCACCCGGTGCCCGGCGATCTGATAGACGCTCAGATCCATCAGATGCAGCATCACCTGCATCGTTTCGCGGACCTGGTGGATGTAATACAGACCGGCGACGGTGCCGAGGACCGAGATCACCCAGAACGCGGCGGTGGGGATGGTGCGGCGTTCGGACTCGGTCGGTGCCGCGGACAGCGCCGCCGCATTCTCGATCGTCGATACAGGCACGCTCATCTCCCAGCGATAGGGGTCCGGACTCGCCGCCCCACGGTAGTGGCACTCCGCGCGCGGCGCACACCGCCCGGACTCAGCGACGCGGGCGGATATTCTCGCGCACCGCGGCGATGTCCGGATAACCATTCACCGCCATGAGCAGATCGGCCTCCGCGAGAATCATCCGCAGCACGTGCACCAGCCCCGAAACCCCGCCCAGCGCAAGGCCGTACACATACGGGCGGCCGATGCCGACCATCGTCGCCCCCAGGCCGAGCGCCTTGATCACATCGCTGCCCGACCGCACACCGGAGTCGAACAGCACCGGCACCCGGTCCGCGACCGCTTCGACAACTCCGGGGAGCGTCTCCAGCGCGCTCAGACCGCCATTGGCCTGGCGGCCACCGTGATTCGAGCAGAAAATGCCGTCGATGCCCGCATCGATCGCGCGGCGTGCGTCATCGGGATGGGAGATGCCCTTGAGGATGATCGGCAGCGCGGTCAGCGAGCGAAGCCACTCGAGGTCATCCCAGGTAAGCGGATTTCCGAAGGTCTGCACCCAGTGCAGCACGATGGACTGCGGATCGTCCGAGCCGACCATCTGCTGGAAAACGGGATCGGACGTGTAATTCTGCAGCACGTGCCCGCGCAGCTGCGGGAAGTTCCCGGTCGACAGGTCACGCGGTCGCCAGCCCGGAATCCAGGTGTCCAAAGTGACCGTTATGCCGCGATATCCGGCCGACTCGGCCCGGCTCACCAGACTCGCGGCGAGGTCGCGATTCTTGGGAGTGTAGAGCTGGAAGAAGCTCGGCGTCGCGCCCGCGTGGCCGATGACCTCCTCCAGCGGATCCTGCATCAGCGTCGAGAAGACCGCTGGCACACCGGATTTCGCCGCCGCCTCGGCGACCGCGATATCACCGTGCTTATCGCCGACCAAGCCGATCACACCGACCGGGGACATGAAGATCGGGCTGGGAAAGGTGAGTCCCCAGGCGTCGACCGATAGGTCGCGCTCGGTCGCACCGACCAGCATCCGCGGCACCAAACCCCAGTCCTCGAATGCCTCGACATTGCGCCGCTGGGTCAGCTCGTCACCGGCTCCGCACGCGATATAGGAGTGCAGCGAGGCGGGCAGTGCGGCCGCGGCCTTCGCCTCGAGCGTCGCGAAGTCCATCGGAAACTCCGGCGCATTCCCGCCGAGAGCTGCGAAGTAGATCTCGTTCTGATAGTCCGCGAACGCCACAGGTCTGCCCTTCGGTGGGAAGTCGATCGGAGGGGTAGTCTCCGTTTGCTGGATAATCAGACGCTAATGTCCATGATCGACGCCGGACGAATCGACGAAACATTCGACCACGACACAGCGCGGGAGCTGTGCGATACGCGTCACAGTACCGGACTGGTTTGTACCGGATGACCTGCGCATCGAGGTCCGACGGCCATACCCGCCGTAGCGCGAGTAACCGCCGGAGCGACGGGTAATCCTCCGAGCAGCTGACAGATTGTGAGAACCGCCGTGAACCTCGACTACCTCGAACAACCCAGTGACCACGACCTCGTGGTGGCCAGTCAGATCAAGAGCCCTCCGCTACGTCGCCTGGTGCGGCTGGCGCTCGGCCTGTCCACCGAGTCCATGGACCTGCTCACGGCACTCACCGACCGATTACGGACCGCGGAGGGCGCGCTGGCCGATCCGGCGACCAGCGGTGAGTTCTAGACCGGTACCGCCTCGATAATCGAATGCGGCCCGGCCGTGGCGACCACCCGGCGCAGTCGGAAGCCGCCGCGGGCGAGCAGGTCGCGGTATTCGCCCGCGGTGCGTTCCCGGCCGCCGATGGCCAGCATGACCTCGAGGTCGAGCCACAGACTGAAATGGGCGCGGTTGCGCGGCGGGACGACGCATTCGATCAGGATCAGTCGGCCGTTCGGGACGATCGCGGCCCGCACCGAACGCAGAATTCGCAGGGCTGGCTCGTCGGGCCAATCGTGGATGATGTGTTTGAGCACGTAGGCATCCGCACCCGGGGGCGCGGAATCGAAGAATGAGCCGTTCTCGACCGTGCCGCGCTCGGCAACTCCGGCGCGCTCGAAGATCTGCGCGGTGGTCACGGTGGCCGAATCCAGGTCGTAGACAATGCCATTGGCACGCGGTGCGGCACGCAGAATCGCGGCGAGCAGATATCCGCTACCACCGCCGACATCGACGATCCGGTCGAAACGGTCGAAGTCGTAGGCGGCCAGTATCGCCCCGACCGACAGCCGCGTGGTCGCCTTCATCGCCTCGTGAAAGCCGATGGCGAATTCGGGATTCTGCGCCAGATAGTCGAATCCGGTTACCCCGTGCGCCAATTCATGACCCGATCGACCGGTCTCCACCGCGTGCACGAGTTGACCGCGCGCTGCCCAGACCGCGGGATGGCCGAGCATCATCAGCACCGGGCGCACGGATGTCGGCGAATCCGCGCGCAGGGCATCGGCCATGGGGGTGAGCGCGAAGCGGCGATCGGGCCGTTCGGCGAAGACACCCCGGCTGGCCAGCGCCCGCAGCAATCGATAGGTCGCGTCCGAATCCGCACCGACCACGCCCGCTATCCGGTCGGCGGGCAGCGGGCCGTCGGCGAGTACATCCGCGATGCCGAGTGCGGCGGCGGTGTAGAGCGACTGTGTCATCATCCAGCCCTCGGCCAGTTCCAGCACACCGATCGGAGCGGGTGCGAGGCGTTGGGCCAGCCTTCGGAGCCGGACTCGGACGCCTTCGACAGCATGTGCGAGACGCGGCGGTGGCAGCGCGGTGAGTGAGTACATCATCGGCCTCCTCGAGCATTGTCTCCCCACCCCGCCGAACACCTGGTTCGGTTCCGCGACCATGCCACCCGAGCGACTCCGGCGGGCCAACCCCTATCACTGACCCCTATTTCGGCGGCTATGCATCCGAAAGCGCACCGGGCGAAGACTTTTCGCGGTTACTGCGCGATTACCGCAGGTCGATACGGTGATTTCGGGTTCGTCGACAACACCCGTGGCCGCCCGCACCCGAAATCCAGGAGCACATGATGTCGCAGTCCACAATGGAATCCCCCGCGATCGGACTCCCGACCGTCATCGGCGAGCATGCGCGGCATCGGCCGGACGCGGTGGCCCTGATCTGCGGCGCGCACGAGACGACTTATGCTGCCCTGCACCGCAACTCGTGTCGGGTGGCCAATGCGCTGCGGGCCGAGGGGCTGGTCGCGGGCGATCGGATCGGCTACCTCGGACACGACAGCGAACGGTTCTACGAATTGGTGATCGCGGCCGCACATACCGGGATCGTGCTGGTGCCGATCAATTGGCGACTCACCGTCGCCGAAATCGCGCATGTGCTCGGTGATTCCGGCTGCAGGATGCTCTTCGTCGACGCGGGCCGCGAGGCCGCCGCCGTGAGTGCGCTGGCGGAGCTGTCCGCCGAGGTGGCGCTGCACCGGATTGATCTTTCCGGCGTCGCGGGCGCCGGATTCGCCGCATGGCTTGCCGACCAGCCGGATACGCCTCCGGGGCGCGCGGCTTCGCGTTTCGATCCGCTGCTGCAGATGTACACCAGCGGTACGACCGGGAAGTCCAAGGGTGTGGTCATCGCCCAGCAGAGCCTGTTCGCGGTGCGCGACGTGCGCCATGAATCGGAGCTGGAGTGGCTGGAGGTGCCGCAGGACGATGTCGCGCTGGTGGTCATACCCGGATTCCATATCGCGGGGCTGGCCTGGGTGGTGCAGGGGCTGATCGACGGCATCGTCACGGTGGTGCTGCCCGAGTACACGCCCGGTCTGTCACTGGAGGCCATCCGGACGCGCGGGGTCACCGCCGTGTACGCGGTGCCGATCATGTTGGCGCTCATCCTCGTCGAACCCGGTGTCGGTCCGGCCGATTTCGGCAAGCTCCGGTTGGTCGCCTACGGCGGGTCGCCGATTCCGGAGGACATGCTCGCACAGTGCATGACCCAATTCGGCTGCGAGTTCCTGCAGTTCTACGGGATGACCGAAACCGCCACGCCCATCACCTTTCTCCCACCAGGTGACCACTGGGTCGGTAATCCGCGCCTGCGCTCGGCCGGATTCCCGTATCGGGGTGCGCGGATCGAGGTGCTGGATCGGGACGGAAAGTCGTTGCCGCCCGGCGAAGTCGGTGAGGTCGTTGTGCACGGTCCCGCACCGATGGTCGAGTACTGGGAGCGTCCGGACGCCACCGCGGCCACCCTCATCGACGGCTGGATCCACACCGGCGACGCCGGATATCTGGACCAGGACGGATATCTCTATATCAGCGACCGGATCAAGGACATGATCATCGTCGCGGGTGAGAACGTCTATCCGGCCGAGGTGGAAAATGTCATCGTCTCGCATCCGGCGGTACGCGAAGCCGCGGTCGTCGGCGCACCCGACGAACGATGGGGTGAGACGGTACATGCGTTCATCGCACTCATCCCCGGACAGAGCGTAACGCCCCATGAGCTCACGCTGTTCCTGCGCGAGCGACTGGCCAGCTTCAAACGGCCGCAACACTTCGCCTTCATCGACTTCCTGCCCCGCAATGCCAGCGGCAAGATCCTGCGCCGCGAACTGCGCGACCAGTTCTGGCAGGGCCGCGAGCGCGCGATCAACTAGCCCCGCACCGATGGCGCGGCCGCATTGAAGCTGCTGCCGCGCGCCGATTCGCGCGCCACGCGCATTTCGCCCAGTGAATTCGTGCGCTGGGCACTGGGCGAGAAACGGTGCGCGGCGCCTGCGATCCATATGGACGACGCACGT
>NZ_JBFAWD010000040.1:0-58164 GCF_040680135.1 Nocardia sp. NPDC052112 | reverse complement strand
ACGCACCGGCAAGGGACGGCGCCTCGGGGTACAGCGAATTCGTGCGCGCGGCAAGAAAGGTGCGCGGCGCGAATCTGCGATCCATATGGACGACGCACCGGCAAGGGACGGCGCCTCGGGGTACAGCGAATTCGTGCGCGCGGCAAGAAAGGTGCGCGGCGCGAATCTGCGATCCATATGGACGACGCACCGGTAAGGGGCGGCGGCTAGGGGTACCTCGCGGACCGACGCCCCTGATACACCTGGTTGATATCGCGACAATGGCTCGATCGGGAGGCGGCGCAATGGAATTCCGTATCCTCGGTGCGCTGGATATCAGCGCCGACGGCGCCGAGATCGATCTCGGCGGGGTGACCCGCAGGGCGGTGCTCGGATACCTGCTCCTACACGACAATCAGGTCGTCCCGACCAGCCGCATCCGAGATGCGCTGTGGCATAGCGATCCGCCGCCGACCGCGCGCAAGATCGTGCAGAACGCGGTATCCGCGATCCGCAAGGTGCTCGCCGGACATGCCGCGACGACAATTCTGACCAAGGTCCCCGGCTACCGCCTGAACGTCGATCCGGACGCGGTGGACCTCTACCGCTTCCGCAAACTGACCAAGCTCGGCCGCGCCGAACTCGATGCCGGCGCACCGGCCAGGGGTAAAAACCACCTGCGCGCCGCGATAAGCATGTGGTCCGGCAACGCACTGGCCGACCTGGTCGAAAGCGGCATCGCCTGGAGCGAATTGACCGCCATCGAAGACGAGCGACTCAATGCCTACGAGGACTGTTTCGACGCCGAACTGGCCTGTGGTCGGCACCGGGAAATCACCCCGGAACTCGAATTGCTCACCACCACAGCACCATTGCGCGAAAGCTTCCATCGACAATATATGCTCGCGCTCTACCGCTCGGGACGCCAAGCAGACGCGCTGAATGTGTATCACCGCTCGCGCAACACGCTGGTCGATACACTAGGCATCGAGCCAGGCCACGAATTACAGCGGCTCCACCACCTGATCCTGACCCAGGATTCCTCGCTGCAACCCCGCCCCCACCGAGCTCCGGCATAACCCCCACCCCCCCACCAACGACAACACGTACATCAGGCTGGACAGATGATCACGTGGAAACCAGGGCGGCAAAACGCGAGAAGCCCCCGCCACCATGTCCACCTGATCTTGATCACCTGCGCGCGAGCCCGTGGGACTCCGGCTGCGACACGCCGCCGAGCAAGTTCAACGATGACCAGTTCGGACCGGCGCCGATTTCAGCTGTTCCAGTAGCTTGTCGGCGGCCTCGATGCCGGAGCGGCAGGATGCCTCGAGTGGTGCGCCGCGCAGGTAGTCGCCCGCCAGTTCGAGGCCGGGGGTAGCGGCCACCTCGGCATGCACCTGGGATAGGAACTTTCCGTGGAACGGTACGTAGGCGCAATACGCCGCGTCCCAGATCCGCTTGACCGTATGCACTCGTCGGAGGTTTTCCACCCCGAGCAGGCAGGTGAGGTGATGTTCGGCGTCGTCGATCCATTCGTCGAGTACATCGTCGGTGGGGGTGGGTCGGGCGTGGCGGCCGCTGAAGGTGTAGCGGACGATGTTCAGGTCATTGATGCCGTAGACGCCGGCATTGCTGCAGGGGCCGTCGTCGAGCACGATGGCGCGGACCTCGGAGCCGAAGACGGGGCGGTCGTATTCGACCAGGACCACCGCGGCCGGGAAGTATTTGACCTCGGCGAGCAGGTCGCTGAGGGCGGGTAGCTCCGACTTCACGATTTCGGCGGTCGCGTAGGCGGGCGAGGCCAGTACGACGCCGTCATAGTAGTGGTCGGTGACCGGGCCGCCGTGTTCGGAGATGCCGAGGCCGATGCGTCCGTCGCTGGTGAGCAGCTGTTCGACCTTGGCGCTCGTGCGCACGCGCACCACCTTGGCCAGTGCATCGATGATCGGCGAAATGCCGTGGGTCAGTTGGTCGTAGGTGTCCATGATCATGTTGAGGTTGGTGCCGAAGGTACCGAGGTAGACCTCGTCGGGTTCGGCACCGTTCATGCGGACGTTCATGGGCCGGAACATATTTCGGACGATCCGCGGGCTGAAGTGCGCGCTCAGCGGCCGGTCGTCATTGCGGTCGGCGATCCTGATGAAGGCCGCCGAACCGAGGAAGCGGTTCTCCTCCTTGCGGCGCACCAGGAAGCCGAGATAAGCCAGTTTCAGCAGATCCCGCACCGGGCCGAGGCGGCGCAGGCGGCTGATCTTGTCCAAGGCGCCCTGTTTGCTGTCGAGCGTGAGGATCTTTCCGTCCAGCACCCGGGAGGTGTTGATGCCGAATTCCTCGTATTCGGGCTCGCCGAATTCGGCGAGGAATTCGCGCAGCGCACTGTATTTGCGGCCCAGGTTCTTGCCGCCGGTCATGACCGGGCGGTCGCCGAGCCGATCGACACCGAAGCGTCCGCCGAGCACGTCCATCTGCTCGATCAGTTCGACCTCGTATCCGGCCTGCTGCAGGTGCAGTGCCGCCGTCATGCCTGCGATACCGGCACCGACGACTGCGAGCCGCCGGTCGGCCGTCTTCGGGTCTTCCATCGCGGGTCTCCTCAGTTCTGCGCGTCGGATGGGGACGGGTAAGCAATGAGTTCGATGCGGCAGTCGGCGATCTGGCAGCCGAACTGGGACAACGCCAATTCGACGTCGGCGCCGAAGTCCGGATCGGAGTCGACCCGGTAGGTGAAGGTGAGCGGGCCGTCCAGCTCGGCGAAGCCGGTGAAGGTGGCCGCCAGCGCCCCGAGTGCGAACGGCTGGCCCGCGGCCAGCAGGGCGGCCTGCCGGAAGCCCTCCAACATCAGTGGCCCGGGAACGTGGTCGTAGGGGTGGTCGAAGAAGGACGGATGTCGGCGATCCACCAGTAGTTGGAGATCACCGCCGACGACGACATTGCGAGAGTCACGCCGCCCCACCCGATGCGGTGCGACCGGTGCGGGAGTTTCGCTCGTGACATCCGCGGCACGATTGCGGCGTTGGTGGTTGCGGAATTCGGCGTAGGTCTCGGGTGGGAATGCGACACCGCCGCCGCGCACGGTGAGCGCTGGCACGGCGCCAACCGTCAATGTGGCGTCGAAGGAGTGATCGGCGAGATAGCCCGGGCCGCTACCGGATCCGAGGTCGGTGCGGATCCGCACGATGCCCTCCAGCGGCTCGGTCCCGGTGTCGCGCAGTGCGCTGTGATCCTCGATTTCGGCGGTCATCCGCTGCAGGCTCAGTGCGGTCCCGAGCGGAAGGTCGAGATATCGGTGTCCGAGTACGGTCGCGGCTTGGCGGATCGCCTCGACCGCGGCGAGCGGGTCGTGGAATTCCGTCCGACGATCCGACCACAGCGAGTGTGCGCGCGGAATCTGGATCGCGGCCAGATACTCCCCGGGTCCGGCCACGGCGGTGTCGGCGACGAAAACCTCACCGAGACAGCGTCTGTGGGCCAGCGAACACGGCACGGTTTGTTCGAAACTCAGCCCGCTGGTGCGCGTAGTCGGGATGAGCAGTTCCTCCGGCATCGCGGTCCTCCTCAGATTCCGACGCGCGTGGCGTCGTCGGCGAGTTCGGCCAGGACGAGTTCGGCCAGTGCCCGTGGCGTCGGGTTGTCCAGAAAGCCATCGACCGGAATGCGGAAACCGGCAAGCGCGTTCACGCGGTTGCGCAATTCGAGTACCGACAGCGAGGTGAGTCCGGTTGCGAGAACTCCGGTGTCGGCGTCGATTTCGCCCTCGTGGGTGCGATCGACGAGGATGGCGGCAATCTCGCTGCGGACGGCGGCGAGGACGAAGTCGAATCGTTCGGGTTCGGCGAGTCCGAGCACCTGGGCGCGGAATTCTCCGCTATCGGATATTTCGGTCGGCTCATCGGTCCGAATCGGCGCGACGGGCAAGGTGCTTTCGCACCAATAGTGTTGGGTGCCAAGCCAATACCGACGGTGCTGGAAGGCGTAGGTGGGCAGGTCCACAGTGCGGGCACCGGAGTCGGCGTAGACCGCCGCCCAGTCCACCCCGACACCGCGCACCCAGGCACCGGCGACCGCCCGTATGAGCCCGTGCGGTTCGGGTTCGCCGGTACGCAGGGTCGGCAGGCAGACGCAGGCGCTATCACCCGCACATTCGTAGGCCATGCCGGACAGCACGTCACCCGGGCCGATCTCGAGGAAGGTATCGACCCCGGCGTCCAGCAGATAGCGCAGGCAGTCGTGGAAGCGGACGGTGCCGCGGGCTTGGCGGACCCAGTACTCCGGTGCGCACACCTGGGCGGCGGTGACCGGTTCCCCCGTGACATCGGACAGCAGGGTGATCGAAGACGGCTTCAATTCGGCGGCCGCCACGATCGTGGCGAATTCGTCGAGCAGGTCGTCCAGATGCGGGGAGTGGAAGGCACGTTCGACCCGCAGCCGCCGAATGCGTCTGCCCCGCGCGCGCCACTGTTTGGCAAGTACGCCGATCGCCGCTTCGTCACCGGAGATGACGGTGGCGTTCGGACCATTGCTCGCGGCGATGGCTACCTGATCGTCGTATCCGGCAAGCGATTCGGCGACTTCGGCGAGCGTCGCGCGCACCGCGAGCATGGCCCCGGGACCGAGTCGCTGCATGAGCTGTCCCCTCGCCGACACCACGGCCGCGGCGTCGGCGAGGGAGAACACGCCACCGATATGTGCCGCGGCCAGTTCGCCGATCGAATGGCCGACCAGGAAATCGGCGGTCAATCCCCAGGATTCGAGCAGTCGGTAGGTCGCCACCTCGGCGGCGAACAGTGCGGGCTGGGTGAATTCGGTGCGGTCGAGCGCATCCTGATCGAAAATCACCGTGCGCAGCGGTCGATCGAGATGTGGGTCGAAGGCCGCGCTCAGGTCGTCGAAGGCCGCGCGGAAGGCCGGAAAGGCCTCGTACAGTTGTTGGCCCATGCCGGACCGCTGACTGCCCTGCCCCGGCAGCAGCAGGCCGAGCCGCCGGCCGGACGCGGCCGAGCCGGTCACCACGGATCGGTCGACCGCACCGCGCGCCGCCGCCGACGCCACCTCCCGCAGTTCGTCGGCATCTGCGGCGAGCAATACGGCGCGGTGATCGAAGGCTGTCCGGGTGGTTGCCAGCGAGTAGCCCACGTCGGCGATATCCGCTGGTGGGGTGCGGCTCAGGCGAGCCGCCTGGTCCCGAAGCGCCTGCGGTGTCCGGCCCGACACCACACATGGATATACCGGATACCGCCTGGCGGCTCGCGGTTCGTCCGGCTCCGTATTGGTTGCGCTCGGGTCGTATTCGACGATGACATGCGCATTGGTGCCGCTGAATCCGAACGCCGACACCCCGGCCCGCCGTGGCCGCCCGGTCTCCGGCCACGGTCGCGCCTCGCTGGCCAGACGGACCCCGCCGACCGACCAATCGATGTGCTCGGACGGCCGGTCCACATGCAGTGTGGCGGGCACGACCCCGTGCCGCATGGCGAGCACCATCTTCATCAATGCCGCGGTGCCCGCGGCGGATTGAGTGTGTCCGATATTTGATTTGACCGATCCCAACCACACCGGCTGTTCCGGATCGCGATGGCGGCCATATGCGGCCAGCAGGGCCTGCGCCTCGATCGGATCGCCCAGCGGAGTACCGGTGCCGTGGCCCTCGACCACATCCACATCCGCCGGCGACAGCTCGGAATTCGCGAGCGCCTGCCGGATAACCCGTTGCTGCGCTCGACCATTGGGCGCGGTAAGCCCATTGGACGCGCCATCGGAATTGATCGCGCCACCACGGATCACGGCGAGCACTGGATGGCCGTTGCGTCGCGCGTCGGACAGCCGCTCCACCACGAACATGCCGACGCCCTCGGCCCAGGCGGTGCCATCGGCGGCCTGCGCGTACGGTTTGCAGCGGCCGTCGGGTGCGAGTGCGCGCTGCCGGGAGAACGCGATGAACGGCGACGGCAGCGACATCACCGTGATGCCCCCGGTCAGCGCCAGTGCACACGCACCGCCACGCAGGGATTCGACCGCCTGATGCAGTGCGACCAACGCGCCCGAACAGGCCGTGTCGACGGAGACGGCCGGACCTTCCAAACCGAGCAGATAGTTGATCCTTCCGGTGGCGAGGCTGGTCTGGGTGCCGAGCACGTAGTACGTCTCGAATCCGTCCCAGTCCGGACACCAGTCCGAATAGATCTGATCGCTGACCGCGGCGAATACTCCGGTATCGGTGCCGCGCAGCGTGGTCGGGTCGATGCGCGCACGCTCGATGGCCTCCCAGGCGACCTCGAGCAGCAGCCGCTGCTGCGGATCCATTGCCCCGGCCTCGCGTTCGGATACGCCGAAGAATCCGGCATCGAAATCCGCTATGCCGTCCAGGAATCCGCCGAGCCCGATGGTGGTCATACCGGGTTCGTCGTGCGCGGCGGCCGGACGCCAACCCCGGTCGGTCGGGAACTCCGAAACCACCGATCGCTGGTCGATGATCAAGTCCCACAGGTCCTCCGGCGATCGGACGCCGCCGGGGAACCGGCAGGCCATGCCGATAATCGCGATGGGCTCGGACTGTTCGGCCTGTATGTCGCGCAATTTCTGCCTGGTCTCGTGCAGTTCCCGCACGGCGCGGCGCAGATATTCGCGCAACTGCTCGTCATCGGCCACGGTAGAGCACCTCCCTTCGGCGTCCGGTCAGTCCAACTGGTCGATGAATTCGAACAATGCGCTGTCGTCGGCCGCGGCGAGGTCGCCGATGCTCTCGCTCTCGGCGCCACCGTCGAGTTCGCGCAGCACGGCCCGGAGCCTGGTGGCGATATCGCGCCGGTCGTCGGGATCCAGCGACGCGCCCGTGCAACTCGCGGCCAAGGCCGCCACCTCGGACTTGATCCGGGCCGGTACGTCCTCGACGGGTGCGATCTCCCGACGGATGTATCCGGCGAGTGCGGCGGGGGTCGGATGGTCGAATACCACCGTCGTCCCCAGATTGATACCGACCGCGGACTTCACCCGGTTGCGGAACTCCATCACCCCGAGCGAATCGAAACCCAGTTCCTGGAACGGACGCTCGACCTCGATCGCTTCCGGCGACTGATGTCCCAGGACGGCCGCGGCCTGCACGCGGATCGCGTCCACGATGACCCGCTCTTGTTCGACGGGATCGAGACCGACCAGACCGGCGGCGAATTCGGCCGATTCACTGGACCTGGCCGCCGCGGCCCGCCGCGGGGACCGGGCCAGACCACGCAGCATGGCGGGCAAATCGGCCGGATCCATGGCCGAGAGCACCGACATATCCAGGCGCGCGGCGACGGTGGCGGCTTGTCCGCCCGCGAGCGCGGCGTCGAACAGGGCCATGCCGTGCTCGTCGTCGATGGGCAGCATCCCCTCTCGGTGCATTCGTGCCCAATCCTGATCGCCCAGTCGAGCCGTCATACCGCTGGCACTGCGCCACGCGCCCCAGACCAGGGCGGTGGCGGGCAGGCCGACGTGATGACGGTGGCGGGCGAGTGCGTCCAGATAGGCATTCGCCGCCGCGTAATTGGCCTGTCCCGGTCCGCCGAGTACGCCCGCGATGGACGAGTACAGCACGAAGGCGGCGAGGTCGAGGTCCTTGGTGGCCTCGTGCAGGTGATGTGCGGCAAAGACTTTGGGGCCGAAGACGGTCGCCACTTGCTCGGCGGTCATGGAGTCGAACATGCCGTCGTCGATCACACCGGCGGTGTGCACCACCGCCGTCAGCGGGTGCGCGTCGGGAATCGCCGCCAGCAGTGCCGCGATCGCGACCGGATCGGACACATCGGCGGCGACGATATCGACATCCGCACCGTGCGCGGTCAATTCGGCGATCAGTTCGGTGGCGCCCTCGGCGGCCGGACCGCGGCGGCTGACCAGTAGCAGCCTGCGCACACCGCGCTCGCCGACCAGATGTCGGGCGACCACGGCGCCGAGTCCGCCGGTGCCGCCGGTCACCAGGACCGTCCCCATCGGATTCCACCGTGGCGGCACCGTCAGGACGTTCTTGCCGATATGCCGGGCCTGGCTCATGAACCGGAACACCTCCGGCGCTTCGCGCACATCCCATGACGTGACCTGAATCGGTTGCAGTACACCGGAATCGAAGTGTCGCAGCAGTTCGGTCATGATTTCCCGCAGGCGATCCGGCCCTGCCTCCATGAGGTGGAAGGCTCGGTAGTAGACGCCGGGATGTTCGGCGGCCACCTTGTCCGGTTCGCGCCGGTCGGTCATGCCCATTTCGATGAAACGGCCACCGCGCGGTAGCAGGCGCAAGGAGGCGTCGACGAATTCATTGGCCAGCGAGTCCAGGACGACATCGACACCGCGGCCTTCGGTGGCATCGAGGAATTGCCGTTCGAAGTCCAGGGTGCGGGTGTCGCCGATATGCGCGTCATCGAAGCCCATGCCGCGCAACACATCCCACTTCGGCCTACTCGCGGTGACGTAGAGTTCCGCGCCGAGATGTCTGGCCAATTGCACCGCCGCCATCCCGACACCGCCGGTCGCCGCGTGCAGCAGCAGGGTCTCCCCGCGCTGTAGTCCGGCCAGATCGACCAGACCGAAGTAGGCGGTGGCGAAGACCACCGGCGCGGCGGCGGCCTGTGCGAAGGACCAGCCGCGCGGCATCGGCACCACCAGCCGCCGATCGACGACGACGGTGGATCCGACCACCGGCAGGAAGCCGAAGACCCGATCACCGGCCGCGAAATCGGTGACATCCGCGGCGACCTCGAGGACGACGCCCGCACCCTCGCCGCCGATCGGCGCATCCGGATCCGGATACATGCCGAGCACGATCAGCACGTCACGGAAGTTCACACCCGCCGCCCGCACCGCGACCCGGACCTGGCCGGGAGCCAGCGCGGCGGTCGCGTCGGGATCCGCGGCGAGCGTGAGGTTGTCGCCGGTCAGCGTGCCCTTGCCCAATGGCAGCAGGCGCCAGTCACCGGCGTCCGAGGGGGTGTTTGCCTCGACGTTGTCGGCGGCGGAGCGGCTCACGCGAACCGCGTGCAGTGTGCCGCGCCGCAGTGCGAGCTGTGGTTCGTTCGCCACGGCTATGGCCTGTTCGACGGCGTCCCGGTAGTGCGCCCAGTCGTCGACATCGACCAGCAGCATCCGTCCGGGATTCTCGTTCTGGGCGCTGCGCAACAGGCCCCAGGCCGTGGCGCCCGCCAGTTCCGCGTCCTGCGCGCCGTGCACGGCCACCGCATGTCGGGTGACCACCACGAGGATTCGTTCGACGGCCTCCTCGGCGGTCACCAGTCGCTGCACCGTCCGCATCAGCTCGGTAACCCAAGCACGCACCGATTCCGGTGTGCCGCCCGTCGATTCGGTTGTCGGGGCGGACAGGACCGCGAGCCGTTGTCCGGCCACCGTGACGGTCTCCCAGCTCTCGCCGAGCCGCGCCCACGGCTCATCGACCGTCGCGGTCTCCGGCTGCGGCACGGTAATCCAGGTCGTGCCGAGCAGATCCGCACTCGCGGTCGACTTGACCGCCAACGCCTCGCGCGGCAGGGCACGCAATGCCAGTGCCGCAACTTCGGCGACCGGACCGCCACTCGCATCGGCAAGGGTGAGCGAGATCCGATCCGGTGCGGGCGCGGTCAGGTGCACCCGCAGCGAGGACGCGCCCACCGCGTGCAGTGCCACGCCCTCCCACGAGAACGGCACCGAAACCGCACCGTCGGCACCGGTGGTGGCATTGCCGAGGGCAATGACGTGCAGCGCGGCATCCAGCAGCGCGGGATGGATGCCGAATCGCTCCGCCGAGGATCGCGCCTGCTCCGGCAGATCGACCTCACCGAACAATTCCGTGCCGCGTCGCCACAGTGCGGTCAGCCCCCGGAACAGCGGGCCGTAGCGGTATCCGGCCTCGGCCAGCTCGTCGTAGCCGCCGCCGAGTTCGACCGGCTCCGCACCGGGCGGTGGCCAGGACGCGAAATCCACACTCGCCGTTGTGGATTCGTCGGCCGGCTCGACGACGCCCACCGCATGGCAGGTCCAGTCGATCTGCCCGTTCTCGAAGTCGCCCTGCGGACGGGCGTACACGGTGAGCGTCCGACCACCGGTGTCCTGCGGTGCGCCCACGACGACGCGCAGCTCGATACCCCCGGCAGCGGGCAGTGGCAGCGGCGCCTGCAACACCAGTTCGGCCAGCCGGGCGCAGTCCACCAAGGCACCCACGTGCAAGGCCATTTCGACGAACGCGGTGCCGGGCAGCAGTACGGTTCCCGCGATATCGTGATCGGCCAACCAGGGATGGCTGCGCAGCGAAAGCCGTCCGGTGCAGACGATTTCATCGGATTGCGGCACCCGCACCACCGCACCGAGCAACGGATGCCCGGCATCCTCCAGTCCGGACTGGCGCACATCCGCGACACCCGCGGATTGCAACCAGAACGGCTGCCATTGGAACGGATAGGTCGGCAGGTCGACCGCCGTGGCACCGCTACCGGAGAACTGCTCGGCCCAATTCACCTGTGCGCCAGCACAATATCCCGCCGCCAGCGCGCCGACGACTCCGGCGACCTCCGCATCCGCGCCGGGTGCGCGCAGCACCGGTTTCGTGGTCGGCGCCGGCTTCTCGCCCGCCGCGGCGGTCTGGACCATCAGGGTGGTCAGCGCCGCACCCGGTCCCGTCTCCCACGCGACGCCGACCCGTTCGCCGAGCAACCATTGGGCCGCCGCCATAAAACGCACCGGTCGACGGACCTGGCCGACCCAGTAGGCCGGGGAACGCAATTCGTCATCGCCGACCGGCTCGCCGGTCACGGTGGAGATGATCGGAATGGTCGCCTTGTGATAAGTCAGTCCGGCACAGACCTTTTCGAACTCGGCCAGCATGGGCTCCATGCGCGGTGAATGAAAGGCGTGGCTCACCGCCAGGCGCTTGGTCTTGCGGCCACGCTCGGCCAGCAGCGTCGCGATCTCGTCGACGGCGTCCTCGTCACCGGAGAGCACCAGTGAGCGCGGCCCGTTCACCGCCGCGATGCCCACCCGATCCGCGCGATCACCGATGAGCTCGGCCACCTCGTCCTCGTCGGCGGTGACCGAAACCATGGTGCCGCCCTCGGGCAGCGCCTGCATCAGCCGACCGCGGGCGGCGACGAGCGCACAGGCATCCGACAGCGACCACACCCCGGCAACGAAGGCCGCCGATATCTCACCGATAGAGTGGCCGACCAGATAGTCGGGGTTCACACCCCAGGACTGCAACAGCCGAAACAGCGCCACCTCGATCGCGAACAGCGCGGGCTGGGTGTATTCGGTCCGGTCCAGCAGCTCGGCCGCCGGAGTGCCGGGCTCGGCGAAGATCACACCGCGCAACCCCACGGTCCCCTCCGGGTTGGCGGCGTCGACCTGGGCACACACCTCGTCGAAGATCTCGGCGAAGAGTGGATAGGCCTGGTACAGCCGGGTGCCCATACCCGCGCGCTGTGCCCCCTGCCCGGGGAACAATACGGCGGTCCGGACATCGCGCCCGGCGACACCGCGCACGACATGCGGCGAATCCTGCTGCGCGGTCAGTGCTTCCAGTGCCGTGACCAGCTCATCGCGATCGGCACCGAGCAGGACCGCACGATGTTCGAATTCCGATCGGGTCGCGGTCAGCGAGTAGCCGATATCGGCCGGATCGGTATCCGGAGACTCCCGCAGGAACTCCGCCAGCCGCCGCGCCATCGCGGGCACCGCCGCATCGGTGCGTCCGGACAGTACCCACGGCGTCACCGGCGGCGCGATCCGTGCCGCGCTACCCGGATCATCGACAGGCGGTTCCTCGATGATCAGATGCGCATTGGTGCCGCTGATGCCGAACGAGGAGATTCCGGCCCGCCGCGGCGTCGACCGACGCGGCCACGGTTGCGGTTCGGCGAGCAGCCGCACATTCCCCTCGGTCCAATCCACATGCTCGGTCGGCTGCTCGGAATTCAGTGTGCGCGGGAGCATTTCGTGCCGCATGGACAGCACCGTCTTGACGATGCCGGCGACACCGGCGGCGGCCTGGGTGTGGCCCATATTCGATTTGATCGAACCGAGCCACAGCGGCCGGTCCGGATCGGGCCGCAGCTGGCCATAGGTGGACAGCAGTGCCTGCACCTCGATGGGATCGCCCAATACCGTGCCGGTGCCGTGTCCTTCGACCATATCCACGTCGGCGGCGGTGATCCTGGCGTCGGCCAGCGCATCCCGGATCACCCGCTGCTGAGCCGGACCGTTCGGCGCGGCCAGCCCGTTCGACGCACCATCCTGATTCACCGCCGAACCACGTACCAACGCCAGAATCCGACGTCCCTGCGCACAGGCCCGCGACAACCGCTCCAGCACCAGCACGCCGACGCCCTCGGACCACACGGTGCCGTCGGCACCCTCGCCATAGGATTTGCACCGACCGTCCGGCGCCAGCCCGCGCTGCATACTGAAGGAGATGAACGGCGCCGCCTTCGCCATCACGGTCACGCCACCGGCCAGCGCGGTATCGCACTCACCCCGACGCAATGCCTGCGCGGCCAGGTGCACCGTCACCAGCGACGACGAGCAGGCCGTATCAACGGTCAGCGCGGGCCCCTCCAACCCGAGCGCGTACGAAATACGCCCGGACGCAACGCTGCCCGTCATGCCCGTCATCAGATATCCGGCGAGGTCCGCCGGCGCGGTGTCATCGGCGTAGTCGTTGTAGAACATGCCCGCATACACGCCCGTGCGACTGCCGTGCATGGAACTCGGGTCGATGCGCGCGTGCTCCAACGCTTCCCACGAAACCTCCAACAGCAGACGCTGCTGCGGATCGGTGGCCAAGGCCTCGCGCGGTGAGATACCGAAGAAGCCCGCATCGAATGCCGCCGCGCCCTCGAGGAATCCACCCGAACGGACATAGGTCTTGCCCTCGGCGCCCGGTTCCGGATCGTAGCAGTCGTCCCAGCCGCGCTCCGGCGGGAATTCCGAGGTCACCTCGCGACCGGCCACGAGCATGCGCCACATATCCGCCGGCGAGGCGATGCCGCCCGGATAGCGGCAGGCCATGCCGACAATGGCGATCGGCTCCTCGGGATCTGTCGCCGGTGCGCCGCAGCCATTGCCATCGGAGGCACCCTCGGCGCCGATCAGCCTGGTACGCAGCAATTCGGCGAGCCGGTCGATGGTCGGATAGTCGAAGGCGACCGCCGCCGTCAGCTCCACACCGCTGACCCGGCGCAGCCGGTCGCGCAGCTCGACCGCGGATCGGGAATCGAATCCCAGATCCCGGAACGACGCCGACACATCGATGACCTCGGGCGCGATCCCACCGAGCACATCCGTCACCTGCTGGACCACCAGCTCGCGCAGCAGCCGCCGCTGCTCCTCGGGTGCGCGACGGCCGAGCTCATCGCGTTCGAGCACCGCGCTGCTGTCGCCATTCGACCGTGACATTTCGACTCCTCGAATGTGGTTGCGCTCCACCGGAAAACCTTCGACTTTCGCCGACTTACCGAGCGTAAATACTCGCCGGTCTGTGCCCGTCCACCGCGCGGTAATCGGTGGGCCATCGCCGGCCCCGATTCGTCGATTTCCGCTGTAGTTTGCCTATTCGAGGTCGCTATGAGCAGGAGTACGACAATGCCGGTTCCGGAATCCAGTGTTTTCCAGCGTTTGAGTCGGCTCGCCTCGGTCACCGACCTCGACAGCTGCCCGACTACCACGATCGACGAGGTCTTCACCGGCGATCCGCTCGGGCAGGTGCCGCTGGCCGGTGCCGATGACGTGCACACCGCGATCACCAAAGCCTCGGTAGCACAGCATGATTGGGCAGAAACGCCGGTTCGCGATCGGGTTTCGGTCATCAAGCGCTATCGCACGCTGGTGCTCGAACACCGGAATCTGTTGCTGGACATCATCCAGGCCGAAACCGGAAAAGCCCGCTGGACCGCGCAGGAGGAAATACTCGGCATCCTCGCCGGAACACAGTATTACGCGCGGGTGGCACCCGAGTTATTGAAACCACTGCGAGTTCCCGGACCACTGCCAGGGCTGACCAGGGTGCGCGTACACGCTCAACCCAAAGGAGTTGTCGGCGTCATCGCACCGTGGAATTATCCGATGTTCCTGGCCATCGGTGATTCCATTCCGGCGCTGCTGGCGGGTAATGCGGTGGTGCTGAAACCCGCATCCCGAACGCCCTTCGCCGCGCTGGCCAATGCCGAATTGCTCTACCGAGCCGGACTGCCCCGCGACCTGCTCGCCGTGGTTCCCGGTTCGGGTTCGACCGTCGGGCGCGCCATTGTCGAGGACTGCGACTTCCTCATGTTCACCGGTTCCTCCGCCACCGGACGAGTGCTCGCCCGGCAATGCGCCGACCGGCTGATCGGCTTCTCGGCCGAGCTGGGTGGCAAGAATCCGATGATCGTCACCGCCGGTGTCGATCTCGACAAGGTCGCCAAAGCCGCACTGCGCGCGTGCTTCTCGAATGCGGGTCAGCTCTGTCTGTCCATCGAACGCGTCTACGTCGAGCGATCGATCACCGAGGAGTTCACCGCGAAGTTCGTCGCCGCGATCGAGGCGATGCCGCTCGGCCCCGGTTACGACTTCAGCACCGCCATGGGCAGTCTCAGCTCCGCCGAGCAACTCGCCACCGTCTCCAAACATCTCGCCGACGCGAAATCCAAGGGTGCGACGGTTCTTACCGGCGGCAAGGCCCGGCCCGACCTCGGCCCCCTGTTCTTCGAACCGACCGTGCTGACCGGCGTGACGCCCGAAATGGATTGCGCCCGTGCGGAGACCTTCGGACCATTGGTCGCCATCTATCCGGTCGCCGATGTGGACGAGGCCATCCGGCTCGCCAATGACACCGACTACGGCCTCAGCGCGAGTGTGTGGGCCGCGACCCCGGCCGCGGGTGAGGCCATCGCGGTCCGACTGCGTTCGGGTGCGGTGAATGTCGACGAGGGCTATGCGGTCGCCGCGGCCAGTCCGAGTGCGCCGATGGGCGGTATGGGCAGCTCCGGACTCGGCCGCCGACACGGTCCGGAGGGCCTGCTCAAGTACACCGAACCCCAGACGGTCGCCACCGCATTGGTCGTCGATCTCGACGCTCCGCCGCGCATGTCCGCCGAACGGTGGCAGCGGTTGCAGGTGCCCATGGCGGAAATCGTTGGCAAACTTCGCGGCCGCTGAGCACTAGCATCGTGAGCTGTGATCACAGTGGCCAGTTGGAATGTCCTGCACCGCGTGCACGCGGAGAATTGGGATCCGAGTATCGCGACCCGCTGGACCGATGAGGCGGCACGTATCGCCGCGGTGACCGCCTGGATCGCCGAACGGCCCGAACAGGTCATCGCGCTACAGGAGGTCAGCGGCGACCAACTGGCAAGTCTGCGATCGGCATTGTCCGACAGGGACATCCACGCATTGCGCTACCCACGCATCCCGCGGGCGCGCAACGGCACCACCCCGCTGCAAGATCCCACCGAACATCTCGTCCTCGTCCTCGACGAACCGGGCCGAGAAATCGTGGCCGAATCCTTCGACAACGATCCCGGCAAGGGCGCACTCGCCATCGAAACGACGGGCATTGTCGTCATCGCAACCCATGTGACCGGCGATCCGCGCCGCACCCACCAGCTGACCCGATTGGCCGAACTCGCCGCACCGGACCACGCCACCGTGCTACTCGGCGACTTCAATATCGACCGCACCACCGTGGCCTCCGCGCTCGGCCCCGACTTCACCGTCGCCGATCTGCCACCGATCTCCGCACCGACCCGTCCGCGCACGTCAGGCACCAAATCGCAGTTCATCGACCATGTGATCGTGCGCGGCACGACCGTGCGGGATGCCACGGTCCTGGCGGTCGAGGGCCGCTCCGATCACAATTTCATCCGCGCGACCATCACCGGATAGCGCGCTATCGACCTCGCGCGCGCCACAGCCAGCGCCAGCGCGGCAGCTCCGCGATCACCGTGAGCACCGCAAGCACCCCGACAAGGACGGCGAGCCACACCGGCCAGGCCACCCAGGCGGCGATGACCGCCGCAACCAGTTGCAGCAGGACCAGCGCGATGGTGCCCCATCCTGGCACGGCGACAAGCACCTGTTTCTTGTCACCGGGCGTGGCGAACACGGTGGGCAGCCCGATCAGTACCAGCACCGACAGCACGGCCAGCACAACCGAATGTCCGGCCAGCGCCCACGGCGTCGCGATCCAGGCGATGAGTTCGGTGGCAAAACGCAGTACGGACGCAACCCGGCCCTGACCGGTGAGATTCGGTGATTCAGACACGAATGTCAGCGTGCCATGCGATGGGTCCCGATGTTCGGCGAAGCCCCGGTCCGAAGGGGATGGTCCGGGGCTTCACTGGAGATTATCGCGCGAACCGGTGCCCGAGTTAACCGCGCGCAATGGCGTATTCAAGTCAGTCGAGCCAGGAGGTCCTCGGCGGCCGCGGTGCCGGCGCGGAAGCACGCTTCCAGTGAGGTGCCGAGCAGATAGTCGCCGGCCACCGCCAGTCCGGTGCAGGTGGCGATCTCGTGCCGGAGCTTGGCGGTGAAGTCTGCGTGGTCGGGCAGGTAGGCACAGTAGGCGGCGTCCCAGCTGCGAGTCAGCCGATCTCGTCGCATGGCACCGATGGCATCGCAGTGCTCGACGACGACGCGTTCGGCTCGGGCCAGCCACGATTCGAAGGTTTTGGGCGACGGCAGCGGGCGCGCATCCCGTCCGGTGAAGATATAGCGGACGATATCGCGGCGACGCGGACTCTCCGGGCCCACCGCGCGGCAGGGGCCGTCGTCGAAGGTAATGCCCCAGACATCGGGCGGGAAGATATCGCGGTCGTATGCCACCACCGCGACCGCGGCCGGCAGATATCGGATCTGCGCGAGCAGCTTTCCGACAGTCGGGAATTCGTCGATGACGAGATCGGCCGCCGCCGGCGCCGGTATTGCCAGCAATACCGCGTCGTAGGGTTCTTCCTTCGGTGCGGAACCATTTTCGGCGATGGCGAGGCCACGGACCCGGCCGCTGCGGACCAGCAGACGATCCGCAGTGGCGCGAGTGCGCACGACGACCTGTCGGGACAACGCCTCGAATACCGGTTGGATACCGTCGGTGAGCCGATCGAAGTCGTCGAGCACATTCGCCAGGGTAGCGCCGAAGGCGCCGAGATAGACCTCTTCCGGCTCCGCGCCGTGGGTCCATACGGTCATGGGGCGCAACAGAATCGCGGTCAGCGCCGGGCCGAAATGCGCACTGAGCGGTTTGTGGTCGCTGTGTGCGGCGAGTTTGGTGTAGTAGCCCGGCTCGAGCAGTCCGTCGGCGGTGAGTGCACGGCTGGCGAGGTAGGAGAATTTCGCGACATCGGGAGCGGGAGTGCCCACATCGATCAGGTGGGCCAGGCCGGTGGAACGGTCCTGGTGATCGATGGTGAACAGCTCACCGGCCACGACCCGGGACATCCGCAATGGATACGGCTCCAAGGCGAAAGGTCCCAGCTCGTTCAGGAATTCGCGCAGTGCGGTGTATTTGCGGCCGATCAGCCGCCCACCCGCCATGATCGGCTGATCCCCCAGCAGCCCGACGCCGCACCGTCCGCCGGGCCGGGACTCACGGTCGATCAGTTCGACCCGATGGCCCGCCCGCCGGAGACGATGGGCCGCGGCCAGGCCCGAAATACCCGCCCCGACCACGGCGATATGCCGATCATCCCCCACGCCTCACCTACCCAGCCAGTAGTTGCGGTGCTGAAAGGCATAGGTGGGCAAGTCGATTCGCCGGGCACCGGCCGTGGTGTACAGGGCCGACCAGTCCACCGCGGCGCCCGCGGTATGTGCGCGAGCCAGCGCCGTCACGAAGGAGATCGCCTCATCCGATGGACCTGATCGCGTGGCGTCGATGGCAGGTGTGACCACCACATCGGTCTCCCCGACAACGGTTTCGCCGACGATCTCACGTACCCGTTCCGTCCATGCGCCCGAACCCAATTCGATGACAATCGATCCGCCGCGCCCGGCCGTCCACCGAAGGGCATCGCATGGGTGCGCCTCCTGCGACCAATACTCGGGCGTGCACAACTCGTCCCGACCGACCTGCCCTCCGGTCCGACCGGAGACGATCGCCACCTTCGGATCATCGGAGCTCACATTCGCACACACCCGCTTGACAGCCGCCGGTTCGCTTGCGGCCCTGACGAATTCCGCCGCCGATGTCAGCGACCATACCCCGGCCGCATACCCGGCCGCGACCTCACCGATGCCATGCCCGACCAGAAAGTCCGGCCGCAACCCGAACGACACCATCAGTCCATACAACCCGACTTCGACGCCGAAGAGTGCCGCGCGCGCGAATTCTGGCCGATCCGATAACCGCGCGGCCACATCGGAGTCTCCGGTCACAACTTCATGCAGCGGATGCTCGGCGAAGACAGCACCGACTTCGTCGAAGGCCGCACGGAAGACCGGGAAGTCGGCGTACAGACCGCGTCCCGCACCGACGCGCCCGGAGTCCGGGAACAACAGCACCGTCTTGGCCACCGACGAACCCATCGCGCGCACCACGGTCGGCGAATCCTGCCCGGCCACCAGGGATTCCAGGCCGCTGAGCAAATCGTCCTGTTTGCGCCCGATCAACACCGCCCGGTGTGGCAGCCGAGCACGCGAAACCACCAGGGAATACCCGATATGCACCGGATCCAGGCCCGGCTGCGCGCGGAGATATCCGGCGAGCCGTTCCGCCTGACCCGTCAGCGCCGGCGCCGAGCGCGCCGACACCACCCAGGCCGATACCGGTGGCGCGCTGACCGATGCGTCCTCGGAGTCCGCCACCGGGGCCTGTTCCAACACCACGTGGGAATTGGTGCCGGTAATGCCGAACGACGAGACGCCCGCCCGGCGCGGTCGCCCGGTCTCCGGCCATGGACGTGCCCGGGTGACCAGCTCCAATTCCCCTGCCGCCCAGTCGACATGCGGAGTCGGCTCGTCGACGTGCAGCGTCGGCGGAACTACACCGTGGCGCATCGCCATCACCATCTTGATCACCCCGGCCACCCCGGCGGCGGCCAGACAATGGCCCATATTGGATTTGATCGATCCGAGCAGCGCGGGCCGATCCCGATCCTGCCCATAGGTGGCCAGCAACGCCTGCACTTCGATGGGGTCGCCGAGCACGGTCGCGGTGCCGTGTCCCTCGATCACATCCACCTCGGCGGCGGACAATCGGGCATCGGCCAGCGCATCGCGGATCACCCGGCGCTGCGCCGAACCGTTCGGGGCGGTGAAGCCATTGGACGCACCGTCCTGATTCACCGCCGAGCCGCGCAGCACCGCGAGCACCGGATGGCCATCGCGTTGTGCATCCGAAAGTCGTTCCAGCAGCAGCATTCCCACGCCTTCGGACCATACGGTTCCATCGGCGGCCGCCGCATACGAGCGACAGCGGCCATCGGCGGCGGTACCACGCTCACTCGACGAGGCGAACATATCGGGCGTCGCCATTACCGTCACCCCGCCGACCAGCGCGAGCGTGGATTCGCCCGACCGCACCGACGCAATCGCCTGATGCAGTGCCACCAGCGACGACGAGCATGCGGTATCCACCGTCACGGCCGGACCTTCCAGCCCGAACACATACGAGATCCGACCCGATCCCGCACCCGCCGCCTTACCGGTCAACAAGAATCCGGACAGACCGCTGATCTGCTCGCTCGTCAATGCCCGATATGCCCCGTCGACCGTGCCGTACGACTGCCCGATCAGACCGACGAATACGCCGGTTCGACTGCCGCGCAGGCCGACCGGATCCATACCGGCCCGCTCGAAGGTCTCCCATGCCACCTCCAGCAGCTGCCGCTGCTGCGGATCGATCGCCAATGCTTCTCTGGGACTGATACCGAAGAAGCGCGCATCGAAATCGCCTGCGCCATCGATGAATCCGCCCTGTTCGACCATCCGCGCCCGGGTGGGATCCGGATCGGTGACCCCGGCGAAATCCCAGCCGCGATCGGTCGGCCATCCGGAGACCACATCCCGTCCGGCGGCGACCATCTCCCAGAGCTCGTCCGGTGACCCGACACCGCCCGGATAGCGGCATCCCATCGAGACGATCGCCACCGGTTCGTTGGCGCGAGCCTCCAACTGCCGCACCCGGTCTCGGACGCGCTGTAATTCGCGGGCGGCGGTCCGCAGGTATTCGCGCAGCTGCTGTTCCTCGGCCATGGCGCGACCTCAGGCCCCGCCTGCGGCCACCGCCGTCAGATGCATGAACGAGATGATGAAGCGGCCGGATTCGGGCACCATGCATACCAGGGTGTCGCCCTCCGTGATCAGGCCCTCGGACAACATCTCGTCGAGAATGATGTAGATGCTGGCGCTGCCGATGTTGCCGACCCTGGTCAGATTGCTGTACCAGTTCACCATCTCGCCCCGAGTGATGTTGCGGCGCTTGAATTCACCGATCATCAGCTCTTTCATCCGCTCACTCGAGTAGTGCACCGGATACCAGGTGACCTTCTCGGGATCGAATTTGCCGGCATCGACGAGCCGTTGATATTCCTGGATGCCGACCTCGACCAGATGCGGCAGCAGCGACAACTTCTGCCGGATTGCCAGCGCCCCGTCGTGGGCGGCGGCGGTGGTGGTCGGATAGTCGCCCCACGTCTTGGTGCAGGAATTGTCATTGCTGCCCAGGAACATGCACGCCTGTTCGGTATTGGCGTAGGAGGTCAGCGAGATCCAGTCGATGCGCAGACTGATCTTGTCCGGCTCCGGCTCGGACCGCAGCACCGCCGCCCCCGCACCATCGGAGAGCATGTACCGCAGAAATGCCGTCTCCATGGGGAGCGTGCCCTCTTCGATCACCGATTTCATCTCGGCATATCGCGAACTCTTGAATCCGCGCGAGGCGAATTCGCTCGCGACCGCGACGGCATTGCTCTTCTCGCCGATGGCGACCTGAAGATAGGCATCCTTGAGTGCCATCATCCCGGAGCTGCAGATCCCGTGCGCGGTCATGACTTCCATCGGCGCATAACCGAGTTCACCGTGAATCATGCTGGCGTGGCCGGGACCGAGCAGGTCCGGCATGGTGGTCGCGGCCGCGAGCATTTCGACCTCATCGGGGCCGAGGCCAGCACGTTTCACCGCCGCACGTACGGCTGCTGCGGCCATTGCGGCATTCGACATGACCGTCTGCTGATTCTTATCGATCGCGTAGTGACGGGTCTTGATACCGCTATTGCCGAGGATCATCTCGCGCAGATCCGCCGACGCCAGACCGGCCTTGCCGATGTAGTCCTCGATTTCGTCATTGGGCACCGGATCGCCGGGCAGAAAGCGGCCGGTCGCGGTGATGTAAGCGGTCATCAACTCTCAGCTCTGTTCAATTCGCGGCCCTCCCGGGTCCCTACGTGGTCACGCTCCGCTGCCGCCTCCGGGTCCGTCGCTCGCGCCGCAGGGATCGCACTCTCCCGCGCCGCCACCTTGCGCTCCAGCAGGTCGGTGAAGTCCTGGAAGGTTCGCACCGAGGCGATCCGCTCGTCGTCCAGGACGATGTCGTACTTCTTCCGGACAATATCGGCAATGGCGAGCAGGCCGAGCGAATCGATACCGAGTTCGTTCAACGCCGAATGACTGTTGATTTCGTCCCGCTCGATACCGTAATGCGAATCCAGATAGTCGAATATATCCTTCTGGATTTCGTCTACTATCGACATGCGCTACCCCATTCTGCCGCGCTGGGCGTACCCCGAAGCCGGGTGAACAACCTCGGACCAAGTCTTACATCGGCCCCAACGAGCGTCAAGATGATCACTTCGAAAGATGTTGTCCGACAGTGTAATTCGATTGCGTCAACCCCTATTCGACAACCCCTATCGGCAGATTTCGCGCCTTGACCGGCACCCGCGCGCACCGATACAGTTTCCCGCATCGATATTTTTTCGAATTCGCCCGGCGAAAGTGGAAAACACCATGGGCACGAAATCATCGAAGCGGGCCGTCATATTCTCGTACTCGCAGACCGGCCAATTGACCGACACGGTGCGGGCATTCACCGAACCGTTGGTCGCGGCGGGCTGGCACATCCGGCATGTGCCGGTGACGCCGGCACGCCCGTATCCGTTTCCCTGGCCGATCGCGAAATTCTTCGGCGTCTTTCCCGACAGCGTCGACGAACAGGCCGAAATCGAGCTCGGCACTTCGGCGTCGGAGCTGCGCTCGGAACCGTATGAGCTGGTCATCCTGGCTTATCAGGTGTGGTTCCTCGCGCCGTCGCCACCGATGCGCACCTTGCTCAATGCCCATCCCGAGGTAATCGTCGATCGCGAGGTGCTGTCGGTGATCGCCTGCCGGAATATGTGGTACTCGGCCGCGGTAGCGGTCGATCGGCGGCTTCGGGCGCTGGGCGCTCGGCATCTGGGCGCTGTCGTCGCGACCGATACGCGACCTCAGTTCGTCACACTGGTGACCACCTTGCGGTGGCTATTGGGCGGAAAACGGGAAGCGCGCGGGGTTTTCGGTAGGGCGGGCATCGATCAGCGCGAGCTCGATCGGGTGCGTGACTGCGCAACCGCTTGGGCCGCGGGCACTCCCGATGTCTCGGGCACCAAGATCCGCTACCCGATCGCCGGAGCCGACCTGGTGGCGGGTCGAATCTTCCGGCGCTGGGGCAGGCTGATTCGCGCGGCCTCCCGCCGCGGAGCCGTCCCGCGGGCCGCCACGTTGACGGCATTCGTGCTCTGGCTCGGTATCTCACTCGCCCTGATGCCGCTCGGCGCGCTGCTCGCCCTGCCCATGCACCGACGGATCGATCGGGCCATCGATGCGGCGCTGGCGGGCAACATCGCACTGCGGCAGCCCGCATCCCCCGCTACGGCAGGCGAACAGGAAACGGAGGCAACCCCGATGGACCAACTGTCCGGTGACGAGTACGTGCTGCTCTTCGATGCGCGAAACGAATCGACCTGGCGCGATGCCGTCGGCTATGTGCGCATGATGAATACCACGCCCCTCTCGGCGGTGGCGGTGTCCCGCGACCGCGAGCACGCCGAGGGCATCCTCGCGGACCCGTCCGGCAAAGTACTCGCGGCATACGGACTCGACGGCGCCACCGCGGTGCTGCTGCGGCCCGACGCCTTCGTGGCCGCCGTACTACCCGGCGCCGATCCCCATCAGGAACTCATTCGCGCGGTCGGGGACGCCACCGGCGAGGACGCTCAGCCCACCAGTTCCCGCTGAACCGCGGCCGCGACCTCCACGGACCGTTCCGACAGGTAGAAGTGCCCACCGGGGAATTCCCGCAGTTCGAAGCCGCCCGAGGTGTGCGTCTGCCAGGCCTCGGCCTCGGCCCGGCTCACCCGCGGATCGCGGTCGCCGACCAGCACCGTCACCGGACACCGCACCTGGGCACCCGGCTCACACCGGTAGGTTTCCACGGCCCGGTAGTCACTGCGAATCGCGGGCAGGAATGCCGCGGCGATCTCGGGATCGTCGAGCATTTCGACGCCCGGCCCGCCGAGCAGTCGCAGTTCGGTCAGAATTCCGGCATCCGGTCGCTGGTGCACCGATTCGGCGCGCACTGTCGACGGCGCGCGCCGCCCCGATGCGAACAGATGCCGCGGCGCAACACCTTCGGTCTCCATCAGCCGAGCGACCTCGAAGGCGACCACGGCACCGAGACTGTGTCCGAACAGCGCGATCGGCAGCGCACTGTGCTCGAGCACGGCGGGCAGCGCGCCTGCCGCCAATTCGGCCACCGTCTCCAGACACGGTTCCCGGCGCCGGTCCTGCCGACCGGGACTCTGCACCGCCAGCACTTCGAGTGGTCCGTCGACGGCTCGCGCCAGCGTGGCAAACGAACTCGCCGAACCACCGGCGTGTGCGAAGCAGATCATGCGCGCCACCGGGCGCGGGTGCGGCCGTAGGCGCTGCAACCAGCGCTCGTGCACGGTGGATTCGGTCATCCGCAATGGTCTCCCGTCGAAATCAGCACTTGGTGCTCAGCATAAAGCGCAGTTCGGTCCGCCTTCGCACCTTCAGCTTCCGATACACCCGCGTCAGATGCTGTTCGACGGTGCTCGTGGTGATCGCCAACTCCTCGGCGATCTCCCGGTTGCGCAATCCTTTGGCGGCCATCTCCGCCACCCGGTGCTCGGCCGAGCTCAATGATCCGATATCCAGCGCAGCGCTCGTGCGCAGTGGCTCGACGGCCTCGGTCTGGTCGCCGGACAGCCGCCGCACCAGCGGCTCGGCGCCGCAGTGCACGGCCAGGCGCAGCGCCGAACGCCGCAGCGATCTGGACCGGTCCACCTCGCCGAGCAATTCGTGCGTGCGACCGAGATCCGCCAGCACCGCCGCCAATTCGAGGCGATCGTCACTGCGCCGCGCGATGGTCTCGGCTTGGCGCAGCAATGCGATGCGGTCGGAGGGATCGACGGTCGCGGCGATCAGCCGCAGCGAGACCGCACCGGTACCGTGTCTGCGCGCATCACCGAGCCGAACCAGATGACGTTCGGCGAAGCCACGCGCCTGCTGGTGATCACCCGCCGTCAGATAGCCGAGCGCGACATCGTTGCGCCACGGCACCAGCGCGGGCAGATCCATTTTCCAGCGCCGCATCAGCGAGCCGCAGAGCTGGAAGTCGACCAGTGCGTCCGCGACGCGTCCGGTCGCCAATGCGAGGTGGCCGCGCGCATGCAGATAGGGCAATGCGAGCCGAGAGTCGAACAGGCTCAGCGGAACTTCGCGATCCAATTGCGCCTGCGCCTCGGTATACCGCCCCGCCGCGGTGAGTGCACGGACGTAGCACCACAGCGGCCGACCGACAACGGTGCCGAGGTTGCCTGCGGGCACCTGGTTCAGCGCCTGTACCGCATATCCGGCGGCATCGTCCAATCGGCCTTGACGCAGCGCGATCTCGGCGCGCAGACCGGCGAAGATCGCCTGCCAGGTCGGCGATGAGCGGGCCACCGATTCGGCGAGCAGGGCATCGCACCACGCGGTCGCCACTTCCAATTTGTCGGCATAGATGAGGCCCTCCAACGCCGTGGTGAGGGCCTCGACGGTGCCGGAGTCCAGCCGGTGCCGGGACAGGATCTGATGTGCGACCGGCACCGTCGCCTCGCGACCGGAGTCGGCGGCAATGGCGGACAGCAGATTCGCGGCGACCAGATGCAGCGAGGGCGGTCCCTCGGCGCCGGCAGCACGCGCCGCGGTCGCCACGGGGAGATCCGGGATCTGCTGGCGCAGTGGGAGTTCGGGATAGGTGTAGGCGATCCAGGAGCGCAAGAAGGTGAGTTCGTCGGGGTGCGGCGCCGCCGCGACGGCCGGTACGGGTTGCGAATCCCGTTCCAGCAGTCGCCATGCCGCGCGCGCATCGTCCATCCGCCCGTGCCACAGCAGATATCGCACGGCGGCGTGCAGTGCGGGCGCGGACAGGGTGCCCGCGCGCACGGCGGCATGCAGTCTGGCGAAATTCCTGGTGGCCGTGGAGGGGTTGATCCGCCATTCGATGGAGGCGAGTACGGCCGCGATTTCGGCCCGCTCGGCCGGGCGGATGGCGGTGCGGTAGGCCAATTCCAAACATTCCACCGCGCGGTCGATCTCGTCCAATGCCAGCGCCTCGGCCGCGGCGGCGCGCAGGATCGCCGCCGCCCAGGGGTAGCGGGTTTCGCCCGACCGCACCAGATGCTCGGCGATGATCGCCGCCGACGCATCCCGGTTGTACAGAGCGGCCGCGGCCCGATGGTGCAGCAGCCTGCGGGCATCGACCCGCATGCCGCGCTGGATGCACCGGCCGACCTCCCGATGCCGAAACCGCGCCGCCTCCACGATTCCACTCGCGCTCAGCTGCGCGAGAATCCGGTCCACGGCATCCGGATCATGCTGCAGCACAATGGCGATGGTCTCGGCCGTACTGGCCGCACCGAGCACCGCGATGGCCTCACCGACCCGCATCTGCTCCCCGCCGCCGCGGCGCAGCCGGTGTACGACCGCCTCGCCGATATCGCTGACCGCGTGCCGACTGACGTCCGCGCGCAACACCTCTCGCGTATCCAACGGCGCGGTGGTCTCGATACATTCGTCGGAGTACATATCGCCCGCCAATACCGCAGACCGGCCGCCCGCGGCGTGCACGACCGGAACCGGTTTGACGGCAACGGGGTTCGGATTATGCCGGGCAGGGGCCGAAGGGTGCTTCCGCGCAGACGGATCGAGTTTTCCCATACTGTGTCCCAGAATCGCAGGCGAATTGCATGGCAAACGTCGCGGCAGCTCTGTCGCAACTGAACACGCAACGGAGTGGCAGATCATCAACTGTTGCTGCACTATTCAGATACCCAAGGAAACCGCACGCCGTGATTGCTGTCAAGGCAGTGGGAATACGCGGCAGTACGCAATAGGGGAAGCCTTAGGGGTTTCTGCGTCACCACATCTTTCGCCAAACTCACCGCATGAGACATAAACGCACACCGGCTGGTGTTCCAGGCCGGTCCGAGCGCGCGGCACCGGTATGCTGACCGATTTCGCCGCCGATGTGCTGGTGCGCAGGCACTTTCACGCACCGGCCGCACGTCCGCCCGGTTGGCACGATATCTCCGCCGCGACCCTGAGCTCCTATCATCGCAGCGTCCTGCTGACCGACGGCACGGTGACCCGCACGCTGGAGGCGCATGTGCTCGAGCCCGTCGAGGCGCGCTGCACCGCCCAGCGCGAGACCACCGCCGCCGCTGCCCACGATGGCTGGCTCGATGTGCCACCCGAGGAAAAAGTACTGGTACGCAAGGTCGATCTGGTCGGTGCGCGCACCGGAACCCGGTATGCCCGAGCCGAATCCCTCATCGCGCTCGGCCGGTTGCCCGCGGCGTTCTCGGCCGCGTTGGAGACCGAGGCGGCGGGTATCGGCGGCGCACTGCAGACCACATCGTCGGAGTCGTATCGGCAGCTGTTGTTCTACGGCCGCACCAGCGATGCGGTCTGCGCTCGGTGTTATCGCATCTACATTAACCGCAGGCCCGCGCTGGTCATCCGAGAGTGGTTCCTGCGCTGAGCTGACAGGATCTTGCTATTGGCGATTCCGCGAGGAGTCGTATCCAAAAGCCGAGCGATATAAAGCAATTAATCGGCAGTGTTATACCAGGCCCTGGCAATACTTGGTGAGGTGAAAATGTTTCGGACTCGACTACTTCGCCCGGTCCCGATGTTGCTGACCCAGCGCGCGCTGCAATCCGGTCCCGCGATCGCATTCGAGGACCGATTACGAACCGTCGACTATCGGACACTGGAGGCCCGCACCGCGCGAATGGCCGGTCATCTGGTCGCGGCGGGACTGCGCGCCGGCGATTGTGTTGTGATCTATCTCGGCAATCGGGTCGAGTCGGTCGAGACCACCATCGCGGTGACCCGTGCCGGCTGTGTCGGCATCCCGGTGAGCCCGAATCTCGGTGACGACGTGTTGCATTGGCTCATCCAGCAGAACCGGCCCGCCGCGCTCTTCACAACCTCCCGGTCCGAGGGAGCGCTGCAAGCGCAGCGAGCACCTGTGACGGTAGTCCTCCCCGAGGACGGCAGCACGACGTCAATTCCAGGGTGGTGTCTTCACTTCGAGGAGCTGGCCAGCACCGGACCCACCGCGCTCCCCCGCGACGACTTCGGCATCGACGATCCGGCGTGGATCCTGTACGCACCACGCCCCGGTGCGCACCCCACGGGTGTGGTTGCGACCCAACGCAGTTCGGTCTGGCCGGTGCTGTCCTGCTATCAGCGCATGTTCGCCGGAGGCGGACTGCATCTGCTCCCGGTGCCGCTGTCCTACAGCTACGCGCACATCCTGTGCATCCTTGGTGTCATCGCACTGGGCGGCAGCGCCCGGCTGGCCGGATTCGTCCCCGACGAAGTGCTCGAGCAGGTCGGCGGACCCGATTACACCCTGCTCGCCGGAGTCCGCCCGCCCGGGCGCGTATGCCTCACCGCGGGCCTCGCGGGCGGTCCCGCCGAACTGCTCCGCCAGGCACCCCTGCTCAACCTGCTGGTGCCGTGACGCACGGCTGCTAGCCGCCGGGTGGGGGAACCAGGCCGTGTTTGTGGGCGTAGACGACGGCGTGGATGCGGTCGCGGACGCCGAGTTTGGCGAGTATCCGGGATACGTGTGTCTTGACCGTCTCCTCGCCGACACCGAGTGCGGCCGCGATCTCTGCGTTGCTGCGCGCATCGGCCAAGAGCAGCAATACTTCTCGCTCTCGTGCGGTCAACTGCTCGACTTCGGGTGGGGTGTCCGGCGCAGCGAGGGTACCCGCGAACCGCGACATCAACCGTCGTGTCATCGACGGATCGATCAGGGCGTCGCCACGGGCCGCGATCCGGATGGCGGCCACCAGTTCCTCCGCTGGCAGGCTTTTCAAGAGGAACCCGCTGGCGCCCGCCCGCAGTGCGCGGTAGAGGTTGGCATCGCTGTCATAGGTGGTGAGTACGAGAACGCGGGTGCCGCCCGCCGCGACAATCGCCGCGGTGGCCGCGAGTCCGTCCAGCTTCGGCATGCGCACATCCAGAATCGCGACATCCGGGTGCAGCCGGGCGGTCTCGGCAATGGCGCTGCGGCCGTCGCCGACCTCGGCGACGCATTCGAGATCGGTCTGACTGTCGACGACCGCGCGCAGTCCGGAGCGGAACATACTGTGGTCGTCGGCGATCAATACGCGGACCGGTGCGTTCACGAACCTCCGATCGGCAGGGAAACCCTGGTGTGCCAATGGGTTTGCGCATCATCGCGACCGAATCGCAGTTCGCCGCCGAATAATTCGGCACGTTGGCGAATCCCGCCGAGTCCACGGTGCTCGGCGGTATCGCCCACGTCTGCGGTGTCGGCGAGCGGATTGACCGACTCCAGCACCATCTGGGTCGGCTGATAGTCCACGATCAGCCGCGCGTGCGCGCCGTCGCCGTGGCGCAGCGCATTGGTCAGCATCTCCTGCACGATCCGATACAGCGTCAGGTTCAGCGAATCCGGCAGCTCGACGGCCGCACCGCGCACGATGAATTCGACGGCCAGACCGGCCGCGCGCACCCGCTCCAGCAGATCATCGATATCGGCGAGTCCGGGCTGTCGCTGGCCGTCCTCGTCACGACCGTGCAGCAGATCGAGTTGACGGCGCAGGTCGACCATGGCCGCCCGGCTGCTCGATTCCACCGCGGTCAGCGATCGGATGGCGGGGGCATTGCCGGTGTCGGCCATGGCGATTCGGGCCGCACCGGCGTGGATACCGATCGCGCTGACGTGGTGGGAAATCACATCGTGCAGATCCCTGGCGATGGCGGCGCGTTCCTCGGCGACGGCGCGCGCGAGTGCGGTTCGCTGTTCCTGTTCGCGCAATTTGGCCTGTTGCTCGAGATCGGCGATATAAGCGCCCCGCGCCGCCGTATACCGGCCGACCAGCCACGGCACTACACCGGCCGATACCGTCGATGCCAGCAGCAACCGCCAATCGTGCGAGGTATTGCTGTCGATCAGCAGATGCGCACTCGCGAAGCCCGCGGACATGATGCTGACGGTCAACACCGATGTCGGGCCGACCAGCCAGGCACCCGCCCGATATCCCGCCACCAGGAAGCCGACGTCGGCGAAGCGCGCGACGAAGCCGTGCCGAAGCAGCATCAGGGCCTCGGCCAGCCGCAACGCCACCTGGATCAGCGCCACCGCACCCGCGGTGCGCGGCGGCGCGGCCAATGCCAGATCGGCTGCGACGATGGCGATCAGCACCGCGGTGGCCTGCCACGGGGCCACCGCGAAGATCCCGTTCAATGTCAGCATCGCGGCATCCACCGCCGCTGCGGCCACCGCGACCACCAGCGATTGGCGGGCCAGCGATCTGCTCACATCCAACAGTTCGCACCACCTTCGCGCAGTCCGGGTCGAGCCGTCCGGGGGCGATCCTACCCAGCGTTCGTACATATTCCTCGGACCGAACTCTGCCCGGGAGCCGGGCGCGGCGCATCCCCCGCCCGGGGGACCGCAAATCCCTCGTCAGCGCGATGTTTGCCCAGGCCAGCGCCCGTAACGTGGCAGTGAAGCAGGACAGTGGAGGAGTCATCGTGATCGGTGCGCAGTTATTCATCTACGCCATACCGGCGTTCGCCGTACTGATGTTCGTGGAGTGGATCGACTATCGCCGTGATCCGGATCGCCAGGCCAACGGCCACTCCGGGCGGGATATGGCTTCGAATATCACCACCTATCTGCTGGGCCGATTCCTGAAGCCGGTGCTGCAGTACCTGATTCCGTTCTCGGCGGTAGTGGTCGCGGCCGCGATCACCCCACTGCACCTGTCGCCGACCGCTTGGTGGGCCTGGGTGCTCGGGCTGGTGGTCACCGATTTCTGCTACTACTGGGCACATCGCGCCGACCATCGGGTCCGGCTGCTGTGGACCGCGCACAGCGTCCACCACTCCAGCCAGTACTTCAATCTGTCCACCGCCATCCGCCTGCCGTGGGTGCATCCGGCGGCCAGCATCGTGCGTGGATTCGCCTGGGTGCCAGCGGCTTTGATCGGCTTCCCGGCGTGGATGATCTTCCTGCTGCAGACCATCGGGTTGCTCTACCAGTTCCCGATCCACACCCAGCGCATCCGGACCCTGCCGCGCCCGATCGAGTTCCTGTTCAATACCCCGGCCCACCACCGCATCCACCACGGTTCGAATCAGCCCTACATCGATAAGAACTACGGCGGCGTCTTCATCGTCTGGGACCGGCTCTTCGGCAGCTTCGCCGCGGAGACCGAACCCATCCGCTACGGCCTCACCAAGAATATCGGCACGGACAACCCACTGAAGGTCAACTACCACGAGCTCGGTACACTGATCAGCGATGTGCGCCATGCGAATACGTGGCGCGGCCGCCTCGGCTACATCTTCGGTCCGCCCGGTTGGTCCGAAACGGCACAGGCCGACGACGCGCACGTCATTCCCACCGAATCAGCGCGCGAGGGATCGCTCGCCGCATAACTTCGCCCACGATGTCCGCGGCGGCTCTACCGCCGCGGACCACTTATATCGCGTGAATGAATATGCGAATAGCGGTGATTCGTCGACTGTCGGGGGCGAAGTCGACGAACGCGACCCCCTGGGCCGAGTCCAGCCGGACGCTGACACTCACCGTGCGGCCAGCGGCGATCAGCTTGTCCCACTGCATATTCCGCGCCCGGTTGGTGAACTCCTCCAGCGAGATCCTGGTTCCGGCCGGGAGTTCGATGATCGTGCGCTCACTGAGCAGGCGACGTGCTCGCGAGATATCGGTGGCCGCCACCGCCGCGAACACCTGGGACACGGCGCGTTTGCCCGATCGGCCGATGCCGCGCAGCGCCTGCATCATGCCGAACATGCCATCGAAGCCCTGATTGGCGATCAGCTGCGGGCCCAATTTGAGCGCGGCGCCGAGTCCGGGCAGCCCGGTGCGCAGCAGCTGCACGATCATCGCTGCCAATTCCCAATGGGCGGCCAGCCGGGTGATCTTCCAGACGCCGCCGTCCTCGACGAGGTCGTAGCGCAGGTGCATGGGCACCGCGACGGTGGCGCCGGTCGACATGGTTGTGCGAATCAGCAGGTCGCGGACCACGGTGGACGGGCCGACGAAGTCGTGGTCGCCCCGGAAGGCGATGGTGTTGGGGCCGATGAAGGTGTCGTAGAACCGTTCGATCGCCGCGCGGCCGATATGCGGGCGGGAACCGACGGGATCGTTGACGGTGGCATCAGCGGTGAACAGGTCGACCCAGGCCGCCTTGTCGTGTGCCGCCACCGCACGCGGTGACGCCTGGACGGCCGCGATCAGGTTCTCGGCTGTGGAATCCAGCGGCATCACAATTCCTCCTAGTTACTGCGTCACATGGTAGAACATGTTCTAATTTCGGCGCCGGGGGTTCGGTGAGAAGTGCTCGGCGCCCGGCTCGACAAGGACTCCTATGGACTGGTACACCGGCAACACCGCCTACGACACGGTGCTCACGATCGGCTTCGCCTTCGCGGCATTCGTGCTGATCGGCGGCCTTTTCGCGCAGAGTCCCTACGGCCGGTTCGGCACCGACACGATCGGCTTCAACCTCAATCCGAAACTCGGCTGGTGGTTGATGGAAATTCCGGCGACGGTGGTCTTCGCGGTGTTCTATCTGACCGGTCCGAACCGGTTCGAGCCGACCGCGCTGGCGCTCGCCGCGATCTGGCTGGTGCACTACGGCAACCGCGGCTGGTTCTTCCCGCTGTCGATCCGCCAGGTGCCCGGCAAGCGCAGCAGCTTCAATGTCTCGGTACTCGCCGCGGGAATGTTCGTCACCGCGCTGCACGGCTACCTCAACGGCGCCCTCTTCGGCCACGACTACCTGCACCAATACGGCACCGACTGGCTGACCGATCCACGCTTCCTGATCGGTCTGGCCGGCTACCTCGGCGGCTTCGCGCTGCTGGTCCGCTCCGAATCGATCGTGCGCAAGCTGCGCGATAAGGACAATCCGGGTGCGACCGAATACCGGATCCCCTACGGCGCGGGCTTCCGCTTCGTCACCAGTCCCGCCTATCTTGCCGAGCTGATCGCCTGGGCCGGGTTCGCCCTGCTCACCTGGTCCCTCGCGGGTGTGGTGATCTTCCTGATCACCGCCGGAAACCTGGTGCCACGCGCCTTCGCCACGCACAAGTGGTACCGCGAGAAGTTCGCCGACTATCCGGCCGATCGAAAGGCATTGATTCCCTTCGTTATCTGAAGCGTCATACAGTGACGTGATGGCGATCATCGATGCGTGGGCTCAGCATCCGACGGTCCGGCTGCTCCGGCACGAAATGCTGGACTCGCTGCGCCGCTGGACCGGCGACACCATCCCGGACCAGCCGCCGCCGGTCTCGACAACGCTCGCCGCCATGGACGCCGGCGGTGTCGATACCGCGTTGATCAGCGCCTGGTATGGGCCGGAGAGCGTGCTGATCTCCAATGACGAGGTGGCCGGATTCGTCGCGGAATCCGGTGGCCGCCTGGTCGGTGTCGCATCGGTGGATCTGCGCAAGCCGATGGTCGCGGTGCGCGAACTCCGTCGCGCGGTCACCGAGTTGGGGATGAAGGCGCTGCGGATCGTGCCGTGGCTGTGGGGTCTGCCGCCGAACGACCGGCGCTACTATCCGCTCTACGCCGAATGTGTCGAACTCGGCATTCCGTTCTGCACGCAGGTCGGGCACACCGGTCCGCTGCGTACCTCCGAAACCGGCCGCCCGATCCCGTATCTCGACGATGTCGCGCTCGAGTTCCCGGAACTGGTCATCGTCGGCGGACACATCGGCTATCCGTGGACCACCGAAATGATCGCGATGGCAACGAAATACCCGAACGTCTACATCGACACCTCCGCCTACACGGTGCGCAGATACCCACCGGAGCTGGTGGCGTACCTGAAATCCCACGGCCGCGGCAAAGTCCTCTTCGGCACCAACTACCCGATGATCCCGCCCCAGCGCGCCTTGGCGGGCCTCGACGACCTCGCCTTGGACGACGAATGCCGAGACCTGTTCCTCTCCGGCAATGCCATCCGCATCTTCGGCCTCGCCGAACCCGACTAGCACGACCGCGGTCGCACCTCGGTCATGGGGCTTGGGCGCCCCATACCGCGTGGGAGCCGGAGTCTCCGACTCGGTAGACCTGGGTGGTGGCCGCGGCGCCCGCGGCTATGGCCACTATCGCAACGAATATGGTGATCACGCGGCCTACCGGGCGTCCGCGCTCGTCGCGCAGGTGGATGATGATGAGCAGTGCCGTGACGAGCAGCAGTGGCAGCACGAAATAGATCATCGTGTCGCCCAGGTTCGCGTGCTTATCGATGGCGGGGGATCCGCCGAGCTTGTGCTGGAACCACTCACCCGCCTCGGTCGTCACCGGGGTCAGGGCCACGGTGATCGCGGCCAGGGCCGTGACCAGCCAGATCAGTCGGCGACGGGCCGCGGGCCATACCGCCGACAGGATGAGCAGGGCCGCGGTCAGCGGCACGAAGACCACGATGACGTGCACCAGCAGTACGTGGGCGGGTAACCCGTTGATCGTCGACATGAGGCACTCCTGGAGTTCGTGACCGCGGCCGCGCTGGCGGCCCAAGTATCTCCCTCACCTCACGGTGCAGCGCGGCATGCGGTTCATTCCGGCATGTGCCACCGCCCGCGCCGGTCCCACCTCATGCCCTCAGTCCCCGTCGACGACCTCCGCCGCCTGGCCCACCGGATAGAAACGGTGCACCGTGAGCGCCGCCGCCAGCAGTCGCGAGCCATTCGGGTCGCTCGGATCGATGCCGGTGAGTTCGGCGATGCGCTTGAGCCGATAGCTGAAGGTATTGGGGTGCACATGCACCTCGGCGGCGGCCGCCTTGCGATCGGACCCGTGCCGCAGATGCGCCGCCAGCGCCTCGAACAGATGCGCGCGCAACAGCAGCGGGGCAATGCGGTCGGCCAGTCGGTCCCGAGCCGGCCCCGGCCGGGTGAGCTGGTATTCGAGCAACAGATCGTCCAGGTCGTACAGCCCGCTCGGCCGATTGAGCAGACGAGCCAGTTCGGCCAGATCGGTCGCCTCCTGCACCGCATGCGGCAGCCGACCCCGTTCGACCGTGCGACGTTCGGCCAAGAAGACATCGACGCCGAACTGTTCGGTGAATTCGGCGGCCAGCCGCTGATACTCGGTGGAGTCGGATCCGCTCGGCAGCAACGCGATTCCGGTCGTGCCGTCGAACGTGCTCAAGGCCTTGGTCCCGGCGATGCCGTCCAATGCCCGCTGCAACACTCGGATACGGCGGCGGGTGAGCAGATCGGCGACCACGATCGGGTGGTCGTCCGGGCGGATATGAATGGCCAGCACCGTATAGCGTTCCGCGAGAACGACATCCGCGCGCGCGGCCAGCTCCTCCGCGGGCTGGCCGCGCAGCAGGGCCGAACACAGCGCCCGGCGCGCCTCGCGTTCGGCGTGGTAGATCGACTGCTCCACATCGGTATACGCCTGCACCACGGCGACATTGATATCCCGCAACAGATCGAGTAGCCGAGCGCCGAAGGCGATCAGATCGTGCATATCCTCCGGCGCGGCCGCCACCGCCGCCTCCTGCAGGATCACCTGCCCCGAACCGTGCACGGCCTGCAGCAACAGCCCCAACGGAATCCGGTCCTCGGCGTGTCGCTCGGCCACCGGAGCGACGAATTCGATCACCTCGGCCCCGGTGAACGCCCGCTGCTCCTGGACCGCACGCAGGAATGCCCGGCCGCATCCGGCGATCGCGGGCAGCACCTCGTCGGTGAAATGCCCGTCCGGCAGATCCGCGGCCGGCGGTGTCGAGCCGAGGCCCGCCTCGAGCATGCGTTCCGCGATTTCGGGTAACCGACGGACCAGTCGGGCGATTATCGGGGCGTCTCCGGACAGCGGGGGCAGAACAACGGGCATGACTTGCACGTTACCCAAAGAGGCCATTTACCAATAAATCCCGCTATCGCGCGGTTTTGTCTCCGAGCACAAGATTTCCACAGATTCTTCTCGTCCGCGTGCAGTGACAACGGGTTGCGCATGACCATGCTCACCTGCGGGTTCCCACGCACTATCGGGCGACGACGGTCACCGTCAACACTACCGGTCGGAGAAAAACACCGGACGCAATTGTGTTTCGGGACAATTATTTTCCCAACCCCGCATTGCTACGTTGAGTACCGGTATTCCGGCGTCATTTCAAATAGAACACCGTGCCGGTGGCCTTGGAAAGGATGTACAGGAATGAGCGTGCACGCCGACGCCGGATGGGAATCGGCGCACCCGATTGCCGAAATGTTTCGTTCGGATCGGCCGCTACTACCGGAGCTGGATCGGTTCTATCGGCCGCCCGCCGGATTCGCGCGCTTCGCCCCCGGCACCATCCTGCGGACGCGCAGGGTCGAGCTGGCACTGTTCGGCCGTGTGCCACTGAAGTTTTCGGCCTGGCAGCTGCTGTACCGCACCAGCAACTTCCACGGCACGGCGGAGGCGGCGGTGACCACGGTGCTACTGCCGTGGGGTGCCGACCCGCGCGAGCCGCGGCCGCTGGTCTCGTTCCAGTGCGCCATCGACGGCGTCAGCTCGAAATGTCTGCCCTCGTACGCATTGCGGCGCGGGGCGCGGGCACTCGGTTCGATTCCGCAGGTCGAACTGCCCGTGATCACCTACGCGCTGGCCCGCGGCTGGGCGATCTCGGTGCCCGACCACGGCGGGCTGGCCGGACATTTCGGCGTGCCACGCGAACCCGGCTACCGCTCCCTCGACGCCGTCCGCGCGAGCCTGCGCTTCGCGCCACTCGGTCTGAGCGAAGCGACTCCCGTTGCGCTGTGGGGCTATTCGGGCGGCGGTCTCGCCACGGCCTGGACCGCGGAACTGGCCGCCGAATACGCGCCGGAACTCGATATCGTCGGCGCGGTCGCGGGCTCACCGGTCGGCGATCCGGGTTCGGCCTTCGCGCGGTTGAACGGCACCTTCTTCGCGGGATTCTCCACGGTATGCGTGGCCGGACTGCGCCGCGCCTACGCGGATCTGGATCGCATCCTGCGCACACATGTGCGGACCGAATTCCTCGATCTGCTCACCGATGCCGAGTCGCGGACCACATTGCATCTGCTGTTCCGGTTGATGGGCAAGAATGTCGACGACTACAGCCACCGCACCTTCGCCGAACTGCTCGCCGAACCAGGACTGCAGCGGATCATGGCCGATATCCGGCCCGGAGTGCAGGCGCCCGCCATGCCGATGCTGGTCATCCAGGGCGTCAATGACGAGCTCATCGCCGTCGCCGATATCGACAAGCACGTTGCCCGCTATACGGTCCACGGCGCGCACGTGCGTTATCTGCGCGACCGTCTCAGCCTGCATATGCCGCTGCTGTACATCGGGGCGCCGGTCACCATGAACTGGCTGGCGGATCGATTCGACCATCGCCCGCTGCCGGCGGCGGGCACCGAAACGGTGTGGTCGGTGGCTTTCACGAAGCGAGAGGCATTGGGCCACTTGCGCTTTGCCGCACTTATCCTGCGCATGCTCACAGGCAGGCCGATCCGGCAGTTCCGTCGGTCGGCGGCGGGCATGACAGTTGTCATGCCGAACCCGTGATGGTTGGCAGATTTATCGCCCGACGCCGGTCCGTAACGTCATTTCGCGTAGTGCACAGTCGAATCCCCAGCCAGGAGCACCCGTGATGACGACCACCGCAGCCACCGCAGCGCCCGCGGCGGAGCCGACCGCAGCGCCGAGCTTGCGCCCGATCCGCGTACTGGCCTCGATCGCCCGCGATATCGCGGTGCCCATCGGCGCGTACTTCCTACTGACCGGTCTCGGCTACAGCGACTTCACCGGTCTGCTGGCCGGCACCCTGTTCGCGGGTGCGGTGCTGATCGTCGAGACGATCCGATCGCGGCGCCTCGAGCCGTTCGCCGCGATCATGCTCGGCGTCTTCGCCTTCGGTCTGGTCGGAGCGCTGATCAGCGGCGATCCCCGGATGATGATCGTCAAGGACTCCGCGGGCACCGCGATCGTCGGAATCGCCTTCCTGATCAGCACCGTGGTCGGCAAACCGCTGACCTACCTGTCCGCGCGCAAGGCACTCGCGGCGGCCGGACCGGCCGAACTCGCCGAATTCGAGGAGTCCTATCGCGCGAACCCGACCAAGCGCCGTGGCTTCGACACCCTGGCGCTGGCCTGGGGCGTCGGCCTGGTCGCCGAGGCCACGGTCCGGATCCTGCTGGCCTACCAACTCCCCATCCACACCATGGCCTGGCTCTCACCGGTCCTATCGATCATCTTCTTCACGCCGTTGATCGCCCTGAGCGTCCGCTTCGTCAAGCGCGCCCGCCGCGCCTGACTCCCTGCTGTGTCCGCCGCCGGTCCCGCGCCGAATATCGCGAACAACGTCACGGGTTCCGAGTCACACCCCAGGGCGAGCCCGTCATCGAAATGAACGACACCCGAACAGGATTCACGGCAAGGCCGTGCGGCGCGACCTACCCGGCACCGGATGGCCGGCGCATCGACCTAAGCGGCACCGATATCCTGCGCAGTGCGGCCGGGCTGATCACCGAGGCATGGTCGGTCTCCGGCGGACGCACCGGCCGCAGCTATTGCTGACTCAGGGCCATCGGCGGGAGATACTCACCGACCAGGGTGCGGTGCCACAGTATGCGATCGTGCTGGAGTTCGGCGCGAGTCGCGAAGCGGTACAGGTAGATTCGCGCTCGCACGTAGGTCGGTGGCGAGTCGGGGAAGGGACAGCGGCGCAGTAGTCGCAGGGTCGCGGGATCGTTGCGCAGCAGTCGCTCGACGAAAGCGAGCAGCCAGCTGCGGGCGTAGGACGGGGAGATCGCGGCGAACCACATCAGCCAATCCAGTCTGAGGTGGTACGGAGCCCATTGTCGTGGCCATCGTCGCGGATCTCCCGGCTTCCCCTTGAACTCGTACTCCCGCCACCGCGTTCGCTCGGTGATGTCCGGCTCGTCGGTGCCCTCGATGACCACCTCCTCGCGGGTCCGGCCGATACTGCCGAACGCACCATAGGTATTGACCAGGTGCAGGGGATTGAAGGACGCATTCATGCGCTGCTGCCGCGAGAGCAGATTGCGGGCGGGCCAGTAGCTCAGGGACACCACCACGCCGGTGCACGCGAGCACCAGACCCGCGAACCACGGCGGTGCCGGGGACATCGACGGCGGATCCGGCACGGGCAGTATCGCTTGCGCCGAGGACATATCGATCGCGGTAAAGGCCAATAGGATCGTCACCCAGTTCAACCAGGCGAAGTTGCCGGAAAGCACCAGCCACAGCTGCGTGACGATGATGAACGCGGCGGCCACACTCGCCACCGGCTGCGGCCCGAAAAGGCCCCAGGGCACAACGAGTTGGGCGAAATGGTTGGCCGCCACCTCCACCCGATGCAGCGGTTTGGGCAGGCGGTGGAAGAACCAGCTCAGCGGGCCCGGCATCGGTTGGGTCTCGTGGTGGTAGTACAGACAGGTCAGATCGCGCCAGCAGGAATCGCCACGCATCTTGATCAGACCGGCACCGAACTCCACCCGGAACAACAGCCACCGCGCCGACCACAGCACCAGCACCGGCGGCGCGACCCGATCATTGCCGAGGAAGATCGCCAGGAATCCGGCCTCCAGCAGCAGCGACTCCCACCCGAACGCGTACCACGCCTGCCCCACATTCACGATCGACAGGTACAGCGCCCACAGCACCGCCCACAGCAGCATCGCCGCCCACAGCGGCACGAGATTGAGCGCACCCGCCACCACTGCGGCCGACAGTGCCGCGCCGGACCAGGCGACGAGGGCGAAAAACCGGTCCGAGTAGTGGAAATGAAAGATGCTGGGAGCTCGGCGAAACGCGACTCGCCGGACGAATCGGGGCACCGGCAACATTCCGTGCGCACCGATGAGCGCTCGGAATTGCCGCGCGGCCGCCACGAAGGCGATCAGATAGATGGCGGCCAGACCGTGCTGGAAAACCAGTCTGCCCAGCCAGTACTCGGATTCGGTGAACGATGGCATGCTCGCTCCTCAGTACCGCCACGGCCATCGGTACTCATTGCCGTGACCCGAGCTCGGCCAGATCGGTGACGACCACATCCGCCCCGGCCCGGCGCAATGCCTCGGCCTGCCTGCCATCGCGCACTCGATCGACACCGACCACATATCCGAAGTCGGCGGCCCGACCGGCCGTCACACCGGCGATGGCATCCTCGAACGCCACGGCCTGTTGCGGCTTCGCGTCCAGCGCCTGCGCCGCCGCGAGGAATGCGTCCGGCGCGGGTTTGCCGCGCAGGCCGCGGCTGGCGATCTCGAGTCCATCGATACACACATCGACGAACCGGGTCAGATCCGCGACCGCCAACACCTCATGGGCATTCGCCGACGCGGTCACCACACCGGTCCGCAACCCGGCTGTGCGCGCCGCGGTCAGATAGGCCAGTGATCCCGGATAGACGTGTACACCGTCGCGTTCGAGGAACGACAGGAGCAGCCGATTCTTTCGATTGCCGAGCCCGTGCACGGTCGGCTCACCCTCCGCCGCATCGGGTTCCCCCTCCGGCAGCGTGATCCCCCGCGATGTCAGGAACTCCCGGACACCGTCCGCTCGGGGGCGACCGTCCACATAGCCCAGATAGTCCGCATCGGTGAACGGCCGGAACGGGCCGGGGCTGCGACCGGCCAGAAACTCGTCGAAGACCGCTTTCCACGCCCGCCGATGCACCGCCGCGGTATCGGTCAACACACCGTCGAGGTCGAACAGCGCCACCGAGATCGTTTCGGGCAATCCGAGCCCCCGGAGATCATGACTGGGCGTCATACCCCAGCGGTACCCGAGGACGGCACCGGCAAACAGCGCCCGGTCGCGACTAGTCGAGCAACTGATCGTCGAGGATGTCGGTATCGGTACCGACCGATTCCAGGCGCAGTGCGATGGCCGTGACCAGGGCGTGGACCAGTCCGGTGAAGGCGGTGAGAGAGCGCAGGACGGTGAGCGAGCCGGTACCGACATAGAAGGTCACATCGGCGATGCGGGCCAGCGGGGAGGACGCGTCATCGGTGAGGGCGATGGTGGTGGCGCCGCGGCGGCGCGCCGATTCGACCGCGCGCACGGTGTCACTGCTGTAGCGGCGGATCGACACCGCGAGGAGGGCGTCGCCGGGTTCGATATCGCGCAGTTCGTCGGTCAGCACGCGGGCGGTCGCCCCGAGCTGCCGGACCCGATGACGCACCAGCTGCAGCTGATACGTGGCGGCATAGGCGATCGCGAGGCAGCGGCGCAGCCCGATGACATGCACGGTCGAGGCATTTGCCAGTGTCTCGACCGCCCGGTCCCAGTCGCCGCGATCGATTCGCGCGAAGGTACGGGACATATTGTTCATATCGTATTCGGTTATCGCGGTGAAGAATTCGTCGTTCGAGCTCGGCGGCGGCGCATCGGCTGGTCTACGCACCAGATACGCCTCGGCGGCGAGTTGTCTGCGGCAGAGTTCGACCAGGGCCGGATAGCCGGGTAGGCCGAGCATGGTCGCGAAACGCACCAGGGAGGAACGGTGCACGCCCGCGAGTTCGGCGCTGCGACCGATGCTGCGGAATGCGGTTCCTTCCGGATCGTCCAACACCAGCCTGGCTATGCGCTGTTGGCCGTCGGCCAGTTCGGGTAGGCGCTGCTGCAGGAGTGCGCGTAGTTCCTGATAGGTGGTGGGGGCGCTGTCCCGCACGGTGAGCCTCGCGATCATTCGTGGTACTCGAACGATAGGCCGTCACCATAACTGACGGCCCGTCTGGTTCTAGTGCCCCGGGGCAATCACGTTCAACCCACAGGTTTCTCCAAGTTTTGGGGTCTATGCGAATGGGTCTCCTTGCCCGCCTACGAAGACCATGGGTTGGGTCCGCCATTCGGATCGAAGCCGTTGAAGTTGGCCAGACGCCGGTTCGACAGCTGCAACGCCTGAAGAAGAGCCGCGTCGTTCTGATTGTGGTAGTAGTTCGTGGCCGTTTCCTGGTGCTGGAGCGCCAGTTGCCGTCCGATGTGTTGGCGAGTATCGCGCCCGACGTTGCGCCATTCGTCCGGGGTGATGGTTCTGAGCTGATGTTCGTCGCTGTTCATGACCCGCTGCACGAACTGGTGATCTACCGCGTTCGGGTTGATCGGCGCGGTGGAGTGCCGCACGAAGTTGTCCGCAGCGACCACGGCCTGCCCCGCGAATGCCGGCAGCGCGGCGACGCCTTGATGGTTCTCCACCGCGTACCCCGCGGCGAGCGCCTTCTGCAGAGGCGCGAAGCCGTTCGGGTTGTAGTCCTTCATGCTGGCCTTCTGGACGGCCAGCGCGCGCTGGGCATCGATCACCTGCTGATCGGTCGCGCCCATGGCCAGCAGAATCGGAGCGATCATCGAGTCCGGGACCTTGCTGTCGCCCAGACCGTCCAGAACATTTCCGACACCGAGAGCGGACCTGATTCCGCCGGGTATTCCGTTCAACCGCCCGGCGGCCTTGATCCGCCAGTTCGCGCGACCAGCGTGGTTGTACTCCTGCAATTGCCGCACCATCGGCGAGACGGCGATGTTGTTGAGATCCATCCGCTTTTTCCTGCGCGACAGCGGGTTCAACGGGCTCACCGTGGCCCCGAGGAGCCACGCGGTCGCGGGCGACGCATTGATCGTGTTCAGCGCGCCCATCCCGGACATCAGCCCGCCGTGCAGCGAACCGCCGGCCCGAGCATCACCCATGCCGAGTGCCGATCCCCCGCCACCTCCACCGCCGGGGCGCGCCCCAGACCCCTGTATCGCCAGCGCGAACCGGTTGGCAATCCAGTCATTGCCCCGGGTGAGGCTGCGGCTCAGCCGTCTGAGCTGGGAGATGGCGACGATCTCGACGGTGCCCGCGATGACGATCACCGCCATGGTCTGCCCCTGCGCCTGCGCGAACAGATTGCCCATGAACAGCACGTAGACGCCGAGAAAGATGGTGTACACGGTCATCCGGCCCGCCGCGACAATGCTGTCGACGAGATTGCGGACCAGAAAGGTCTGCGTCGGTCCGTAGACGAATCCGCCTGCGGCGAAACCGAATATCGACATGAACCCGTGGTAGATCGCGTCCAGGGCCGCCTTGATGACCCGGATGCCGAGCACCACCGCGAAGGCCAACAGGATGCCGCCACAGATCAACAGCATCAGACCGGTACCGACCTGCCCCATGCTCGGGTTCTGAGCCTTGGCGTAGGCGGCGGAATCACCGCAACTCTGCATACCCCTGCGGACCCGCTCGTCATCGCCCGCGGTCATCCCGGCGGTCCAGGCCGACCGGCAGGCCGGTTGCTCGTCGACCACATGCCCGAAATTCCACACCTGCACCGGGCGGCGGGCGAAGTTGTCCGCCAGATCTTGCTGCATGGTCGCCACCAGCTGATTCGGATTCGGATTGTTATTGCCGTTCAGCCCGGCCGCCACCGAAATTCCCAAATCCCGCCCCTTGGCGAGCAATCCGTCCGAAGACAGCACATCGCCGAGCGGCTCGGCCAGGAATACCGGACCGAGCATGGCGACTCCGAGCATCGTGACGATCTGCAGCACCGCCTTGGCGTGATATCCACGCAACCAGAACCAGGCGACGCAGAACGCGCCGATCGTCGCGGCGGTGATCAGCAGCATCGGCGTCGCGATCGCACCGGTCACCCGATCCGCGACGCCGGTCAGCGCCGAGCCGAACATGTTGAGCCACTGGAAACTCAGGGCATTGCCGATCAACCAGATCGCGGTCGTCACGATGGCGATATAGCCGATGAATTCGAAGCCGAGGATCGCCCAGAGAATCGTCGAGCCGGGATCCAGCACCCCGCCGTGGTTGGTTGCGAAGGCGTAGTTCGCCAGCGGAACCCCGAACGAATCGCGGATGTGCATCCAACTGAGACCGTCGATTTCGGAGACAGTGCCGCCGGTCGCCGCCGCCTGGTACTGCGCGCTGGCCACAGCGCCGACGAGTCCGGGAAAGACGGACAGCACGAAGATGACGGTTAACAGCCAGCCGACGCGCCGCCGCCACCGGCTGGCACGGAATCGATGCGACAACATGACGGGGCGCGGACAGCACCCCTGCGGATCCTCGGATCCCCACCTAGGCCGGACCGGCCGCCTCTTCGACCGTCTGGCCATGCCTTCAGCATGACGCAACTATTGTTGCGTGGCAACACTTTTGAGAAACCAGTTGTTCACCTAACGTCCACTTCCGGCGGTTCTCGACGGCACACCGATGAGGCGCGCCGATGACGTCGGACCGAAACCGCGCCCGCAATCCCGTTCCCCACATTCATCCTCGGCACACCGGAGTTCACACGGCGAGGACGACCTTGCCGAAGACCGCATTGGATTCGAGCGCGGCCAGACCTTCGCGGGCGCGGGTCATCGGAAGTACTCGATCGATGACCGGATCGATGCCGTGGGCCACACAAAAGGCGCCGAGCTCCGACAGCTGATCGCGGGTACCGAGCATCGAGCCGACCACACTCACCTGTCGATAGAAGATGTGCGTCAGTTCGGCTGGCGGCTGCGCACCACTCGTCGCACCGCTCACCACGATGGAACCACCGTCGCGCACACTGCGCATGGAATGCGCCCAGGTGGCCGCACCGACAGTGTCCATCACCGCGTCGACCCGGCGCGGCAATCTAGCACCCGGTTCGAAAGATGTTTCGGCACCGAGCTTTTCGGCCGCCTTGCGGCGCTGCTCGCTGCGGCTGGTGACCCACATCCGATATCCGGCGGCCGACCCGAGCGCGATCAGCGCCGTTGCCACCCCACCGCCTGCGCCCTGGACCAGAACGATATCGCCGGTGCCGAGCGATACCCGCCCGAACAGCATCCGATATGCCGTCAGCCACGCACCGGGCAGACAGGCGGCCTGCTCGAACGACATCGACGCCGGTTTGGCGACCAGATTGCGCCGCGGCACCGTGATCTGCTCGGCGAATGTGCCGTCGAACACTTCACTCAGCACCGACCGATCGGGATCGAGTGTCTCGTCGCCATTGCCCGCCGCGGGGTTGCCGATGACCGGATAGACGATCACCGGGTTGCCGTCCTCGTCGATACCCGCGGCGTCGGTGCCGAGCACGATCGGCCACCGCTGCTTCGCCGGTCCGACGCCACGCAACGTCCACAAGTCGTGATGGTTCAGCGCGGCCGCCACCACGGCGATGGTCGTCCAGCCGTCGGCGACCACCGGCTCCGCCCAATCCCCGACATGTAGGCAGCTCAGCGGATCTTCGGCAGACGCGGCGAGCGCCGCGACCGCCAACATCACTTACCGCCGACATAGTGCCGGAAGCACAGCGACCCCCAGATATAGCCCGCACCGATCGCCGAAAGGATCAAGTGATCACCGTGCTCGACCTCGGCCATGCGCTCGTGCAGCACGGTGAAGATGCTGGCGGACGCGGTGTTGCCGAGGCGATCGACATTCACCGGTACGCGCTCGATCGGTATGTCCAACTGCTTCATGACATCGGCGAGAATGTTGATGTTGGCCTGATGCAGCAGAAAATGATCGACTTCGTGCAGCGGCACGGCCGCGCGCGCGGCCACCTCCCGGATACTGTGCGGCAGTCGTCCGGTCGCGGCATTCCACGCGCCCTTCCCGTTCATCTGCAGGTAGTGGCTGCGGTCGTGCAGCACTGCCTCGGAAAACGGTCGGCGCGAGCCGCCCGCGGGGATGCCGACCGCATGCGAGAGGTCATCACCGGTATCCCAGGCGAGCAATCCGAAGCCTTCGGGTACGCCACCGAGCACCACGGCCCCCGCGGCATCACCGAAGAACACCCTGGTGGTGCGGTCCTGCGGATCGGTCATGCGCGAGCCGCAGTCGGCACCGACCACCATGACGTGGGAAAACGCCGGATTCTGCAGCAGGTGCGCAGCCACGAGCAGTGCGTAGATACCACCCGCGCACGCGGCTTGCGCGATATCGAATGGGAGGGCGTGATCGGCACCGAGCGCCTGCTTTACCGTCAATGCGGTCGACGGCAGCGGCTGATCGGGGCTGAAGGTGGCGACGAGGACGGCATCGAGATCCGAAGCGGCGATCCCGGCGGCGTCGAGCGCCTGCCGGGCCGCTGCGACCGCGAGATCGGAAGTGGCCGAATCCGAATCGGCGAAATGACGTTCGGCGATTCCGGTTCGGGCCCGGATCCACTCGTCGGTGGTATCGAGCCCCTCGATCAACTCCGCATTCGTCACTACCCGTGGCGGAATATGCAAGCCGACGCTGACAATACCGACTGGTCGGGTAAGGGAGGGCTGACGAAGCGACTTGGGATTCATCGATTGTCCTTGCTGTCCGCGAGATTCCGGCACGAATGCGGCCCGGCGCAGTAGCGCCTGGGTCCGCTGCCTGGATCCTATGGGCGCGTCGGCACTGCTCCCGCTAGTGGGAAATAGCGGGAGCAGTGTCGGTTGACTCGCTGTCGACCGTGTCGAGCATGCCCGCATTGATCGCCACGCCGGTGGCCGGAAACAGGTGGGCCGCATCGCCGGCCAGCAGGATCCGTCCAGCGCGATATCGGTCGGCCAGCCGATCCTAGAAGGTCCAGCGCGACAGTTGTCGTATTCGGTGGACTCTGCTTCGTGTCGAGAAGGAGTGGGCGCGCCCCGTTTCCCTAATGGGGAGCGGATTTCCGAAACCGACCGGCGAAGCCGCGCAGCGGGAGGTCCGCGCTGGTCAACAGTCCCGGCGGAGCGGCGACCACGGATGCGATCGCGTTGAGTGCGGGCAGTCCGGTGACGGTCATACCGATCGAAGCGAAGTTGTCCGGATTCGAGAGGTCGACGCCGGGCTTCGGGAGAATCATGTGCTTGTTGTAGACGCACGGATCGCCCTTGATCCGAGTTATATAGCAGCCCTTGATATTCCAGCTCGGGTCGGTGTGCGGGGTCATCTGCCACTCCAGATGCGTCTCGATTCGCGCGACACCGTCGACCATGCCCCGGTACTTGATGTGGTTACCGCCGAGCGACCCCTTCGGCAGCTTGTACCAGCCCAGATCGACGTCCCTGGTGCAGGCGCCGAGTTCGTAGGTGAACTCGACATCGTCGAGCTCCAGACCGAAGCAGTCGGCCATCAACAGGACACTGTCGGCGAAGACGCGGGTGTATTTCTCCAGCTTGCCCGGAATGCTCGGATCGTCGACCGGCAATCCGTAGCCGACCTCGATCCAGGTCTCCTTGGAGTGGTGGCACGACACGTCGACGGATTCGAGGGTGATGATGTTCTCGATCTCGGCGACGTCGGCGGAGCACACCACACCGAGGATCTGGTTCAGGCCGGGGTTCATACCGGTGCCGTAGAAGGTGGAGCCACCTTTCGCGCACGCCTCGCGCAGGAGCTGGGTCACCGGCTTGCCCGACGGGTGCGGGTGGTTGGTGTCGCGATGCCAGCCGGTGATCCAGTCCGCCGTGGTGACGATGTCGATGCCCGCTTCGAGCACCTCGACATAGAGGTCTTCGTCCGGAAATACGCCGTGGAAGGTCAGCACATCGGGTGCGGCGGCGATGATCTCCTCGACCGAGCCGGTCGCGATGACACCGTTCGGTGCCAGCCCGGCGATCTCGCCCGCGTCCCGGCCGATCTTCTCCGGTGTGTAGCAATGCAATCCGATGAGTTCGAGATCGGGGTGGTTGCCGATTCGTTTGATCATTTCGGTACCGACATTGCCGGTGGCAACCTGGAACACCCGAATCGGTGCGCTGGTAGGTGCGGTCATTGGTGCCTGTCTTTCTGGCCGGACGGATGGTTGTCGGGCGTCGGGTGTGGGTAGAACTGCTCAGCCCAGGTGCGAATGGCGTTGAAGCCCTTGTACTCACTTCCGGACAGCGCCGGTGGATCCGAATAGCGCTGGTGTTGCCAGATATTGATGTCCTGGGTGAACTGGCGGATGACCTCCGCGGCGAACGTCTGTGCTCGCTGCTCGGCCTGCGCCGTATCCGAGCCGGACCGACGGCCGATGTACACGCTGAAACGAATATCGGAGGTGTTGTCGTCGACCGGGGTGACCGCCGTGATGGTCCGGTTGTCGACCATGCCCCAACTCTTGGTCACCGCGACGCCCAGTCCGCCGTTGATCGCTTCGACGCCACTGTTGACGTCCGCAATGGACTGCCCGTCATCACCTTCGAAGGTGATGGTGAAGTCGACATAGGACACCGGTTCGTCGAAGTCGTGCCTGGTGAACACCGGCACGATCGGCGTCTGGTGCACGAACTTGAAATGCGCGAAGTCGACACCGTTTTCGAGCGCGTACTGCGGATGAAGTTCCAGTCGCTCCCGGAACAGGGTGGCCGCGGGGTAGTAGTCCGCCGAACTGCTGTCGTCGCCGAATCCGGTGAATACATCGGGCACATCGAAATAGGGGGCGCGACCGTCGACGTCGTGCCAGATGTAGACCGATTCATTGCGCTCGACGACCGGATAGGTGCGGATGCGCCTGCCCCGATTGGGATGCTTCTCGTACGGAATGCAGACATTGCGGCCCTCGTGGTCCCACTGCCAGCCGTGAAAGGGACATTGGATGACCTCGCCCTCGACGTGCCCGCCGTAGCCCAGATGAGCGCCCAGATGTTCGCAGTACGCGTCCTGCACTGTCAGCCGGCCCGATTGCGCCCGCCACGCCACCAACTCCTGGCCGAAGTACGTCATCCGATGGACCTCGCCGACGCCGACCTCGGCCGCCCACGCGACCTGGAACCATCCCGTCGGCTTCATCGATAGCGGCGGTTTCGCCATCTCGGTGTCCTCTCCCGAGCCGAATCACAGTGACCGCCGTGAAACTATCACAGTGGGTACTGTGAAACTATGAAAAGCGGCGCAACGGGCGGAGATTCGAAGGCGGCCGGACGCGCTGCACCGAGCCGGGCCAGGACATCCGCGCCAGCTAACATCTGGAAAGTGACCGACCGGGAAGTCAATGCGCGACGCACGAATCGGCGGGGCGACGCCACCCGGGAGAACATGCTGAGAGCAGCGGTGCGATCGCTGGCCACCGGTGACCCCGGGGCCGTGTCGGCCAGCAAGATCGCCCGCGAAATCGGCGCCACCTGGGGTGCGGTCAAATATCAGTTCGGCGACAACGACGGGCTCTGGGCCGCCGTGCTGCACTACACCGCCGAGCGGCGAGCCGAAATGCTCACCTTCACCGACACCACGGCCCCGCTTCGCCAGCGCGTCGCCAGCATCATCGACACGCTCTACGCGGGACTCACCTCCCCCGACTCGCGGGCGATCGAGAACCTGCGTGCCGCGTTGCCGCGCGATCACACCGAACTGGAACAGCTCTACCCGCGCACCGCCGCCGAACTCGCATCCTGGGGCCGAGGCTGGCTCGAGACCTGCCAACACGCCTTCGCGGACCTCGGCGTGGACCCCGACCGTGTGGCGGAGATCGCGGCACTCATTCCGGGCGCCATGCGCGGCATCAACTCCGAACGCCAGCTCGGCACCTACTCCGACCTCGACAAGGCCCGGCGCGGACTCACCAACGCCATCGTCGCGTACCTCGAAGATTCGGGCCGGTCGACGGTTTGAGCGAGCCCCGATTCGGATCGAATAATTCGGCCTTCACTCGCGCGTCCCGAGATTCGGGCCTTCGCTCGGTTCGCCGAGGAGAAGTGTTGTCGAGGCTGTCACCGGTCGATGGCGGCGACGGAGACTTCGATTCTGGTGTCGTGCTTGTCCTCGGTCCAGCGTTGTGCGTCGTAAAGCCACCACCGGTCGATATCGAGGAGATAGAACCGGCGGGGACCTGCGGCGCGGAATTCGTCGAGCGGCAGCATCCACTCGGCACGGACCGCGGGGTCGGGAAAGTTCGATTCGTAATAGCGGTCGTAGTAGGCGGGCAGTTCCTCGGCGGCGACTTCGCGGCACTTGCCGGTGAACTGGGCGCCGTCGATCGGTATGCCCGACGGTGCATCGGATCCGGTCAGCCCGGTCAAGAATATCGAGCCCGCAACCTGCGGTGCGCGGGCGATATTCATCGAATGCCGCGCATCGCGCAGCGAATACCACAGCAGTCGCAGCGGCTCGTGCAGCACAACGTAGTTGACGGTGGACGACCATGGACCGGCAGGGCCACTGGTGGCGAGCGTGACGAACCGAGCCCGATCGAGCAGGACACGGCTGCGCAGTGCGAGAGCCGCCGCGTCCGATCCCCGTCCGGATTGCCCGGGTGCGGGTAACGGGATGGGAATCATCGGGTCGGTGAGGATTCGGGCGTCGAGGATCTCATACCACTCGTCCTGGCCTGTCCGCCGTTTCTCCCATTCCGGATCACGGGACCGAGCACTGATTTCGCGACGATAGCGGCCCCATTCGGCTTCGTCGGCGAAAGTGACATGATGCTCGAGGCTGTGCACATCGTCCCCGATGGTCACCGTGTGCCACCGGGTATCGAGAACCATATCCAGATCGGCATAGAACCAGAGCTGGCGGTCTGCGATCCACTGCCAGAACGCGGCCAGATCTGTTCGAGCCTTTACCGTCGGTTTGAACCGGTAGACCAAGTGCAGCATCAGGCGGGCCTTTCGTTCGGATCAGGACAGAAATCGAGCCAGTCACGGCTCAACGAGGACAAGTACTTGGAAAATCGGTCACGGTAACCGTGCGCTAGATCCCTGTTGTGCGCACGCACGTGTTCGACGTCGAGTTCACCGTCGTCGAGCAGCACGACGGCCGCGAGCGGTTCCACGGTCGCACCACGACGGATCTTTGCTTCCAGTGCGGAGGTCGACAGGAAGAGCCGGGATAACCCATTGTGTGCGGCGTAATCGATGGGGGCATAACAGGTGGTGACGAAATACGGGTACCCGTCTCGGCTCACCGCCTCGTCCGCGCCGAAATACCGGCCGTGCAGGCTGTCGCCGTGGCGGTAACACACGGCAACGGTGGCCAGCCTGCCATTTCGATGGCACAGCAACACTTTTGCGTGGTCGAGCAGACCGACTCGGCGCTGTGCGGCAAAAACACCCAACATCCACGCGACACCTTGGCCACTGCCGTATCTGCGGCGGGTGGCTGCGATCAGCGGTGCTATCACGGCCTCGATCTCGACGGTGAGATCGACCCATTCCAGGGTGAAGTCGGCGGCCGCGAAGTCACGGAGCTCTCGGAGTCGTCGCTTGCGGTTGTGTCCGCCCGCATGCTCGACAAAATCCGCGGTTCCACGTGGGGGCACCGCGACCGTAGCCTCGGCAGCATGCAGTAGCACGTGAGCGGCGGGATGCGCGCGCCCGAGTTCTCTTGCGGCACTTACCGGGAGATACGGCATGACCACCCCGACATGCCCGTTCTCCCGGGCGTAATCGAGCGAACCGGCCAGCAGGTGCGCCAACGTCGCCGACCGTTGCGGCCCAGCCGTGCAGATCAGACCGTTGCGCACCGACCGACGGGCGCCGAGCCAGACGAACGTGCGCTGCCACGGGCCCGGAACCTTCGGAAAGAATTCCGGCAGATGGAACAGCCCTGGCGTTTGCTCGCCATCCCAGAGCGCAGTCGCACCGGTGATCCGATTACCGATGCTGATCGTCAGGACCGGATGCGGGCCTGCCACCTCATCCAGATGGCGCAGCCAGGCATAGCTGCAGAACAGCTCGCCCGGCGGAACAAGGTCATCCCATTCGACCGCGCCGATCGCGTCAACGGCTTCGACCCGGCGCGTTTCGATGGATGTGCACAGCATAGTTCGTCCCGAGCTACTAGCAGATTCCGCGATCGTAGGACATCCGGGCCGCCGATGCAGTGTGGGCTGACCAGCACTTGTTCCCGCACTTGGGAATTCACCCTTTCCGCTGCCCGGTCTTCCCGGCACGACTCAGGTTGTCCAGTCAATATTCGGCATCCTGAGCCGGCGACTTTCGCGGGTCGAGTCCAGTGGCACGGGACGGTCACCGCACGATCCGTTAGCTGGTCAGCCGATTGCCGCTACTGTCGGCGGGGCCGCCCGCACCGAGATCCACTTGGGCGGCAACACGACTCGCTCGGCGTAGTGGAAAGCTCCGTAGAGCCCCGGTCGTGCGCGCCTGCTACCTTTGAGCGGCGTTTCGTTTGCTGTGCAAGACTGCACTGGTGGCCGAGACCGCTGAACTAGTTACCAATGTTTCCGACACCGCCCGATGGGTGGCCGCCTTCCGCGCCACCGAATCCGCACGGCCGGACGCCCTCTTTCACGATCCCCTCGCCGACCGAGTCGCCGGGGAGCGGGGCCGCGCCATAGCCGCCCACACACCGCGCTTGATGCTCAATGGCTGGAATCTGGTCACCCGGACCAAGCTCATCGACGACCTGATCCTGAAGACCATCGCGCAGGGCTGCGATCTGGTGGTCAATATGGCCGCGGGTATGGATACCCGCCCGTACCGGCTGGAGTTGCCCGCCGAATTCCCGTGGATAGAGGCCGATCTCCCTGAATTGGTCGCCGAGAAGAACAAGCTGCTGACCGGGGAGTCGCCGCGCTGCGCACTCACCCGCACGGCGGTGGACCTCGCTGATCCCGAGGCCCGGCGGCAGTTCCTGGACGAGGCCCTCGCTGGTGCGCAGCGCGCGCTGGTGCTCACCGAGGGGCTGGTCTACTACCTCAGCGACGACGACGTCGCCGGCTTGGCCGCCGCGCTGTCTCGTCCTGAAATTGCTTGGTGGGCAATGGATGTCAATAACCAGGCGATTGTGAAGCGAATGGGCAGAGCCACCACCGAACTGCTGGCCAACGCCCCCTGGCAGTTCGGTCCGGTCGATCCGCTCGGCTTCTTCGCCGACCTCGGCTGGACGGCCGACGAGGTGAACCTGCTGGCCTCGGCGGCCCACCGGTTCCACCGACTGCCCTGGTTCATGAAGCCGTTCATGCTCTTCCCACAACCGGATCCCCGCAAGCCGCTCGAAAATTCGTGGAAGCCTTGGAGTGCGGTCGTGCGGCTCGAGCACACACCATCGAGCCGCTAGCTCGCCGTAACGAAAGGCTCTCCACCCTATGGGTAGCAGCTGGCTACGTCCCCTGTCCCCCGCGCCGGGTGATGGATCTCATAAATTGGTCTGCTTCCCGCACGCGGGCGGCTCGGCCATATCCTTCGGGCCATTGGCCGAATGCGTGGGGGCAGAATATGAGGTTCTCGCTGTTCAGTATCCGGGGCGACAGGATAGAAGACGTGAACCGCTCGTGGGGAATATCTCCGGCCTCGTCGATGGCCTGCTGCCCGAGCTGATAGCAGCGGTCGAGGGGGCCCAGGATTTCTCCTTGTTCGGGCACAGTATGGGATCTGTCGTAGCTTTCGAGGCCTGCGCGCGGCTCGAGCAGAAATTGGGAGTGCGCGCGCGGGTCCTGTTCGCCTCCGGTCGGCGCGCGCCTTCGGCCGCGCAACCCGAGTTGCGTGTGCACCTGTTGCGCGATCGAGAACTCTGTGAGCAGCTACTGCAGTTCGGCGGTACACCGGCGGCGTTGCTCGAGGATCCCGAATTTCGAGAGCTGATCCTGTCGATCGTCAGGAACGACTATCGAGCCATCGAGACCTACGAGTGCAGTGCGGACGCGATGGTCAGCAGCCCTATCGTCGCGATGGTCGGCGACCGTGACCCCGATGCGAGTCTCGCGGAAATCGAGGTATGGGGCTCGCACACCACGGGAAGCTTCTTCGCGAAATCATTTCCAGGCGGTCATTTCTTCATCGATGCGAATCGCCAACCGATAGGACAGCTGATTCGCGATCATTGCACCCGAGCGCTCTCGAGCTAGCGCCGCAACGACCGGGTGAGCAACTCGCCCACCCGGTCGTTGTTCCTAGCCCTCGAGCCAGCGCTCGATCGCTTCGGCAACATCCGCCGAACCGTCCTCCAGGATCGAGAAGTGGTTAGCCGGTACCGAAACAACGGTGTGCATCGAATCCCACGGTTCGGCCTGCCAGTCCACGCGATCCGATGCGCTCCCCAGGAAGTTCTGGGCGCACTGGACGAACAGCGCGGGTGTGGCGACGGAGCCGGGCATCATCTGCTGTAGCAGCTGCACGTACCGACCCATACCCGTCAGTCGATCCCGGTCGAAGCGACCGAATGTGGCTTCGTTCGACACCATGTGGTCGGCCATCGCTCGCAGCAGCCATTCGCTGTCATCGTGCACCTTGTAGGTGTCCAGCATGACTACGCCCGCGGGCGCTGGGCCACCGGCCGCTTCCAGGTGCTCGGTGACGCGGTAAGCCAGCAGCCCGCCCGAGGAGTAGCCGAGCAGAACGAACGGATCGCCCTGCGCCGCCTCCAGGACAGCGCGCGCCAATGCTTCCGCGGCCGCCGTCGGCGTCGCCGGAAGTGGCTCTCCCGTCCGGCAACCGATCGGAGCCAGCGCCGAAACGTCACGGGCGGTTCGCAAATGCGAAACGATCCGGGCGTATTGGTGCGCGCCGCCGGTGGCCAGCGGCGGCGCGAGGCAAATGATGCGCGGCAGGGCGAAGCCCGCGCCGAGTCGGGTGGGCACCGGCAGTCGGTCCAGTTCGTGCGCCGAGGAAAACTGCTCGCGCAGCTCCGCCGCCGCCCGCAACAAGGCGAAGCCCTTCCCGGATTGGCCGGACGCTACCGCGCCACGGAACATCCCATACAACGAATCATCCTCGCCGACTTGCTCATTGCCGCTTCGTGAGCCTTGACTGAGCTCCTTCCGCAGGTATCGGGCCAGAGCCGCCGGTGTCTTGTGATCGAAGATCGCGGCGGTCGGGAGTGTCAGTCCGGTGGACGCGTTGAGCGTGGTCCGCAGCTCCATGGCTGCCAGTGAGTCGAATCCCGATTCGAGAAAATCCCGCTCCGGGTCGAGAGCATCGACGCTCTCATGCCCCAGCAGCCTGGCCGCGGTCTCGAGAATGTGCTTGCGAAGCAACTCTTCCTGCTCGGACTCCGGGAGCTGGGCCAGTTGCCGACGCAGCGCACCCGTGTCCTCGGCCCCGACGCTCTGCCGCCGCCCGGCTCGTTTGGCCAGGTCGCGCAGCAGCGCGGGCACCGCGTCCCGAGCCCGCAGGGCGGGCAGATCGATCTCGGTCAGGATGCTCGCCGGGGTCTCCGAAGCTACTGCGGTATCGAACAATTCGAGCGCCTTGCCCGCGGCCAGTGGCGGCAGACCCTGGCGGCGCATGCGCTGCCGGTCGGCCTGGCTCAGCCACTGTGACAGGCCCGTTTCGATATCCCACAGACCATAGGCGAGCGCGGTGGCCGGCAGACCTTCGGCGTGCCGGTGGGTGGCGAGCGCGTCGAGGAACGCGTTGGCTGCCGCGTATCCGCCCTGGCCGGCGGGCAGGATCGACCCCGCCACCGAGGAGATCAGCACGAAGGCGGACAGGCCGGCGGCCCGGGTGAGCTCGTGCAGATACCAGGCCGCGTCGGCCTTGGCACCGAGGGAGTAATCGATCTGCTCCGGTGTCGAGGTCTCGAGCATCCCGTTGTGGGCAACACCCGCCACATGCACGACCGCGCCGAGGGGATACTCGGCCGGGACCGAAGCGAGCAGTTCTCGCAACGCATTTCGGTCCGCGACGTCGCAGGCGGCCACGCGCACCCGGGCACCGAGGTCGGTCAATTCCGCGACGAGATCCGCGGCGGCATCCGGTCCGCGGCGGCCGGCCAGCAGCAGGTGCCGCACACCGTGTTCGCTCACCAGGTGCCTGGCGAGGTGACGACCGATTCCGCCGGTGCCACCGGTGATCAGTACCGTCCGTTCCGGATCCCAGGGTGCCCGCGGGTCCGACTCGGGCGGCGCGGCCCGCACGAGCCGCGGCACCCGTGTCCCGTCCGCCCGGACGGCCAATTCCGGTTCACCCGACATCGCCGCGGCGGCAAGGTGATCCGGGGTGGTCTCAGCCGTGGCCTCGACGAGCACGATCCGCCCGGGATGCTCCGCCTGCGCCGCACGCACCAGGCCCCACACCGCGGCCGTGGCCGGACCGGCGGCAGCGTCGGTGACCACAGCCAAAGTGCTTGCCGCGTAGCGATCCTCGCGCAGGAACTCCTGTACGACGCCGAGCGTGCGGTGCAGCGCGGTGCGCAACCGGGCCGGCTCGTCGTCGCCGTCGACCGGGGGGCAGAACACGACGACCGAGGCCGACGCAGCCGACCCCCACCCGGCCCACGAACCCGCCGAGCGCAGTTCCGGCCCTGGCCGCCAGCTGAGCTCGTACCGCCCGTCCGGCGCGGATCGGGTTGCGGCCGAGAGCAGGTCGATCGACATCGGGCGCAGCGCGAGCGACCCGACGGACAACAGTGGTGCCCCAGCGGGATCGGTCATGGCCAGGGCGACCTCGCCCTGGTTCAGCCAGGACAATCGCACCCGCACCCGCCGGGTTCCGTCGGCGTGCACCCGCACCGACGACCAGACGAACGGCACCAGGGTCGGCCGCTCGGCCTGCTCGTCCACGCCCTGCGGGAGACCGAAGGACAGCGCGTGCATGGCCGCGTCCAACAGCGCCGGATGCACGCCATAGCCCTGGGTGGCGGTCGGCTCGGGCAGCGCGACCTCGGCGAAGAGGTCCTCACCGCGGCGCCACAGGGCTTCCAGTCCGCGGAAGGCTGGCCCGTAGTTATAGCCGTGGTCGGCGAGTACGTCATAGGCGCCGGCCAATTCGATGTCCGTGGCACCGGCCGGTGGCCACCGTACGAAGTCCGTCCAGTCATCCGGTGAATCGGTTTCCCGGCTCGGGCTCACCGTGCCCTGCGCGTGGTGCGTCCACGGCACCGACGGATCGTCGCCGTCCCGCCGGGAGTAGACGTCGAGCCGTCGGCGACCGGTGTCGTCGCCGTCGCCGAGGATCACCTGGATATCGACGCCCGCCTGCCCTTGGAACACCAGTGGCGCCAGCAGGGTGAGTTCCGCCAGCTCCGGGCAGTCGACCTGGTCGCCGACGTGGGCGGCCAGTTCGACGAATCCGGTGCCCGGCAGCAACACCGTGCCGAGCACGTCGTGATCGGCCAGCCAGGGATGAGTGTTCGTGGACAGGCGGCCGGTGAATCGGACGCCGCCGCTCTCCGGCTGTGCCACCAGGGCACCCAGCATCGGGTGGTCGGTGGACCGCAAGCCGAGTGCATGCGCCTCGCCGGTGTGCAGCGGGCCGGTGGACCAGAAGCGGCGGTGCTGGAAGCCATAGGTCGGCAGGTCGATCCGCACGCCGCCGGTGCCGGCGTAGTACGTCGTCCAATCCACCGTCGCACCCGAGACGTGCAGTCGGGCGAGGCCGGTCAGCACGATCGCGGAGTCCGCTGTGTTTCGTTTCGACAGCGCGATAGTTGTTGCGGTGTCCAGGGTTTGGGCGATCATCGGTGTCAGCACCGCATCCGGGCCGACCTCGGCGAACCGGACTACACCCAGACCCGCCATCGCCGCGACGGCATCGGCGAAACGGACCGTATCCCGGACCTGACCGACCCAATACGCAGGATCCGACATCTCATCGGTGATCCGCGCACCGGTCACCGTCGACACCACCGGGATGCTCGGCCGCGAGAAAACCAAACCCGCAATCACCGAAGCGAACTCGACCAACATCGGCTCCATCAACGCCGAATGGAAAGCATGCGAAACCCGCAACCGACGCGTCCGCCAACCACGCTCGATGCACACCCCGACAACAGCGACGACCGCATCCTCGACACCGGAAAGCACCACCGACGACGGACCATTCACCGCCGCAATCGACACCCCACCGACCAGCAAAGGCCGCACATCAGCCTCGGACGCACCCACAGCGACCATCGCCCCACCAGCAGGCAACGCCTGCATCAAACGACCACGCGCCGCCACCAACACACACGCATCCGACAACGACAACACACCCGCCACATACGCAGCAACAACCTCACCAATCGAATGACCAGCCACCACATCCACACACACACCCCACGATTCGAGCAACCGAAACAACGCCACCTCGAACGCGAACAACCCCGCCTGCGCAAACACCGTCCGATCGACAAGGTCGTCGCCATTCAACGCCACGCCCAACGAAACCGACTGCCCCAAAAGCGGATCCAACTCGGCGACAATCGCATCGAAATGCTCGGCGAACACCGGATACGCAGTCCGCAGCCCGGCGGCCATACCAGCCCACTGCGCACCCTGACCCGAGAACACCACACCCGTCGAACCCGCCAGCACGCGGCCGGAAACCACACCGGATGCCGGCGCACCGGCGGCCAGCGCCCGCACGCCCGCGAGCAGCCCCGCACGGTCATCGGCCACCACAACGGCCCGATGCTCGAAGACACTGCGCGACGACGCCAGCGAGAAGCCGACATCGATCGGATCACGGTCGACCACATGCGATGCCAGGCGAGCGCCCTGCGCGGCGAGAGCATCGGCGCTGCGGGCCGAGACCGCCCATGGCAGCAACCCGCCCGCCGGCGCGGACTTGACCACAGGCTCCGGCTCCATCATCGGCACCGGGGCCTGTTCGATGATGACATGAGCGTTGGTGCCACTGATGCCGAACGAGGACACACCCGCACGCCGCGGCCGATCCACCTCCGGCCACACCACCGCCTCGGTCAACAAACGGATATGGCCCTCGGACCAATCAACCTTGGAACTGGGCGCATCGACATGCAGCGTCCGCGGCAACACCCCGTGCCGCATCGCCATGACCATCTTGATCACACCACCCACACCAGCAGCCGCCTGAGCATGACCGATATT
>NZ_JBFAWD010000039.1:0-67345 GCF_040680135.1 Nocardia sp. NPDC052112 | reverse complement strand
GACGGATCGCCGAGATCTGGGGAGTCGTCGACGTCTTCGCGCAGTTGCAGCAACTCGGCGCCATTCCCACCTAGCGGCCATGTCTCCCTCGAGATCCCGCCCCGACCACCGGCCGAGCGACCGCGCTCCAGCCGAACCGCCGCGTCAGACCTTCGCGATCGACACCCGCACACCACCGACGATTTCGGCGGCATCCACGCCCGGATCACCGAAAGTCAGCTCGGTGGCGAGGATTTCGCCCGCGATGAGGTCGCGGTGCACCTGTGCCCACTTCTGCTTGTCGGCGGGCACCGCGAGCACCACGGTGATGCGATCGGAGACATCCAGCCCCAGTGACTTTCGCGTCTCCTGCAGATCGCGGATCACATCGCGGGCCCAGCCCTCGGCCTCGAGTTCCTCGGTCACCACCGAATCGAGTACGACCAGGCCAGCGTTGCCGGGCAGGGCCGCCGTGGACTCCGGCTCGGCCGCGACCAAGCGCTGGGTGTACTCCTCCGGCAGCAGTTCGATGCCCGCCGCGGTGACCACACCGGCGGCGTTCTCGGACCATTCGCCCGCCTTCACCGCCTTGATCACCGTCTGCACTTCCTTGCCGAGGCGCGGGCCCGCGGCGCGGGCGTTCACGACCAGTTCGAAACGGCCGTGCACGGCGACATCGGTGGTCAGGTCGACCTTCTTGACGTTCACCTCATCGGCGATGATGTCGGCGAACGGCCGCAGCCGCTCGGCATCGGGCGCGGCGATGGTGACCTCGGCCAGCGGCAGACGCACCCGCAGGTTCTGCGCCTTGCGCAGGCTCAGCACCGTCGAGCAGACCACGCGGACCTCGTCCATGGCGGCGACCAGATCCGGATCCTCCGGCAGCTCACCCTCCTTGGGCCAATCGGCCAGGTGCACCGACTGCTCACCGGTCAGCCCGCGCCAGATCACCTCGGAGATCAGTGGCAGCAGTGGCGCGGCCAGCCGGGTGACGACCTCGAGCACCGTATGCAGTGTGTCGACCGCATCCCGGTCCTCCTCCCAGAAGCGCGAACGCGACCGGCGCACATACCAATTGGTGAGCGCGTCGGCGAAGGCACGCAATTCCTCGCAGGCACCGGCGATGTCGTAGACCTCGAGCGCCTCGGTCATCACATCCCGGGTCGCGGCCAGTTTGGCCAGGATGTAACGATCCAGCACATGCGGCGAATCCGTGCGCCATACACCGAATTTCGAGGCGTACAGCTGCAGGAAGGTCCACGCGTTCCACAGCGGGCGCAGCGCATGGCTGACCCCCTCGCGGATGCCGCGCTCGGTGACGATGAGATTGCCCCCGCGCAGGACCGGCGAACTCATCAGGAACCAGCGCATCGCATCGGAGCCGTCCCGGTCGAACACCTCGTTCACATCCGGGTAGTTGCCCTTGGACTTGCTCATCTTCAGCCCGTCGTCACCGAGCACGATGCCGTGCGCGACAACGGTTTTGAAGGCCGGACTGTCGAACAGCGCGGTCGAGAGCACGTGCAGGTTGTAGAACCAGCCGCGGGTCTGCCCGTTGTACTCGACGATGAAATCGCCGGGGAAGTGCCCCTCGCCGTTCCTGCCGCCGTCGAACCACTCCTTGTTCTCGAACGGGTAGTGCACCTGGGCATACGGCATCGAGCCCGAATCGAACCAGCAGTCCAGCACCTCCGGCACCCGGCGCATGGTCGACTCGCCGGTCGGATCATCCGGATTCGGCCGGGTCAGCTCGTCGATGGTCGGACGGTGCAGATCGGTCGGGCGCACACCGAAGTCCCGCTCCAACTCGTCGAGCGAGCCGTACACGTCGATCCGCGGGTAGGCCGGATCATCGGAGATCCACACCGGGATCGGACTGCCCCAGTACCGGTTGCGACTGATATTCCAGTCCCGCGCACCCTCGAGCCATTTACCGAACTGTCCGTCGCGGATGTGCTCGGGCACCCAGGTGATCTGTTTGTTCAGCTCGACCATCCGATCGCGGAAGTTGGTCACCGCGACGAACCACGACGGTACCGCCATGTAGATCAGCGGCTGACCGGAGCGCCAGCTGTGCGGGTAGGAGTGCTCGATCGTCTCGTGTCGCAGCAGCTTTCCGGCCGCCTTGAGATCCTTGATGATCACCGGATTGGCGTCGAAGACCATCAGGCCCTCGTACGGCGGCACCATCGAGGTGAACTTGCCGCCCGGATCCAGCGGCTGCACGAGCTCGATGCCGTTGGCGCTGGCGACATCCATATCCTCCTCACCGAAAGCCGGTGCGAGGTGCACGATTCCGGTGCCGGAGTCGGTGGTCACGTAGTCGGCGGTCAGCACGCGGTGCGCGTTGGGGTGGCCGACGAAGAAGTCGAACGGCGGTGCGTAGGACAGATCCGCGAGGGCGGCACCGTCGAACTCGCCCAGGATCTCGGGCTCGACGCCGAATTCGCGGGCGTAGTGCGAAACCCGTTCGGCGGCCAGCAGGTAGCGCTTGCCGTCGGCGCCGCGCACATGCACGTAGCGCACATCCGGATGTACCGCGATCGCGAGGTTCGACGGCAGCGTCCACGGCGTAGTGGTCCAGATCAGTGCGTTGGTGCCGTCGAGTTCATGCAGCGGATGCTCGCCGGGCACACGCAGCACCATATCCACGGTGACGGCCGGATCCTGGCGCATCCGGTAGGCGTCGTCGAGCCGGCTTTCCTGATTCGACAGCGGGGTCTGTTCGTACCAGCTGTAGGGCAGCACCCGGAAACCCTGGTAGATCAGGCCCTTGTCGTACAGCGACTTGAACGCCCACATCACCGACTCCATGAAGTCGAGATCCAACGTCTTGTAGTCGTTGTCGAAGTCGACCCAGCGGGCCTGACGCGTCACATAATTACGCCATTCCCCGGTGTAGCGCAGTACCGACGATTTACAGGCGGCGTTGAATTCCGCGAGCCCCATGGCATCGATCTGTGATTTGTCCGTGATACCGAGCTGCTTTTCCGCTTCGATTTCCGCGGGCAATCCGTGGCAGTCCCAGCCGAAACGTCGATCGACCTGCTTACCGCGCATCGTCTGGAAACGCGGGACCACATCCTTGACGTACCCGGTGAGTAGATGTCCGTAATGTGGCAACCCGTTGGCAAACGGCGGGCCGTCGTAGAAGACGAACTCCGCTGCTCCCGAACGGTTCTCGATGCTGGCGCGGAAGGTGTCGTCGGTGGCCCAGGCGTCGAGTACCCGACGTTCCAGGTCAGGGAAGGATGCCCCGCTGCCAGCACCCAGATCGACGCGCGGGTATGCGCTGCTGGAAGGTTCGTCCGCCATCGCGGATCCGTCTCCTCGTGCCGCCGCGCCGTGGCGCGTATGTGTCAGCACGGGGACGATGACGACGCCGGTTGCGTCGAAACCGCGGTACCACCCCGCTTGTCCGAGCGGCGCGCCGATCCGCGCGACCAACCAGGACCTCTCGTTTCGAGCTGTGACGGGCTCACCCGTTCGGTTCTACTGAGTGCGGCCCGCGCACCGTTCTTCCGAAGACTCCCCGGTGATGGCCGGATCTACGCCAATTACATGTTTGATTCTAACCAGGACGGTCAAACCAGTTTGTCGGGCCCACGATTACCGTTTCGCATGCCGACCAGGTGGCGGCGCGGTATCGCTATCGGAGCTGCGCATGGAAAGCGCGCTCACCAGCAACAGCACAGCGCCCACGATACAGACAAGGATGCACCCCCAGGCCCACAGCACCGACCCAGTGGTCAGCGCGGCCACTAGCAGGGCGAACCCGATCGCGGCAAGGACGAGCGTCAAGACCAGCATATTGACCCCCTAGGCATGCCAGGCGGCTCGGCGTACCTCTAGCTACTCGGAACAGCAACTACAGCGGAGATATCTCTCTACTACGAGATTACTTGGCGCCCTTGGCGAACGAGGCGGGAGCGAGATTGTTCGCCGTATTGGCATCGACGAAGGCCTCGCCGCCGTCCACCGGCACCGCCGAGCCACGGTTCTCCAGCTCCTCGAGCTGGGATTCCAGGTACGACTTCAGCCGCACGCGGTATTCCCGCTCGAACGTCTTGAGCTGCTCGATCCGGCTCTCCAGGACGCTGCGCTGCTGGGTGATGGTGGCCATGATCTCGGTGTGCTTGCGCTCGGCGTCGGCCTGCAACGCATCGGCCTTCTCCTTGGCCTGCCGTAGCTGGTTGTCCGAACGCGTCTGAGCATCCGAAAGCATCGCGTCCGACTTCTGCCGGGCATCCGCGATCATCGCCTCCGAGCGGGTCCGCGCATCGCCGACCAGACGTTCGGAATTTGCCCGCGCATTCGACAGCAGATTCTCGGCTTCGAGCTTTGCATCGCTGGTCAGCCGGTCCGCCATCTCCTGGGCGAGGCTGAGTACCTTGGCCGCCTGCAGATTCGCGTCGGCACTCGGCGCATCCTTGGCTACCGGTACCGCGACCGGCATCGGAGGTGGCGGCGGCGCCTGCTGAACCGGTGGCTTGATGGGCTCGGGTTGCGGTGGCGGAGCTTGCTGAACCGGCGCTTTCACCGCATTCGCATTGGCCGGACCGCGATTCTTCTTGGCATCTGCCAGTTCCGCATCGAGTTCGGCAACCCGCTGGCGCAGGTCAGCGTTCTCCTCGATCAGACGCGAGAGCTCCTGTTCCACGAGATCCAGGAACGCGTCCACCTCATCCTCGTTGTAGCCGCGCTTCCCGATCGGCGGTTTGCTGAACGCGACGTTGTGCACATCGGCTGGGGTCAGCGGCATGGAAGGATCCCTTCGCGCGTCTTTTGGAGATCTAGCAGATCTAGCAAGCTATCTTCTCGGTTCATTCTGTCACACCTGGGCTACCCGTCGGCGTGGCCGCCCACAAACGTCATCGAGATGAAGACGACGAAAAGCAGGACCATAATCGACAGATCGAGCCGAATTCCTCCCAATGACACCGGTGGTATCAACCGCCTCAGGAGTTTCACCGGAGGATCAGTGATCGTGAAGATCACCTCGAGGATCACGACGACGAACCCACTCGGGCGCCAGTCTCGGGCAAAGCTACGGATGAACTCGACGATCACTCGGCTGATCAACAACAGCCAGAAGATGAACAGCACGAAGTAGAGCACCGCAAACAAGGCCACGACCTTACTCTGCCCCAAAATCCGCGCCGCGCAAAGTGACCACACCGCTGGCGACGACTCGCAGGTCGCTCGAAAACGTCAGCCCGATACGCAACGGGTCTAACAGAACCCCCGGATCAGAAGCGCTATTTCTGGTTGTAGAAGCCGGTTTCGGCGATCCTGCGACGTTCTTCGGCCGAGACATCGACATCGGCGGGTGAGAGCAGGAACACTTTGGTCGCGACCTTGTCGAATGAGCCACGCAGAGCGAAGGCGAGGCCGGCGGCGAAGTCGACCAGCCGCTTCGCGTCGGCATTGCTCAGCTCGACCAGATCCATGATCACCGGGTTGCCCTCGCGGAAGCGTTCACCGATGATGCGGGCCTCGCTGTAGTCGCGCGGGCGCAGCGTCGTGATCTTGGACAAGGGACCTCCGTCCTCGAAGATCCCCGGCCGGCGTGCGGGTGCGGGCTCGGGGCGCACGCGCTCCTCCAGCCGCCGCTCCTCGGCCTCGGGATCGACGGCGAGCGCACCCCTGGTGGCTCCCCGCAGCATCGGCGCATTACCGCCCGCACGGAATCGAGACGCGCCCGGTGCGGCATCGATCCTGGTGGGACGCGGCCGCGCGTCGTAGCGGTCGTCCGTATAAGGCTCGTCGACATAATCGTCGCGCCGAGACACCGGGTATCCCGCCTTGTACGGCGACTTGTACGCCGGCTCAGGGTAATCCGGCTCGTCGTCGTAGCGGTCGTCGGCATACCGGTCCGCGCCGTAACCGGCGCGCTCGGAATAGTCACGGGGTCGGGGCCGACGTGAGCCGCGCTCGTCCATGCCCCGAGGGGCGGGTTCGGCGACATAGTCGTCTTCGTAATCCTCGAGCGGAACCATGCCGAAGTACGCCTTGAACTTGTGCAGCGTGCTCATTTCATAGACCTTCCTTCGGCCCCGGTGGCGGCCGGGTGTTGAAGTCTTGCTCAGTCCTCTCCAGTCCCAGCATATGTGTCGAATGTGACTGATGAGGTTTCTTTGCTACGCCGAGGTTATCGGTCGAGCGCCCATCAAAGCGGTACCGACACGCACACAGGTAGAACCGTGTTCGATCGCCGATTCCAGATCGTTCGACATGCCCGCGGAGAGTTCGGTCGCTTCGGGATGGTCCGTGCGCACCAGTGCGTGCAAATGTGCAAGGCGCGCAAAAGCATCGTCGGGCACGGCGTCGAGCGGGGGAATCGCCATCAGGCCCGCGAACTGCAGTCCGGGTGCGGTGGCCACCCGATCGGTCAGTGCCACAAGATCTTCCGGGGCGACGCCACCACGCCCCGGATCCTCGTCCAGGCTCACCTGGACCAAGACGCGAACCGGTTCATCGCGCTCCCCGGCGTCGAGGGCGGCCCGCGCCGCGGTGTCAAGGGCTGTTGCCAGACGTTCGCTGTCGACCGAATGCACGGTATGTGCCCAGCGCGCGACGATCCTGGCCTTGTTGCGCTGCAGCCGACCGATCATGTGCCAGCGCACCTGCGCGAGGTCGGCCAATTCGGCGACCTTCGCGGTGGCCTCCTGCTCCCTGGACTCGCCGAATTCCCTGCAGCCCAAGCGGTGCAGGATGGCGATATCGGCGGCCGGGAAGAACTTCGTCACGGGCAGCAGCCGCACCGAGCCCGGATCACGCCCGGCCGCATGACAAGCCGCGCCGATTCGCTTGTTCAGATCGGCGAGATTCGCGGCGAGTTCGGCGGTACGGCCGTCCATGGCCTCGGCCGCAATGGATTCCGTACTCATGCGTCCGCCTGCATCCAGATGACACCGGCGATGCGCCCGGTCGGTGCGCCGCGGCGATGACTGAACAGCGTCTTGTCCTCGATCGTGCAGCGCGGGTCGATGGCGACTCCGCCGATTCCGGCCTCGGTCAGCTGTCTGTTGATTCCGGCGCGCAGGTCGAGTCCGGGCGTGCCGCGCACGGTGGTTGTCGCGCTGCCGGGCAGATGCGCCTCGACATCTGCGCGCATCGCGGCGGGCACCTCGTATTGACGACCCGATGCGGCCGGGCCCAGGAACGCACCGATCCGGTCGATGCGGGCACCGGCCGAAACCATCGCGTCCAGGACGCGCGGCACGATGCCGATGCGCGCGCCGATCCGACCGGCGTGCACGGCCGCGATCACGCCCGCCTCGTCATCGGATAGCAGGATCGGTACGCAGTCCGCGGTGAGCACCACCAGTGCCAGACCCGGCACGGTCGTCACCAACGCGTCGGTGGCAGGCACCGGCGCATCCCGCGGCCCATCGATGATTTCCACATTGCGCCCGTGGATCTGTTCCATCCACACGAACCGATCCGGTGTCAGGCCGATCCCCGCGGCCAGCCGGTCCCGGTTCCGCTGTACGGCCGCCGGGTCGTCCCCCACATGATCCCCGAGATTGAACGAATCGTATGGCGGCGCCGAGAAACCGCCCGCCCTGGTGGTGGTCACTCGTCGAACGGCTCCCCCGCCTCCTCGGACCTTTTGCCGGACGTCGGGCGCATCAACATCACCGTCGCGGGCCGGCGGTCCTGCGATCAGCTGGGTGCTGGGCGTACTCGACGAGTTACCCATGTGCGTACCAGATCTGTTGTTCCGTGGGCATACCGCCCAGTGTGCCAGCCGGCCGACCGCGTAGCTCGTGCCTACCGGCGCATGAACGACGGCACGTCGACATCGTCGTCGTCATCGGTATCGGGCGGCTCGATATGCGAGCGCGTATTGTGCGTGACAGTCGGCTCGGCCAGCGTGCGGGCCCGCTCGGAATCCCGGTAGCTGGGCACCGCGCCCCGAGTCGAGCCGGTTTGACCTGCGGTGGAAGCGGTTTCGGTGCGCGCGGACGCGGCGATCTCACTGGTCCGGCTGGTCTGGCCGATCTCACCGGCCCGGCCCGAGCCGATCGCACCGCGGCCCGCCTCGAAGGTGCGCCGAGCCGGACCGCCGCCGTCGAAACCGGCGGCGATCACCGTGACGCGAACCTCATCGCCGAGTGAATCGTCGATGACGGTACCGAAGATGATATTCGCCTCGATATGCGCGGCCTCCTGCACCAGCGAGGCCGCCTCGTTGATTTCGAACAGACCCAGATCCGAACCGCCCGCGATCGAGAGCAGCACGCCGTGCGCACCATCCATTGACGCCTCGAGCAGTGGCGAATTGATCGCCGATTCGGCGGCCTTGACCGAACGGCCCTCCCCGCGCGCCGAACCGATACCCATCAAAGCGCTTCCCGCACCGGACATCACGCTCTTCACGTCGGCGAAGTCGACATTGATCAGACCCGGGGTGGTGATCAGGTCGGTAATGCCCTGCACACCGTTGAGCAGCACCTCATCGGCGGAGCGGAAGGCGTCCATCAGGCTGACCGCCGCATCGCCGAGCTGCAGCAGTCGATCGTTCGGGATGACGATCAGCGTGTCGCAGGATTCGCGCAGCAGGTTGATGCCCACTTCGGCCTGATTGCCACGCCGCTTGCCCTCGAAGGAAAACGGCCTCGTGACCACACCGATGGTGAGCGCGCCGAGTTTGCGCGCGATGCTCGCGACGACGGGTGCGCCACCGGTACCGGTGCCACCGCCCTCACCCGCGGTGACGAAGACCATATCGGCGCCCTTGAGCACCTCTTCGATCTCGTCCTTGTGATCCTCGGCGGCCTTGCGGCCGACCTCCGGGTCGGCACCAGCGCCCAGACCGCGCGTGAGCTCACGGCCGACGTCGAGTTTGACGTCGGCATCGCTCATCAGCAGCGCCTGCGCGTCGGTGTTGACCGCGATGAACTCGACTCCCTTGAGTCCCTGTTCGATCATCCGGTTGACGGCATTCACGCCGCCGCCGCCGATACCGACGACCTTGATCACAGCAAGGTAGTTGTGCGGGGGCGTCATGGGCTCTCGCCTTCCTTCGATCTAAGTCTGTCGTTTTCGAATTCTCGACATTCGGTCTTCGGCAAGTCCGGGCAAACCCTAAAGCTCAACCATAGGGTTAGCGTTATGTCAAGTATCCGACTGCTGCGGAACGCTATTCGCAGCCGCCGCGATAGGCGCGCAGGCGCGCCGAAACGACTGACAGAATCTTGTGTGATCCCTCTCGTCTCGCCGCGCAACACGTCGTATCGTGAACGGTTGCCCCCGAACCCGCGGTCTCGCTGGGCTGTTCCCACTGCGGTCACAGTTCCATCGAAAAACCCCTGGGCACAATGGGTATCGATCACTTTACCGTGACCAGATTCGGACTCGAAACATCGAACACCGTTCCATCGCGGGTCAACAGCGGCATCACCACGGCCGCCTTGCGTTCCGCGTCATTAGTTCCTCCCCACAATACCGTGCGACCGTCACGCAGGTTCAGTGAAATATTCGAAATCGACCGCGCGACAACCTCGTCCACTTGCACGACCAGCGCCGAGGGCAATACCGACAGAACCGACACCGCGGCACGGGTGACCGGATCGGCGCCGCCGGGATGTTCGGCGGTGAGTTTCGGAACACCGATGGGCGCGTCTTCGATCGCGAACTCCACACTCTCCGCATCCATCAGATGCGCGCCTTGCGGACTGTCCCAGAACAGTACTGGCGCGCGCTCCACCACCGTCACCCTGACGGTGGACGGAAATACGCGCTGCACCCGTGCGGTGCGGACCTTCGGAATGCTCGCCACCCGCTGAGCCATCGCATCGGTGTCGATGCGCAACATCGAGCGGGCGGACGGGATCTCGAGTCTGTCGCGCACCTGTTCCTCGGGCACCGCGACCAAACCGTCGATCTCGACTGTGCTCACCGAAAGCACCGGGGTGAACCAGGCCAGTACGAGGACAACGGTAAGGACGCACACGCCGAGCAAACTCCACCGGCGCAGGCGACCCCGGTGTGCCCGGTCGAACCACTCACCCGCGGTTCGCATCGCGGGTCACCGCCCGTATTGCGGACGCGCTCGCAGCCCATCGAGAATCTGGCTGCCGAGCATCGTCACATCGCCCGCGCCCATGGTGATCACCACATCGCCGGGCAACGTCAGGCCCGCTGCCTGACGACCGACCCGCGACATATCCGGCTGGTAGTGCACGGGTTTGATGACAGCTTGTGCGACAAGTGCGCCATTGACGCCGGGCAGCGGCTTCTCCCGCGCACCGTAGACATCGAGCACGACGACCTCGTCGGCAAGGCTCAACGCCGCCCCGAAATCCTGGGCGAAGGTGGCGGTGCGACTGTAGAGGTGCGGCTGGAACACCACGATGACCCGGCCCTGTCGGGAGCGCGCGCCGTCGCGGGCCTCCTGCTGCACCAGCTCCGCGGCCGCACCGAGTACCGCGCGCACCTCGGTCGGGTGATGGGCGTAATCGTCGAAGACGCGCACGCCGTTTTCCCGGCCCACGAACTGGAACCGTCGGTGCACACCGCCGAAACCCTCCAGCCCCTGGACGATTTCGTCCACATCCGCACCGGCGGCGCGCGCGGCGAGCAGCGCCGCCAGCGCGTTCAACGCCATATGCCGACCGGGCACCGCGAGCCGCAGGGTGCGCGGGGCGGGCTCATCGGCGAGCTGGAACTGGGCCAGCCCGCCGACATCGCGCGGCTCCCAACTGTGCAGCCGCACACCGACCGGCACCGGCGCGTCGGACAGGTCACCCGATCCGTAGCCGAGCACCCGAATGTTGCGCTCCGCCAACCGCCCAGCGACCCGCTCGGCCAACGCCCGCGAACCTGGGTCGTCCAGACACACCACCAGCAGCCCGCCGGGGCCGAGGCGATCGGCGAAATCGTCGAACACCTGGACGTAGGCCGCATCGGAACCGAAGAAATCCAGGTGATCGGATTCGATATTCGTGACCACGGCGACGTCCGGGTCGTATTGCAGCAGGGATCCGTCGCTCTCGTCGGCCTCGGCGACGAAGATCTCGCCGGTGCCGTGGTGGGCATTGGTGCCCGCCTCGTTCAGTTCGCCGCCGACCGCGAAGGACGGATCGAATCCGCAGTGCTGCAGCGAGACGATCAGCATGGAGGTGGTCGAAGTCTTGCCGTGCGTGCCCGACACCAGCAGCGTGCGATGTCCCCGCATCAGCGAGGCGAGTACGGCGGGGCGCAACAGCACCGGAATATCGCGCCGATGCGCCTCGACCAGTTCGGGATTGGTCTTCGGGATGGCGGCATAGGTGGTGACCACCGCGGTCGGACCACCGGGCAGCAGATCGAGGGCGCTGGCATCGTGCCCGATGCGCACCTGCGCGCCGCGGGCCCGCAGCGCGAGCACACCGCGGCTCTCCTTGGCATCGGAACCGGAGACCGAGCCACCGCGCGAGAGCAGGATCCGGGCGATCCCGGACATGCCCGCCCCGCCGATCCCGACCATGTGCACCCGCGCCAATTCGGGCGGCAGGGCCGAGCGCGCCTCGTCGGCGCCGGATTCGACCGCCCCGGATTCGGTGGCATCGGCTCCCGCGGTCATCGGCCGCTCACCTCGACGACAATGCGCGCCAGCTCGTCGGCGGCGTCGCGGTGCCCGGCGCCTGCGGCGGACAGACTCATTTCGATCAGCCTTGCGCGGTCGGTCAGCAGCGGTATCACCTCGTCGATCACGTATTTCGGGGTCAGCTCGGCATCGGGAACGATTCTGCCACCACCCTGGCGCACAATCGGCCTGGCATTGAGTTCCTGCTCACCATTGCCGTGCGGCAGCGGTACGTAGAACGCGGGCAGGCCGACCGCCGACACCTCGGCGACGGTCATCGCACCGGAGCGGCAGACGACCGCGTCGGCGGCGGCATAGGCCAGGTCCATCCGGGAAAGATACGGTACGGCGATGTACCGCGCCCCACCCTCCTCCGCATCCGGGATCTCGAGGGTGTTCTTCGGGCCGTGCGCGTGCAGCACCGAGACGCCCGCCGCGGCCAGCTGCGGCGCCGCGCCGGAGATCGCCTTGTTCAAGGAGACCGCGCCCTGCGAGCCACCGAAGACCAGCAGCACCGGCTCCTCGGCAGGCAGACCGAAATGGGCACGGGCCTCGGCCTGCAACGCGGCCCGATCCAGCGAGGTAATGGACCCGCGCACCGGAATGCCGATGACCTCGGCCTTGGCCAGACCCGAATCGGGTACCGCGGCGAGTACTCTGACCGCGCGCCTGGCACCGACCTTATTGGCGATTCCGGCTTTCGCATTCGCCTCGTGTACCACCACCGGCACCGCGCGCCTGCGACCGAGCGCACCGCGTCCGGCCGCGAGGTAGGCGGGCAGCGCGACATAGCCGCCGAAACCGACGATCACATCGGCCTCGACCGCATCGATGACCGCCCTGGTCCTGGCCACCGAAGCCCGGACACGGCCGGGCAGCCGCAGCAGATCCGCGGTCGGCTTGCGCGGCAGCGGAACCGGCGGGATCAACTCCAGCGGATATCCGCGCTCGGGCACCAGTTTGGTCTCGAGTCCGCGTTCGGTGCCGAGCGCGGTGACCCGGATCGAATCGTCGAGTCGCCGTAACGCGTCGGCGACGGCCAGCGCGGGCTCGATATGTCCCGCGGTACCACCGCCCGCGACGATTACCGACAGTGTTTTGCCGGGTCGCTCCGCACTCACCTGGATCTTCCCCGATCTCTCGCATGGTTTATCGGATAGCTCGGCTCCCACGCCCTGGTCGCCCGCAATGAACTGGTCCCCCGGCTCTCGGGCGCCCGCCGTCGACCGGGTTCGGACTGGGTCCGCCGCCCCTGCGGCAGCGCGGACCGCGCCCGGTCGGCCTTGGCCCGATCGGACCGCGCCCGCTGTTCGGCAGCCCTGGCCTTGGCCGCGGCCGAGCGGGCACGTGCCGCATCCGCTTTGGCCGGTGAATACACCTCCGGCTTGGGCAGTCGCAGCAGTCGGCTGACCCTGCCGTCCTGTCCGGCCTGCAGTGCCGCGATTGCCTCGGGCTCGTGTCGGGCCGCATTGGCGATGATGCCGAACATGAACAGGGTGATCGCCAGCGACGAACCGCCCGCCGAAACCAGCGGCAGCTGCAGACCGGTTACCGGGAGCAGGTTGACCACATAGCCGATATTGATCAGCGCCTGGCCGGTGATCCAGGTCGTCGCGGTCGCGGTGAGCAACCGCAGGAACGGATCAACCGAACGGCTTGCGATGCGCAGGCCGGTGTAGACGAACAGCGCGAACAGGCCCAGAACCAGTGCGCAGCCGAGGAATCCGAGTTCCTCGCCGATGATGGCGAAGATGAAGTCATTGTGCGCATTCGGCAGGTACTGCCATTTGGCGCGGCTCTGGCCGAGGCCGCGACCCCAGATCCCGCCGTCGGCCAGCGAGTACAGCGCCTGGCGCGCTTGATAATTGATGCCCTGCGGATCGTCGCCCGGATTGAAGAAGGCGCGCATCCGGTCCGACCGATAACCCGCGGACAGCGCGAGGACGCCCGCGGCGATCACGCCCGAAATCGCGATGGTGACGAACAGCCGCACCGGCAGCCCACCGAACCACAGCAGTGCGGCGAGCACGATGCCAAGCGCGATGGTGGTCGACAGGTTCGGCTCCAACACGACGAGCAGACATACCAGCAGACCGGCAGGCACCAGCGGCACCAGAATGTCCTTGAGTGCGGCCTGTTCCGAGCGACGCGAGGCGAGCAGATGCGCACCCCACACCACCAGCGTCACCTTCACGATCTCCGACGGCTGCACCGAGATCGGCCCGATGAAGAACCAGCGCCGCGCGCCCTGCACCTCGGAGCCGATGCCGGGAATCAGCACCAGCAACAGCGCCAGCACCGAGATCGCGAACAGCGGAAACGACCACTGCCGCAGTCGGCGCAGCGAAATCCGCAGCGCCAGATAGAACAGCACCGCGCCGATCGCGGCGAACATGGCCTGCTGGATGAACAGCGAATACGCCGACCCGCCGTCGACGTACGCCTCGACGCTCGATGCCGACAACACCATGACCAGACCGAGCACCGTCAGCAGTGTCGCTATCGTGACGACGAGATGGAACGACGCGAGCGGGCGTGCCAGCCAGGCGCCGAATTTGGTGGCCGCCAGCCGATTCCGCCGTGTCGTCTCGGTCATAGAGGCCGCCCGATGTCACCGTCTTCCAGCGCGGCCACCGCCGCGGCGAAACTGCGCCCGCGGTGGGTGTAGTCGGCGAACATATCCAAAGAGGCCGCGGCCGGAGCCAGCAGTACGGCGTCCCCGGCACGGGCGAACCCGGCCGCGGCCTGCACGGCCCGCGCCATGACGGCATCGGCCGCGGTCTCATCGATACCGGCGTCACCCATGCCTGCATGGTCTCCCGCTCGGACCTCGACAACCGGGACCTCGGGCGCGTGTCGCGCCAATGCGGCCGCGATCACCGGCGCGTCGGCCCCGATCAGCACGGCGGCGACGAGACGATCGGCGACCTCCTCGACCAGATCCTCGACCGACGCCCCCTTCAACTGCCCACCGGCGATCCAGATCACCTGCGGGTGACCGAGAATCGAGGAGCGGGCGGCATGCGGATTGGTGGCCTTGGAGTCATCGATGAATTCGACCCCGGCCACCTCGCGCACGAATGCGGCCCGATGCGGACCGACCTTGTGCTCGATGAGACCTTCCCGCACGAACTGCGGTGCCACATCGATGGCCCTGGTCAGCGCGGCGGCGGCGAGTGCGTTGGCGACACCGGCGGGTCCCTTGGGGCTGATATCGCCGACCTCGGCCAGGATGGCGGCCTTGGTGAAGGCGCGGTCGAGCAGTTTGCCGTCCACGACACCGAGTTCACCGTCGGCGGGTACTCCGATCCGGAAGCCGACCGTCCGGCGCGCCTTACTGCGCCGGGCCAGCGAGGCGGCCACCGGATCGTCGAGTCCGACGACACCGACACGGCCATACAGTGCCCTGGACTTCGCAGCGGCGTAGGCATCGAGGCCACCGTGCCAATCCAGGTGGTCCTCGGCGACGTTCAGCACTACACCGGCCTCCGGCCGCACCGAAGGCGCCCAATGCAATTGGAACGAGGACAGTTCGACGGCCAGCACCTGCGGACCGGGATTGCGGCGCAGCGCATCCAGGATCGGCAGCCCGATATTGCCGCAGGCGACACTGGCGATGCCGGCCGCGCGCAGGATGGAGTGCACCATCGATGTGGTGGTGGTCTTGCCGTTGGTGCCGGTCACCACCAGCCATTTGCGGACCGGACCGTAGATCCTGGCCTGGTCGACCCACCAGGCGAATTCGACATCGCCCCAGACCGGGGTGCCCTCGGTCACCGCGGCGGCGAGCACCGGTGAATCCGGCCGCCAGCCCGGACTGGTGATGACCAGCGCGAAGCGGCTCCAGTCCGCGGCCTCCAATTCGGTACAGGTCGCGATGTCCAGGCCGAGCTCGGCCGCCTCGGCCAATGCCGCGGCACCGCCGTCGGTGACCACCGGACGCGCGCCGATATCGCGCAGCGGTTCGATCAACGACCGACCGGAGACACCCCATCCGGCCACCAGAACCTCACGGCCACGCAGGAATTCGAGCATGGGCCCCGGTGTTCGCAGGGCCCGCGGAGAATGTTCGACCATCGCTACTTCACCCGACCGCTGAGAGATATTCGCTGTAGAACAGGCCGAGTCCGACCGCCGACGCCATGGCCGCCAACAGCCAGAACCGAATAATCACCGTAGTCTCGGCCCACTTGCTGAGTTCGAAGTGATGGTGGAACGGCGCCATCTTGAATAGCCGGTTGCGGGTTGTGCGGTACACCGCGACCTGCAGCACCACCGAGGCGGTTTCGGCGACGAACAGCGCGCCGATCACTACCATCAGCAGTTCGGTGCGGGTCGTGATGGACAGACCCGCGAGCATGCCGCCCAGGGCAAGTGAACCGGTATCGCCCATGAATATCTTGGCGGGCGCGGCATTCCACCACAGGAAGCCCACACACGCGGCGGCGGCCGAGGCACAGACCAGCGCCAGATCCAGCGGATCGCGCACGTTGTAGCAGCCCGCCTCCGGAATCGTCGCGCAGGCATTGCGGTACTGCCAGAACGTGATGATCACGTAGGCGCCGAGTACCAAGCTCATCGAACCCGCGGCCAGACCGTCCAGGCCGTCGGTCAGATTCACCGCATTCGACCAGGCCACGACCAGCAGACAGACCCAGCACAGGAAGATGATCACGCCCATCGACACCGTGGTGATATCGCGGACATAGGACAGATGCCTACTGGCCGGAGTCAACCCGTTGCCACCGCGGAACTGCAGGGCAAGCACACCGAAGATGACCGCCGCGCTGATCTGACCGACGTACTTGCCCGCCGCCGACAGCCCCAGATTGCGCTGCTTGCGCAGCTTGATGAAGTCGTCGAGGAAGCCGACCACACCGAGTGCGGTGGTCAGCCCGAGCACCAGAATGCCCGAGGCGGACGGCCCGTCGGCGTCGTAGCCGATGCCGATCAGATGTGAGCCGAGGTAGCCGGCCCACATGCCGACCAGGATGGCCACACCACCCATGGTCGGGGTGCCGCGCTTGGCCTGATGACTGGCCGGACCGTCGACCCGGATCTCCTGGCCGAAGCCCTGCCTGGCGAAGATCCGTATCAACAGCGGCGTCAGCAGGATGGAGACCGCCAACGCGATCCCCGCCGCGAACAGAATCTGCCTCACGACTGAGCCTCGCTGACGCTCGGCTCAGTCGTTCGGCAGAATGCCGCTGTGCCCATGGTTCGCTCGCTCCGCTCGCTCACGACTCCGCCTCGCTGACGCTCGGCTCCGTCGTTCGGCCGATGGCCGCTGTGCCTTTGGTTCGCTCGCTCACGCCTCGCGCCTCCGTGCTACCACTGGTTCCCGCACGTTCCGCGCAGGTCAGATGTTCTGCGACCGCCCACAGTCCGACCGCCTTGGACGCTTTGACCAGCACCACATCGCCCGGCTCGACCTCGTTGTCGAGCAGCGCGATGGCCGCGCCGATATCGGGCACGAGGATCGACTCCTCGCCCCACGAGCCTTCCATTACCGCGCCCTGGTGCATCGCGTGGGATGGCCTTCCGGTACCGACCACGATCAGCCGGGAAACATCGAGGCGCACCGCGAGGCGGCCGATTCGGTCGTGTTCGATGACGGATTCCTCGCCCAGCTCACCCATTTCGCCGAGTACGGCCCAGCTGCGGCGCGGGGTGTCGCCCGCACGTGACATGGTCACCAGCGCCTTGAGTGCGGCGCGCACCGAATCCGGATTGGCGTTGTAGGAGTCGTTGACAACGGTGATGCCGTCGGCCGTGGTCCGCACATCCATGCGGCGGGCCGATGCGGCCTGTGCGCCGCCGAGTGCCTGCGCGATGGTGTCGAGGTCCGCACCGCATTCGAGCGCGACGGCCGCGGCGGAGAGCGCATTGCCGACCTGGTGTTCGCCGTGCACGGCGAGCCGCACCGGGATGCTGCCCTTACTCGTGTGCAGGGTGAAGCCCGCGCGTGCCTCGGTATCGAGATGCACATCGGTGGCGCGGATTTCGGCACTGCTCGCCTGGCCGACCATCACCACGCGGGCCCGCGTGCGGGTAGCCATCGCGGCCACCTGTGGATCGTCGGCATTGAGTACCGCGAGCCCCGATGACGGCAGTGCCTCGACGAGTTCGCCCTTGGTCTGCGCGATCGCGTCGCGGCTGCCGAACTCACCGAGATGGGCGGTGCCGACGTTGAGCACGACACCGATCTTCGGCGGCGCGACCCGTGCGAGCGCGGCGATATGACCCGGACCGCGCGCGGACAGTTCCAACACCAGGAAGCGGGTGTCGGCATCGGCGCGCAGCGCGGTCCACGGATGGCCGAGTTCGTTGTTGAACGAACCGGGCGGTGCGACGACCGGACCGAGCGGTGTGAGCACGGCCGCGAGCAGATCCTTGGTCGAGGTCTTGCCCGAGGAACCGGTCACCCCGACCACGGTGAGTCCGCCTGCCGCGGATAGACGTTCGACGCTCACCTGGGCGAGCGTAGCGAGCGCGGCCAGTACCGCCGCCCCTGACCCATCCGAATCACCCGTCAGCGCAACGGATTTCGCAGGCACGGTGCCCGGACTGGGAGTCACCACGATCGCGGGCACGCCCACCGGGCGGGCCGCGAGCACCGCGACCGCACCGGCGCCGACGGCGGCCTTCGCATAGTCGTGGCCGTCGGCGTGCTCGCCGGGCAGGGCCAGGAAAAGATCTCCGGAACCGATTCGGCGCGAATCGAATTCGACCGAACCCGTTACCGTCACCTCCGGGTCGGGGGTGTCGTGCAGCGTGCCGCCGACGACCTCCGCGATCTCCCGCAGTGTCATCTCGATCATGAAACCGTCAAGTCCTCCGCGTCCGACCTCTGCGGACTCTGCTCAGTGTTGTCGTCCTGCGGGCCCCGCTCCCGTCGCTCCAGAGCCGCCGCGAGCACCTCGCGGTCGTCGAATGGATGCTTCACACCCTGGATCTCCTGCCCTGCCTCATGTCCCTTACCCGCCACCAGCACCACGTCGCCGGGACGGGCCCAGTCGACGGCGGCGGCGATAGCCGCGGCCCGGTCCCCGATTTCGCGCACCTCGCCGCGTTCGGGCGCGGGAACCGCCAACGCGCCTTGCCGCAGCGCGGCACGGATCGCAGCCGGATCCTCGCTGCGCGGATTGTCATCGGTGATGATCAGCAGATCGGCGCCGCGCGCACCGGCCGCACCCATGAGCGGTCGCTTTCCCGCGTCCCGGTCGCCGCCCGCACCGACGACCACGGCCAGCCGACCACTGGTACCGGCGGCAGTGCGGGATTCGCGGCGCCCTCCGTGGCCACGTTCCGCTACCTCCTCCGGGCCCGTCGCTCCCGCCGCCAGATGCCCGCGCAGCGTGGCGATCACCGACTCCACCGCCGCCGGCTTGTGCGCGTAGTCCACGATGGCCAGGAAATCCTGGCCGCGCTCGACCCGTTGCATTCGGCCCGGCACGTCGACGGTGGCCAGTGCGGGCGCGGCGACGGCGGGATCCACTCCGGCGGCGGTGCACACCGCGACCGCGAGCAGCCCGTTGGCGATGTTGTAGCGCCCCGGAAGCCGCAGGCGCACATCGACATTCGCCTGCGGTCCGGCGGCGGTGAATTCCTGCTCACCGCCGTGCGCGGCTACCTCGCCGGACAGCTGCCAGGTGCCGGAACCGGTGGTGGATACGGTGATGGGGTTCGCGAGATCGGCGGCGAGGCGCTGTCCCCATTCGTCATCGACGCAGATGACCGACGTGTGCGCGGCGACCGGCGACTCCGATTCGAAAAGCCTGCGCTTGGCGGCGAAGTAATCCTCGAAGTCGGCGTGGAAGTCCAGGTGGTCCTGGGAAAGATTGGTGAACGCGCCCACCGCGAAGCGCACGCCGTCCACCCGGCCCAGCGCCAGCGCATGGCTGGAAACCTCCATCACGACCGCGTCCACACCCTGCTCGACCATCAGCGCGAACATGGCGTGCAACTGTGGCGCCTCGGGCGTGGTCAATGCGCTCGGCACCCGGCGACCGCCGATCCTGGTTTCGATGGTGCCGATCAGCGCCGTGGACAGGCCGCTGGCGGTCAGCCCGGCCTCCACCAGATATGCGGTGGTCGTCTTGCCCGAGGTGCCGGTAATGCCGACGATGCGCAGTTGCTCGGACGGATTGCCGTAGAGCGCGCCGGAAAGCTCGCCGAGCACCGACCTGGGCTGCTCGCGCACCAGCACCGGCACACCGAGCTCACCCACCGATTCGGCACCGGCCGGATCGGTGAAGACCGCGACCGCACCTCGTGCTACGGCATCGCGCGCGAAACGGGCGCCGTGCGCCTGCGCGCCGGGCAGTGCGGCGAACAGATCACCTGGTTGCACCGCATGCGAGCGCTGCTCGATGCCGGTGACCTGGATCTGCGCGAGGTCGGCTCGCGACGAGCCGGCACCGGTCATGGCCAGCACGGTGGACAGCGACGTCGACCGCGGCTGGGTCGGCCGGAGCACGTGCTGGCTGGACTGCGCGGGCACAGGGCTCCTCTCGGGAATCGGCATGGACGGGACTGGGTGGATCAATAGGAAGGCGGGAACGTCGAGTCAGGTTACCGACGTCGGCTCACGGCTGGGCAACGCGGTTCCAATCTTATGAAGCCTGCAGAACGAATCGGCGCGACGGCTCGGGTGACGGTGGTATCCGGTCGCGCTGCAGCGCCCAGGAGGCGATGTTGTGGAACAGCGGCGCCACCGACCCGCCACCACTGCCATCGGAGCTGCGAATCGGCGCGTCGAGCATCAGACCGATGACGTAGCGCGGGTTGTCCGCGGGTGCCATACCGGCGAAGGTGATGTAGAACGACGAGGTCGAATAGCAGCGGCAACTCGGGTCGACCTTCTGCGCGGTGCCGGTCTTGCCCGCCACCTGATAGCCATCGATCGCCGCGGGCGAACCGGTGCCCGTCTGCACACCCATCGGATCGCGCTGCACGACCGCCTGGAACATGGTGCGCAGCGTGGCCGCGGTCTGTTCGCTCACCACCCGCACGCCTTCGGGCTGCGGCTCCTGGGTGCGGGTGCCGTCCGGTGCGGTCTCGGCCTTGACGATGCGCGGCGGAATCCGCACGCCGCCATTGGCTATGGCCTGGTACATCCCGGTCATCTGCAGGGTGGTCATCGAAAGGCCCTGCCCGATCGGCAGGTTCGCGAAGGTACCGCCGGACCACTGGTCGCGGGCGGGCACCTGGCCCGGACTCTCGCCGGGCAGTCCGACACCGGTGCGCTGGCCGAGGCCGAAGCGGTTGACCATATCCGCGAACCGGTCCTCACCGACCCGCTGCGCCAACATCAGCGTGCCGACATTGGAGGACTTACCGAAAATGCCCGTGGTGGTGTACGGCAGCATGCTGTGCTCCCAGGCGTCGTGCACGGTGACACCGGACATCCGGATCTCGCCGGGCACCTGCAGCACCTCATCGGGATTGGTCAAACCGTATTCGATGGCCGCGGCCGCGGTCACGATCTTGTTGACCGAACCGGGTTCGAACGGATCCTGCACGGACGGGTTCTGCATTTCGGCATTGCCCCAGTGCTGCGGTCCCAGCGCGGGGTTGAAGGTGTTGTCATTGGACATCGCCAGCACCTGGCCGGTTTTCGCATCGAGCACCACGGCCGAGGCCGCGTTCGCACCGGACATCTCCTTGGCCTGCTGCACCTGCTGCTGCACGTAATACTGCAGATCCGAATCGAGGGTCAGTTCGACCCCGTAGCCGTTCACCGCGGGCTGCTTGTCGCGCCAGCTGCCCGGAATGACCGCACCGTCGGAGCCGCGGTCGTAGGTGTGCGAACCGTCGGTACCCGCCAACAGGGAGTCCAGCGACGATTCGAGCCCCATCTGGCCGTGTCCGTCCCAGCCGGTGGTGCCGAGCACATTGGCCGCCAGCGAGCCGCCCGGATATTCGCGCACATCCTGGCGTTCGGCGCCGACCTCCGGAAATTGCACGGTGATATCGGAGGCGATGCGCGGATCGACATTGCGGACGAGGTAGACGAAGGGAGTATCGCTCTTCAGCTTGTCCAGCAGTGCCGATTCGGCGGGTGCATCCTTGCCGATCTTGTCGTGGATGGTCTTGGCGATGGCCTTCAGCCGCTCCTCGGGATCCGGGGCCTTGGCCGACTTCTCCTTCGCATCGGCGAGTTGCTTGCGCACGACCACCGGCTGGAAGGTCAGCGCCTGTGCGCTCAACGTGAACGCGAGGGATTTGCCGTAGCGGTCGGTAATCGGGCCGCGGGTCGCCGTATCGATCTTGCGGGTGGTGCGCTGGCTGGCCGCCTGCGCGGACAGGCTGGGCGCGGAAATGCTCTGTACCCACAGCAGCTGCAGCGCCACGACCGCCAGGGCGACCAGCATGATCACCCGGCCGACGCCGACACGCAGACGCAGCGGCCGATCCGGGGCAGCGGTCCGCGGTCTGGGCGCGCTTGCCGCCCTCGACGTTCCGGCGGCTCCGGCGGAGCCCGCCTTGGATGCCGACGGCCCGCGGCGCTGACGCGACGCGGGCCTGGTCTGCCGCACGCTCATCGGGCGCCCTCGTCCGGCGTGGGCGCTGGTTGGGTCGTCTCGGGCTGCGGCGCCTCCGGTTGCGGCGCTTGGGCTTGAACCGGCGCGGGCTGCAAAATTTCCGGCTGCGGCGTCTCCACCGGAACCTGCGCGATCGGATTCGGCGACGGCACCGGACTCGGCGGCGTCGAACTCGCCTGTCCCGCAACGGTATTCGCGGGCTGACCGGTATTCGGCTGACTGGACGGCGTCGGCGGCGTTGTCGTCACCGGAATCAGTCGTTCACCGCGAGCCTGGGCATTGACCGTCGGCGGGGCGGCCGGGGCGGCCGGCGAGGGATTCAGCGGCGGCACCGGTGCGCCCTGCGCGGGCGTCGGCTTGCCGATCACCGTCACCCCGCCATCCGCTCCGATCACCAACCGGGCCGGATCCTTCGCCGGGATCATCCCGAGTTCGCGGGCCCTCGCGGCGAGTTCGGGCGCGGAGTCGGCGGCCTCCACCTCGCGCTGCAGCGCCGCGCGTTCGTCGGCCAGCTTGCGGTTGGTCGCCCTGGCATCGCCGAGTTGATAGCTGTCCTCGGCCGAACGGGTGGTGAGCAGCAGCGTGAGCGCGAGACCACAGCCGAGCAGCGCGATGATGGCCGCCACGAACGGAATTCGCGCGGCCATCGCCGACGCGCGCTGCCTGGGCAGCTCGTGCTGATCCCCCGACTGCTCGGCACGCATCCGGCGCTTGGCGTAGGCCCGTTGTGCGGCACCCGATTTCACCCGCTCGGCGGCCTGAACCCGGCGGGCGATCCGGCCCGGCGCCTCGACGGTACGCGTGCGCACACTCATGCTGTCCCCTCCTGGATTCTCTCCGCCGCGCGCATCCGCACGGGTGCCGCCCTCGGGTTCTCTTCGATCTCTTGTTCGGTCGCCTTCTCGGCACCCCGGGTCAGCAACTTGAATTCCGGTCCCATACCGGGCAATTCGACCGGCAGGTCGACCGGTGTCCGCGATTTGGTGCGCGGTGCCAACTCCTGTTTGACCACCCGATCCTCGAGCGACTGATACGACATGATCACGATCCGGCCGCCGACCCGCAGCGAGTCGAGGGCAGCGGGCAGGGCCGCGCGCAGCGAGTCGAGTTCGCCGTTCACCTCCACCCGCAGCGCCTGGAAGGTCCGCTTGGCCGGATGACCGCCGGTCCGCCTGGTCGCGGCCGGGATTGTGGCATAAAGCAATTCGACCAATTCGGCACTCGTGCGAAACGGCCGCTGCTGCCGACGGCGCACCACCTCGGCCGCGATTTTGCCCGCGAAGCGTTCCTCCCCATAGGTTTTCAGCACGCGCGCCAGATCACCGTGGCTGTAGGTGTTGAGCACATCCGCGGCGGTGATGCCGGTGGTCGGATCCATCCGCATATCCAGCGGTGCGTCGACAGAGTAGGCGAAGCCGCGCTCCGCCTCGTCGAGTTGCATCGAGGACACACCGAGATCCATCAGGATCGCGCTCACCGAACCGGCGGTCGGCAGTCCGGCCTGTTTCAGTGCGGCCGCGATTCCGTCATATCGGATGTGTACCAAGGTGATTCGGTCGGCGAACGGCGCCAATCGGGCACCGGCCAAGGCCAACGCATGGGTATCGCGATCAAGTCCGACGAGATGGATATCCGGGTAGGTCCGCAAGAAATGTTCGGCGTGACCACCCAAACCCAATGTGGCGTCGACATATACCGCGCCGGGTTCGGCGAGTGCCGGACCGAGTAGCGCATCGGCTCGCTGGAGCAGAACCGGAACATGGCGAGGACCGTCCTGTTCACGGTTCACCTCGACCTCCCGGAATCCTGCCTCGCGTCGTCGCGCATCGAGCCGTGCCAGTGGGATCACTCGCTGCGGGGTCACCTTGTTGCACAGCTACTTTGAAAATACGAATGCCGCGGGGTCTCTGACCGGAGCCTCGGCACCTGGCGTCGGGGAAGTACGTCAGGGTCCGCGCGTCCGGGCAGAGGCCGCGTGGCACTCGTTCGCTCAGGGCTAGAAGATTCCGCCCAGCGACTCGTCTCTCGCTTGTGCGTAGTCCTCCTCGTGCTCGGCGAGGTAGGACTCCCACGCCTGCTTATCCCATATCTCGAGGAAGTCGACCGATCCGATCACCACGCAATCCCGCGAAAGGTTCGCGTAGCGACGATGATCGGCCGACAACACGATCCGGCCCTGGGCGTCCGGACGCTGTTCATCCGTACCGGCCGCGAGTGCCCGGACGAACGCGCGCGCCTGCGGATTGCTTCGAGATGCCGCCGCGGCTCGCCGTGCGAGCGCGGTGAACTCTTCCTTGGGATATACGGCAAGGCTATGGTCCTGACCCTTCGTGACCATCAACCCTCCCGCCAGATCGTCTCGAAACTTCGCAGGCAACGTCAGTCGCCCCTTGTCATCCAACCGAGGTGTGTAGGTACCGAGAAACAACCCGCTACCTCCCGGATCAACCCCGCCGTTCGGGGAGCACGATCACCTCGGATGTATGCCCTTCCTCTTGTGCGCGCTCCACATTACCCCACTTTCCCCCACTTTCAATCGAAACTCGGGGTGATCTGGCTCCCCGCGTCGTCGATTACGCAGGTCATCCCAGCTATCACGGTGGAGGAGAACTTTTTCCGTGTTCTGGCGACACGCGCCGCACGGCGAGATAAGCGCCCGACAACTATCAGCAAACGCCCTGGTTCCCACGGTTTCGGCCGGCGCCGGGGCGCTATCGGAGGTGGGGGGTGGGAGGTGGTGGGGGAAGGTCGTGGGGCGTTGTGGGGAACCGCACACGTCGAGCGTTCAGCAGGCTGGCGGTTCCCCCATGAGAACGCGCCGCCGCACCTGTTCGGTGCGGCGGCGCGTTCGATATGTCGTTGTCGGCTACGGGCGCGCTACTCCTGATCGAAGCGGCGCCGGAACCGATCCTCCATGCGCTCGGAGAAACCACCGGACTTGCGCTGTCGCCCACGTCCGCCCGATCCGCCACTCGCGCCACCGGATTGGGCATTGCCCGACCGGTCGCCTTTGGCGATGCCCTTGGACCCACCGAGGAGCAACAGCACGCCCGCGGCGAACATCACGATGAATCCGATCAGGCTGATGATCGGAAAGTCGCCGAGCTTCACCGGAGCGGCTATGCCGGCGACAAGTAGAAACAGGCCGAGGACGAACAGGGCAGCGGCCTGGAGTCTGCGACGACTCGAGGTCGAGCGAAGGCGTCCGCCGCGGACGGACGACGCGAACTTCGGATCCTCAGCATAGAGCGCGCTCTCGATCTGTTCGAGCATGCGCTGCTCGTGCTCGGAGAGTGGCACGGTACCTCCCCCGGCACTAGGACGTGGCTGTCGCCTCCGGGTAGGCGACGGATAGCCAAGGTCGGCTATCTGCCACCAATGATACGAGTTCGATCAGTGCCGTACCACCTACTCGCCGATAACTAAGCGGTCATGCCACCGGACCAGCCCGGCGCGGGGCGCAATCGAGCCCCGGCGTTCAGCAGATCTTCCACATCGTGAAGGAATGCGCCCACCCGCGAATAGAACTCATCGGCCTGCCGATCATCCACATCGCGATCCAGCCCCGCCTCCAGCGCCGCCCTGGTCTCCGAACGTGCGCTGAAGTAGTCAGCCCACATGATGAATTCGGGCGCGGCGCGCTGCATCAGCACCCAGGCATTGCGCGAGCGCGCCCGCGGTGCGGCGTCCGCCCCGGTAAACGCGAGCACAGCCCCGGCTCCGCGCAGCGCGGCGAGGTATGCGGTCCGAAAACGCTCGCGCGGGTCACATTCCCCCGCCGCCTGCATCAGCAAGCCGTCCGCCCGCTGCAGCAGCTTGCCCGCCTTGCCGGGTTGCCCCGGGTGTCCGATCCGACCAGACATCAGCCGTCCCTCCGAGTCGCTCACCTGGCCTATCCTGTGCGCGAGTACCGAGTTCCCAGCACCGCGCGGATCGAACAGGTATTCGAACGTTTGAATTGAGATTGAATATAGGGACACCCACCGACAACTTTCCGCGGACCGACGAGAGCCATGACAGCCGTCAAGCCCAAACACACCCCCGCCAACGCACCTGTCGTCATCGACCTCTCCGTCGCGGCGCTGCGCTCCCGGCTGCACGATGCGCTGGCGGTGTACGTCGCGGCGATGGAATATCCACACGGCACCGAACACCATCGCGCGCCGATGTGGACCGAACACACCACCCGCGTCGGCTGGCAGGGCGTCGCCGCCGTCATCCCGGATGATTCCGGGCAGATCGACCTGCGGACCGCGCCGATCGTGGCCATCGCCTACGGCTATCGTGGTGCCGCCCACCAGTGGTGGCAGCAGCAGGTGTACAGCGGGATGCGACGCTCGGGCTGGCCGGAACATTCCGCGAGCGAACTGCTTTCGGACTATTTCGAACTGACCGAGCTGCACGTTCATCCGTCGGCGCAGGGCCGCGGCATCGGCGCCCAACTGCTGACGCGGCTGTTGGCGAATCGCACCGAGAGTGCGGTGCTGCTGTCCACGCCGGAGGTGCGCGCCGAGGCCAACCGGGCTTGGAAGCTGTACCGGCGACTCGGCTTCACCGATGTGATCCGTGATTTCGTCTTCGCCGGGGATACCAGGCCGTTCGCGATCCTGGGGCGGCGGCTGCCGCTGTGAGCGAGCGCAGCGAGTGAACCATCAACACAGCCAGCCAACTGGTACGACGGAGCCGAGCGCCAGCGAGGTGCAGTCGTGACAGTTGTGGTGGTCGGGTCGGGCCACAATGCGCTCGTCGCCGCCTGCTATCTCGCGCGGGCCGGGGAGCGGGTCGAGGTACTCGAACGCGACGAGGTGCTGGGCGGCGCGGTGTCGACGGTCGAACGTTTTCCCGGCCATCTGGTCGATCGCGGATCGTCGGCGCACATCATGGTGCGCCATACCGGGATCATCGAGGAACTGGAGCTGGCGCGCTTCGGGCTGCGCTATATCGATTGCGATCCTTGGGGTTTCACGCCCGCTGGGCCGCACGGCGGTGCGCCGATCGTGTTCCATCGCGATCTCGATCGGACCTGTGCCGGAATCGCGGAGGTCTGCGGTGCGCAGGACGCCGCGGCGTATCAGCGCTTCGTGGCGAGCTGGGGGCCGCGGTCGGCTCGGGTGATGCGCGCATTCGGCGGTACACCGACGCCGGGGCGCTTGCTGCGTTCGTTCTGGGGGCTGGACGCGCGCGATGGCGGGAGCGCGCTGTCGCGGGAGTTCCTGCAGACCGGCGACGCGCTGCTGGACAGCTACTTCGACGACGAGCGGCTCAAGGCTTCACTGGCCTGGTTCGGCGCCCAGTCCGGACCGCCGATGTCGGAACCGGGGACCGCGCCGATGGTCGGATTCGCCGCACTGATGCATACGCTGCCGCCGGGACGAGCGGTGGGTGGCAGTGGGGCGCTGACGACGGCGCTGGTCGCGCGGCTGCGCGCCGATGGCGGTGTGGTGTCGGCGAGCGATGCGGTCACCGAACTGCGGCAGGGCGGTGCCGGCTGGCAGGTGCGCACGGCGTCGGGCCGAAATCTGCACGCGGACACCGTGATCGCGGGCACCCATGTGCTGACCACACTGGATCTGTTGCGAGACGGCGGATTCGACGGTGCGGTGCTCGACGAGTGGCAGCGGCGGATCCGGGTCGGACCCGGCATCGGCATGGTGGTGCGGCTCGCGACCTCCGAGCTGCCGCGATATCCCGGCGGCTCAACCGCCGAATCCGCCAATGGCCTGCAGTTTCTCGTCTCGGACCGGCGGCAACTGCGCCGGGCCCACGGTGCGGCGCTGGCCGGTGATCTGCCGCCGCGTCCGGTGGTGCTGGCCATGAGTTTCAGTGCGCTGGATCCGAGTATCGCCCCGGCCGGTCAGCATCAGCTCTCGCTCTGGGCGCAGTGGCATCCGTACGAGCTGGCCGACGGCAGTGCTTGGGCCGCGCACGCGGAGTCGGAGGCCGACCGGATCATCGCCGAAGTCGAGTCCTACGCGCCGGGTTTCGCGGCGAGTGTGCTGCGGCGGCATGTGCAGACGCCGGTCGAGCTCGAGCGCGAGCTCGGGTTGCGCGGCGGGAATGTGATGCATGTGGAGATGTCGCTGGATCAGATGATGCTGTGGCGACCGCTGCCGGAGCTATCCGGGCAGCGGGTGCCCGGCGCGCCCGGGTTGTACCTCACCGGGGCGTCGACGCATCCCGGTGGCGGGGTGTCCGGTGCGAGCGGGCGCAGCGCGGCGCAGTTGGTGCTGCGCGATCGACGCCGCAACCGGTTCCCGCTGCTACGCAGGCGATGACCGGGCCGCAGCCGCACGAGAGGCTCGCGCCACGGACGGAAATCCCTGGTCCAGCGAGTCGGGAGAGCGCCGCTCGGGCGGACCAGACCCACGGCACAAAGGAACCCGACACCCACCAGAAACCAACGAGTCAGGAACCAGCCGATCAGGCGGAGCAGATCTGCGATGCAATAGATCGCGACGCCGACCGTGCGGCGGGGGAACCGGGGTGTCGACTCGTCACGAGGCGGCATCAACGGTCGGCGGGCGCGCTGCGCTGGACACCGCGCTTCCTGGCGCCCGTGGTCGCGGCGGTGCTGCTCGTGCTGGTGCAGATCGGTTATCCGTTGGCCTCCGGCGTCGCCCGGGATCGGGTGACCATCGCGGTCGTGCTGCTGTCGGCGGGGACCGCACTGGTGCACGCGGTGACGACGCGTGGCTTTCGGTACGGCCTTGGGTTCGTCGTGATCGTCTCCGGACTCGGGTTGCTTGCCGAAATTATCGGTACCGCAACGGGTTTTCCGTTCGGTTGCTATGACTACGCCGACGGCAGGCTGGGGCCTGCGGTGGCAGGGGTGCCGTTGGTGGTCGCACTGGCCTGGACCGGAGGGCTGTATCCGGTGTGGGTGGTCGCCGGGTTGTTGGCTCGACGATGGGCGGGGCGTGTCGTGGCGACCGCGGTCGGAGCCGTGGGTTGGGATCTGTTCCTCGATCCGCAGATGGTCGCCGACGGACAGTGGACTTGGTGCGCCGCCGGTCGGGGGTTGCCCGGATCAGCCGAGATTCCATACACCAACTATCTGGGCTGGTTTGCGGTGGCGCTGGTGATGGCGTTGCTGCTGACCGTACTGGATCGTGCTGTGGGCACGAACGGTGCGAATACGTTTGCGGTGTCGAAGGCAGCGCACCGGCTGTCGACAGCGCAGACACAAGTGCCGACGGCAGAGCGCCCGTTGCCAACAGCGCAGGCACCCACAACAAGGCACCCGATCCCACCAGCACAGACCCAGGGACCGCAGGTAGAGCGCACGTTGCCAACAGCGCGGACACAGGTGCCGATAGCGGCGGCTCGCGGTGCGGCAGCCTCAGGTATGGATGCTGGAATCCCGGCGCTGGAGTCGGGGACGCCTGACTCGAACAGTCCTGAGCACAGGTCCCGACGCCCGATATCTCTGATCTCGGCGGACACCGTCGTGCCGGTGGCGGTATTCATGTGGACCTGGCTCGGGTCGACGCTCGCGCACGCGGTATTTCTCGATCTGCCGCATTCGGCCTGGTATGGGTGTGTCGGGCTGGGAGTGCTCGGCGTACCGCTGCTGGTGCGGGTGGCCGCGATCCGGCGAGGCTGAATCAGCGGATACCACCTGTCCGACACTTCGGTCGGCGCACGTTCCGCCCGTCGCGTGGCAATTCGGGGCGACCGCCTGGCACGATGTGTGCCGTGCAGCCGAGTCCTCTCACCGCGATACCCGACACACCGGTTCTACCGCCACGTTCGCCCCGGCCCGGAGTGCGGGTGGCCGCGGCAGTACTGCTGGCCGCGATGCTGGTGCCCATGCTCGCGGGCTGCCTGCGCGTGCAGGTGTCGATGGGTGTGTCGTCCAATGACCGGGTCTCCGGTCGGATCGTGGCCGCGGTGGTGCCCGCGGACGCCAATGACAAGGGCCCGCAGCTGAAGGCGCCCGATTCGCTGGCCGCGAAGGTGCGGGTCGAGCCATACAGCCAGGACGGCTATGTGGGCAGCAAGGTGTTCTTCGAGGATCTGTCCTTCGGTGAGGTCGGCCAACTCGGCGCACTCTCCGATCAGACCCAGGGCATGTTCAACCTGTCGTTCCAGCGCACCGGCGATCTGGTCAGCCTCAATGGCCGGGTCGATCTGAAATCCGTTCCGCCGCATGGTTCGGACGTGCAGTTCACGGTGGCCTTCCCGGCCCGGGTCGCCAAGACCAACGGCAATCGCGAAGACGACTCCACCGTCTCCTGGAAACTGCCGCCCGGCGATGTCTCCACGGTGCGCGCCGAGGTCAGCTATGCGGATCCGAATACCCGCTCCTTCGCGGGCTGGGCCGGGATCGTCGGCGGTATCACCCTCGCCGTCGCCGCGATTATCGCCGCCATCGCCTATATGGACCGCAATCCGGCACCGCCCGGGGCACCCGAAAGCACCTTCTCCCTGAGCAATCTGTGGCGTTCGCTGATCCGCCGCTGACGCGAACCCTGCGCGCGGGCGCGGCGATCGCCGCGTGGACGGGCGCGGGTATCGCGCTGGTCGGTTGCGGGACCGCATTATTCAATCGCACCACGGTGCGCGGGCTGGCGACTGGACCGAATACGGTGATCGAGCCGGTGGCGGTGTGCATCCCGGCGCGCGATGAGGCGCACCGCCTGCCCGATCTGATCGATGATCTCCGCGGCCAGGTGGGTGTGCCGCGACTGCGGGTACTGATCCTCGACGACGCGTCGTCGGACGGGACCGAAGCGGTCGCGCTCGAAGCGATTGCGGGTGATTCGCGATTCGCGGTATTCCGCTCCGAGGCCGAACCCGCACCCGGATGGACCGGGAAGGCCGCGGCGTGCGCGCGACTCGCCGAGTTGGCGGATGCCACGGTGCTGATCTTTCTCGACGCCGATGTGCGCCTGGCGCCGAATGCGATTGCCGCGGCGACCGCCGAATTACGCCGCGGCCGGGCCGCATTGTTGTCACCGTGGCCGTACCAGGTGGCCGAATCACCGGCCGAGGCGCTGGTGCAGCCGCTGCTGTGCTGGTCGTGGGCGGCGAGCCTGCCGATCGCGGCCGCCAATCGCAGCCTCCGCCCCTCGACAGCTGTTGCCTGCGGCCAGTTCCTGGTCTTCGATGCGGACGCCTACCACGTCATCGGCGGTCACGCCGCGGTGGCGGCGAGCCCCACCGAGGATCTGGATATCGCTCGCGCATTACGCCGTTCGGGTCGTCGGACCGCGCTCGTCGCGGCACGCCGCGCGGCGAGTACCCGAATGTACTTCGACGCGGCCGAATTGGAGGCCGGTTACACCCGCTGGCTGTGGTCTGCCTACGGCGGCACGACTATCGGCGGCGCGGCAGTCGGAGCTATAGCGGCACTGGCCTACTGGGTGCCCCCACTCGCCGCGATCGGTGGTCGAGGTTCCATGCGCACCGCCGGTCTCATCGGCTACTGTGCCGCGGTTGCCAGCCGCCTGCTCGCCCGCTCCCTGGAACACGGCACCGTAACCCGCGCCGATGCCCTTGCGGCCCTGGCCCATCCCATCTCCATCGCCACCTACCTCCGCCTCTGGACCCGCTCTCGCCGCGCCCACCACACCAATACCTTGACCTGGAAAGCCCGCCCCCTCACCTCCACCCACTGATCAAGATCAGGTGGAGCCGGCGACGGCATCGGGAAGACGCCGCCACCAGCTCCACCTGATCTTGAACCGAGCAGCGCGAGCCGCAACCCGGGTGCGGCACGGAATGCCCTCTGGCACCTGCCTCGGTTCCCGAGCGCATGCAGGGGAGCGCTCCGCCCCTCAGCGCACCGAGGTGAGGCCTACCGTTGGGAGGAAGAAACAGGATTTGCCGCCGTTGTCCATGGTTCCGAAGACTGCGGCCAGTACGGTGCCCGATCCGGTGTCGACCGGAACCGCGCGTACGCCGCCGACCGGGAATGCGGCGAAGAAATCTTGGATAGTCCGTTCGGCGAGCGGTCTTATCTCGGCCGGGATTTCGGCTGGCACCATCGTGCGGACCACATCGGAGATCGAACCCATGGCGGTGATGCCGTTGCGGCCATTGGCGAGATTGACCCAGGCGACGTTCATGCCCGTGGCATTCGTGCCGTCCGGTCCGAGGCCGTAGGGCACGAAGGTGAACATGACTTGGCCTGCTCTGACGGCGGTCGGGTCGAGTCCGGGAATGGCCACGGTGGTTTTCGGCCACGGACCGGGAACCGCGCCCGCAACCGCGGGGACCAGACCGAGGGCGCCGGAGTCGGAGCAGAACGGCGCGACCGCCGGATACAGGAACGGGTCGACGCCGTAGGTGCGCAGCGCCTCGACAACGGCGCGGTAGGTGGCGAACAGATCACCGGGCCCGGCCTGGGCGGACGGTGCGGTCGTAGCGGGTGCCGCAGGCGCGGGCATCGGAGCCGCGGCGGCGACGCCCGGGGTGGCGAAAGTCAGCGCGGCCGTACCGGTCGCGATGGCGGCTAGCGTGGTCAGACGGCGCAGCAGGGTCACGAGGGACCTCCTCATCGTCGGGCACGAATCGAGGTCCGAGATTACTCCGGCAAACCTTCGCAACAGCGCAAATATCGGCGGGCGACACGTACGCGCCGCGCGTCCCGGCGGACCGCCGCAGCCCCGCACCGGCGGGCAATCCGGACGAAAGGCCCGCGAAGAACTAGATCCGAAATGCCACGAACCACCGCGCAACCGGGCCAATAGTGCCTGCTCATAGGCATGTGGACAAGGCCTGCGCTCACGCTGATTCGTACCCTTGTGCCGGACTTCGCCTGCTTCGCATGATATTTCGGCTAGACCCATTGACCGACCCGTGCTCGGCGTCGGACACACCATCCAGAGCGACCGAGAGACCTGGCTCGTCGACGTCGCAGCAACCCCCCGGCCACCGGGTGCGGGTGCTTCCGCCGGGAACGATGGAGGAACCGAAATCATGAGCGCGTCCGTCGCATCCGATACTCCGGTATCGGATGTCCCGATACCGGGTGCCCACACACCCGACGCCACGGCATCGGGTGCACCCACCGCGGCCGTATGCACGGGAAACTCCGCGCAGCCCGCCGGTTCGATCACCTTCGACCTCTCCCCCGGCCAGTCCGGCCGGATCCACGCGCCCGAGGTCGATGCCATTGCCGCCGAACTGCCGCAGGCCATTCGGGACCGCGGCACGCTGGTGGTCACCGGAGCGGGCGGTGCCGCACCGCCATTGCGGTTCTACGCCACCGACGATAAGACCATCGTCGGATCCGAGGTCGATTTCGCCTCGCTCATCGCCGATATCCTAAGGCTGAAACTCGTTGCACAGGTGGCCGATTGGTCGCAGAACTTCGTGCGGGTCGACTCCGGCGAGGCCGATGTGTTCATCTCCAACGTCACGGTGACCGAGGAGCGCGAGCAGAAGTACGACTTCGCCACCTATCGCAATGACACCGTCGCATTGGAGATCCCCAAGCAGAGCACGCCCGAGCACCAGGATCGTACGAGCCTGGCGGGCAAGCGGATCGGTGTCGGCAGCGGCACCAACCAGGAGCAGCTGCTGGTGAAGTGGAACGAGCAGAATATCGCCGACGGCTTGCCCGCGATCGATATCGCCTACTTCCAGCAGGTCACCGACTACTACCTGGCGCTGGCCTCGCAGCGCCTGGACGGCTACATCGGCCCGAATCCGTCGGCGATTTACCACAGCACCACCGCGAATCAGACCAAGATCGCCGCGACGTTCTCCGGCGCCGGTGCGACATTGCAGGGCGAGATCGGAGTGCTCACCAAGAAGGACAACGGGCTGATCGGCCCCATCAACAAGGCCATCAACAACACCATCCAGACCGGCACCTACCAGCAGGTCATCGATCGCTGGGGGTTGCGGACCGAAACCGTGCCGAGTTCGCGGATCAATCCGCCCGGCCTACCGAAGAAGTCGTGATCGCATGAAGTTCCTGCTGTTCACCCTCGTCACCCGCGTGCCGGATCCGAATACCGGTCGGCTACCCGATACCAGGGAGCGACTGCTCGATGTCATCGGTCAGGCCCGCATCGCCGAACAACTCGGCTACGACGGATTCGCCGTCGGTGAGCGGCACGAGGATCCGTTCCTCTCGGCTGCACCACCGGTGCTGCTGTCCCATATCGCCGCGGTCACCTCGCGGATCAGTCTGTTCACCGCAGTCACCACACTGAGTCTGCTGGATCCGGTGCGCGCGTTCGAGGACTATTCGACGCTGGACAATCTCTGCGGCGGCCGTCTCGAACTGATCATCGGCAAGGGCAACGGTGCGGCACAGGCGAAGCTGTACCACGTCACCGCCGAGGACCAGTGGGATCGCAATCGCGAAGGCTACGAACTGTTCCGGGCGCTGTGGGACAGCGACACCGTGACCTGGTCGGGCCGATTCCGGCCGGAGCTGGTCGAGGCCAAGGCACTGCCGCGGCCATGGCAGCCGCGCATCCGCATCTGGCACGGCAGCGCGACCAGCCGCGATTCGGTGGAACTCGCCGCGCGCCACGGTGATCCGCTGTTCTCGGCGAATGTCACCAATCCGATCGAACCCTATGCCGAACTGGTGCGCCACTATCGGGAGCGCTGGGCGCACTACGGACACGATCCGGCCGATGCCCTGGTCGGCGCGGGCACCGCGGGATTCCATGTGGCACGCACATCGCAGGAGGCCCTGCACGGATACCGGCCGATCTTCGAGGCCCGACTGGCATTGGCGCGCAAACTCGGTCTGCCGGTCGTCTTCGAAACGCTCGATGATTTCGTCGCGCGCGGTTCGGCGCTGATCGGCAGCCCGGAGCAGGTGATCGACAAGGTGGGGCGTCAGCACGAGGCCTTCGGGCACGAGGTGATCCACCTGTCCGCCGAACGCGACGGCCGCACGGAATCGCATTATCGCGGCAGCCTCGAACTCTTCCAAGCCGAGGTCGCGCCCGAACTGCGGCAACGCATTCCGAGCCGACCACTGGCCACCGCACCGAACGACCACACCACCGCACGTCCCACCGACTACGACATCGATTCCCGCGGCGAACTCGTCCGCACCGAAACATCTGGAGTACCACTGTGATCCGTCCCCGCCACCGAATCGCGGCCGTGGCCGCCGCCGTCACCGCGGCCGCGAGTCTCGCCGCCTGCGGTAGTGATTCGGCCACCGGCGGCGCCGACGCGGGTCCGCCGCAGCCGGGCGGCACGCTGCGCTATGGCCTTTCGCAGGCGCCGACGTGCTCGGATCCGGCGCAGTCGGGCACCAATCAGACGCTGTATGTGACCCGCCAGATCGTGGATTCGCTGACCGATCAGGATCCGAAGACCGGTGAGATCAAGCCGTGGCTGGCCAAGAGCTGGGAGATCTCCCCCGACGCGAAGGTGTTCACCTTCCATCTCGCCGACGGTGTCACCTTCAGCGACGGCACCCCGCTCACCGCGGATTCGGTGCGCAACACCTTCGATTCGGTCATCGAACTGGGCGCGGTCAAGACACCGCTCGGCTCCAGTTACCTCACCAACTACGTCGGCACCACCGCGGTCGACAAGCTCACCGCGCGGGTGGAATTCAGCAAGCCCAATGCTCAGTTCCTGCAGGCGTCCTCGACCGCGGCGCTCGGCATTCAGGGCGATGCCACCACGGTCGAGCCCGCCGATCAGCGCTGCCTGGGCGACAATATCGGCAGCGGTCCGTTCACCTACGCGTCCTGGCGCCAGGACGCCTCGGCGACCCTGGCCAAACGCGCAGGATACAACTGGGGTTCGGCGGTCTTCGCCCATCAGGGCGAGGCGTACCTGGACAAAATCGAGTTCACGGTCGTGCCCGAATCCGGCGTCCGCACCGGCAGTCTCATCTCCGGTCAGCTCGACGCCGTCAGCGATGCGCTACCGCAGGACGCACCGCAGATCGAGGCCGCGAGCGGGCGGGTGCTGAGCACCGCGAATCCCGGTGTGCCGTTCGGTTTCCAGACCAACCTCACCCGCGGGCCGCTGCGCGATGCCGCGGTGCGTCAGGCGCTGCTGCCCGCGATCGATCGGAAACAGCTGGTGGACACCGTACTCGGCCCACAGTTCAAACCCGCGACCAGTATCTTGGCCAGCACTACGCCGGGCTACCAGGATCTTTCGGCCCGGCTGAGCTATGACCCGGCCAAGGCGCGCAACATCCTGGACCAGGCGGGGTGGACGCCGGGCGGCGACGGTATCCGCGCGAAAAATAATGAGCGCCTGTCCTTCTCGGTGCTGTTCAGTCAGGCGTTCGCGGGTAATCAGGCCATCCTGGAGCTGGTGCAGCAGCAACTGCGCCAAGTGGGTGTCGAGCTGAAGCTGGATCTGGTGTCCGGCCCGGAGAGCACGGCTCGCCAGAACGTCAAGGACTTCGATACCACCTACTACAACACCACCCGCGCCGACGGTGACATTCTGCGCACCTCGTTCGGCGTCGACGGTCGCAATCTCAATGCCCGTGAACGCATCCCGGCGCTGGACGATGTCCTCGACGGTCAGCTCAGCGCCTCGGATACCGCGGCCCGCACCGCATTGATCCGCACCGCGCAACAGGCCGTACTCGATGCGGGACTGTGGATTCCGACGGTCGAACTGTCGCAGGCCATCGGTGTGGCACAGCGCGCGCACGATCTGAAGTTCGAGGCCTCCGCCCGACTGCAGTTCTTCGACACCTGGGCGAGTGGGCGGTAGTCATGGCCCGGTATGTGGTTGTGCGGGTCCTGCAGGCGATATGGGTGCTGTGGGCGGCCTTCACCATTTCGTTCGTGGTGCTCTACCTACTGCCCGCCGACCCGGTTTCCATCGCGGCCGACGGCGCGGGCGCGGGCACCCCGATCGACAAGGCCGCGATCGCCGAGTTGCAGGCGCGCTATGGACTGGATCGTCCGCTGTGGGAGCAGTATTGGACCGCACTGACCCACGCGCTGACCGGCGATCTCGGCCATTCCATCGCGACCGGTCAGCGGGTCACCAGCGCACTCGGTGACGCACTGCCCAACACACTCGAATTGACCGGTCTGACACTGCTTTTCGCGGTGCTCGGCGGAGTGGGTCTGGCCTTCGCGGCCACCTATGTCCGCCGCCCGTGGTTGCGCGACGTCCTCGGCTCGCTGCCCTCGCTCGGGGTTTCGGTGCCGACTTTCTGGACCGGACTGCTCCTGCTGCAACTGTTCTCGTTCCACTGGCGGCTCGCTCCGGCCTTCGGCGGACACGGACTCGAGGGCACGGTGCTGCCCGCGCTCACCCTCGCCATTCCGATCGGCGCGGTGCTCGCCCAGGTGCTCGCGACCGGGCTGGCCTCGACCTGGCGGCAGCCGTTCGTGGATGTGGCACTGGCCAAGGGTGGCTCGCGTGGGTGGGTGCTGCGCAGACATGTGCTGCGTCCGGCCAGTGTGCCGACCTTCACCATCGCCGGGGTGCTGGTCGGCAATATGCTCGCCGGATCCGTGGTGGTGGAAACCGTTTTCGCCCGTCAGGGCGTGGGTCGCCTCACCCAGACCTCCGTACTGGCCCAGGATATTCCGGTGGTGCAGGGCATCGTGCTGCTCACCTCGACCGTCTTCGTCACCGTCAATCTGGCGGTGGATCTGCTGTATCCGCTGCTCGATCCGCGCATCGCCGGTCGATCTCGCGGCGCGGCAACCGATTCGGAGACCACGGACACTTCCGATGCCACAGAGGAGGCGGTCGTCCATGCCTGATCCCCACTCCGGCGCCGCACACGATAACGCCGTGCTGGCACCCGACACCCGCAATCCGCACGCCGTGGCCGACCTCGAGCGGCAGGTGACCGATCATGGTTGATGTCGTCGAAGAGTCGCGGCCGGTCGCGCTCCCCGGACTGCGCCGACCGGCACTGCGGTGGAAGTCGGTGCGCGGCAATGTCGTAGTGATACTGTCCCTTGCCGTCGCGCTGCTGGCGCTCGGCTGGGCGCTGTTCCCGTCGGTTTTCGCCAGCGGCGATCCGCTGACCGGTGTGCCCGCGCAGAAGTTCCAGGCACCGAGTGCGCGGCACTGGTTCGGCACCGACAATCTCGGGCGCGATCTGTACACCCGGATGGTGCACGGCGCGGGACTCTCACTCACCGCGACGCTGTCCGCGGTCGCCATCGCGCTGATCGCCGGATCGATACTCGGGCTGTTGTCGGGATCGATCGGCGGCTTCGTCGACACCGTCATCATGCGGTTCGTCGATGTGCTGCTGTCGATTCCATCCCTGCTGCTATCCCTCGCGCTGGTCACCGCGCTCGGCTTCGGCACCCGCAACGTGGCGGTAGCGGTCGGTGTTTCGCTGATCGCCAACTTCGCGCGGGTGATGCGCTCGGAGGTGCTCCGGGTGCGGCAGGCGCCTTTCGTGGAGGCGGCGCATGCCGCTGGGGTCCGCTGGTACACAGTGCTGGCCCGGCATGTCCTACCGAACTCCTATCAGCCGGTCCTCGCCCTGGCCGCGGTCGAATTCGGGATGGCGGTGCTATCGGTCTCCGCACTGAGCTTCCTCGGCTACGGCGCGAAACCCCCCACCCCCGAATGGGGCTCACTGATATCGGAAGGACGCAACTTCCTGGCCACGGCATGGTGGATGACCACCCTGCCCGGCCTGGTGATCATCGTCGTCGTCCTCTCGGCCCAACGCCTCGGCCGCGCCGTAGGAAGGAGTCACAGCGCATGAGTGAACGCAGCACGTCCGTCGATCCGACGGACGCGCGCACGGACGCAACGCCGCAGATCGGCGGCGTCACCGACGGACCGCATGACAATGACGACGCGGCGGCATTGCTGCGCATCGACGGCCTGCGGGTGCGCTACGCCTCCGACAGTGGCGGCCTCGCCGCACTGCGAGGCGTATCCCTCACCGTCGCACGCGGCGAGGTCGTCGCACTGGTCGGCGAATCCGGTTCCGGCAAGTCGACGCTCGCGCAATCGGTGATCGGACTACTCGGCCCCACTGCCGAGATCACCGGCGGGACCGTCACCTTCGATGAGCAGACAGTGGATACCGGATCCGAGCGGGCGCTGCGACGGATTCGCGGCGCCAGGATCGGATTCGTCCCGCAGGATCCGGGGCTCTCGCTGAATCCGGTGCGACGCGTGGGTGATCAGGTCGCCGAGGCGTTACTCGTGCACGGACTCGCCGATCGCCGCGATGCGTCCGCGCGGGCCATCGAATTGCTCGCCGATGCCGGGCTGGACCTGCCGGAGTTGCGGGCGGCGCAATATCCGCACGAACTGTCCGGTGGCCAGCGGCAGCGGGTACTGATCGCGGCGGCGCTCATCGCCGGACCGGAATTGGTGATCGCCGACGAGCCGACCAGTGCACTGGATGCGACGGTGGCACGACGGGTGCTCGACAAACTCGCCGCGCAAACAACGGCCCGCGGCACGGCGGTGCTGCTGATCACCCATGATCTGGCGATCGCGGCCGAGCGGGCCGATCGGATCGTGGTGCTGAGCGGCGGGGAGATCGTCGAAACCGGGCCGACCGCAACGGTGCTCGCCGAACCACGGCATCCGTACACGAAGCGACTGCTCGCCGCCTCGCCGAGTCTGGCCCCGTTCGACGGATTCCGCGCGCCGCGGGTGAGTGCCGGTCCGCCGCTGCTCACGGTGCGGGATGTGCACAAGCGCTTCCGCGCACCGGCCGGTGGTTCGGTCACCGCGGTGGCGGGCGTCGGATTCGAACTCGGTCGCGGCGAAACCCTGTCGCTGGTCGGCGAATCCGGCTCCGGCAAGTCGACAACGGCGCGCATCGCATTGCGCCTCACCGAACCCGACAGCGGTGCCGTCACCTTCGACGGGCAGGACCTGACCACCGTGACGGGTGGACGGCTGCGCGCGCTGCGCCAGCGCTTCCAGGTGGTCTACCAGAATCCCTACGGCTCATTGGATCCGCGCTGGCGGGTCGGCTCGATCATCGAGGAACCGCTGCGGGCCTATGCCGTGGGCGATCGCAAGGCCAGGCAGGAGCGGGTACGTGAACTGCTCGGCCAGGTCGCGCTGCCGGAGAACTTCGCACAGCGCCGCCCCGCGGAACTGTCCGGCGGACAGCGCCAACGCGTCGCCATTGCCCGCGCCCTGGCCCTGCATCCCGACCTGCTCGTACTCGACGAACCGGTCTCGGCTCTCGATGCCTCCGTCCAGGCCCAGATCCTGGAACTGCTGGACCGCCTGCAAACCGAACTCGGACTGAGCTACCTGTTCATCTCGCACGATCTCGCCGTGGTACGCCGCATCAGCGACCGCGTCGCGGTCATGCGCGACGGCCGCATTGTCGAATCCGGCTCCACCGCCGATATTTTCGACAACCCACAGCACGAGTACACCCGCGAACTGCTGTCGGCCATTCCCACCCCGCACCTCACGGCACCGGGGGCGGCCTGATGACCGGCACCCAACCGCGCCACCACCATTCCCACAGTCGAAGGAGTAGAAGCGCCATGACGACCAGCATCACCAGTCTTTTCGAAACCGAATGGGCGCATTGGCATCACGCAAGGGAGGACCAGCTGCGCGATCCGCTCGGCTTCCTGAGCCTGACCGGATTGCATTGGCTCACCGACCAACCCGAGCGCATCCCCGACCTTCCCGGCACCTGGTGGGTCACCGACGACAAGGTGTTCATCACCGCCCAACCCGCCGACCGACTGCGGTTCGAGGGCACCGGCATCGCGGGCGTGCAGATCATCGCACCGGCCGAAGGCGCGCCGGGACTCGAGGTGCTGCACGAGAATCGGGTACTCGAGGTGATTCGCCGCACCGGTCGCTACGCCGTGCGCGTCCACGATCCGGCCGCAACCACCTTGCTGAGCTTCGCGGGCATCCCGGCCTACGCCCCGGACCCGCGTTGGGTGGTCGCGGGCCGCTTCGAACCGTTCGACGAGCCACGCACGATCACCACGGGGGCCGTCGTCGACGGTCTCGAACACCACCACACCGCATCCGGCACCATCGAATTCACCCTCGGCGAGGTCACCGAGCGCGTCATAGCCTTCGGCGGACCGACCGACCTGCGGGTGCTGTTCACCGATGCCACCAGCGGCGTCACCACCTACCCGGCCGCCCGCTCGCTGGCCGTCGCGGCACCCGCCGCCGATGGCACCGTGCGCCTCGATTTCAACCGGGCGGCCAATCTGCCCTGCGCCTTCACCGATTTCGCCACCTGCCCGCTGGCACCCGCCGAGAACCGGCTCCGGGTGGCCATCGAAGCGGGCGAACAGCATCCGCGTCCAGGACAGTCCGCATGACGATCCCACTCTCCATCCTCGATCTGGCCCCGATCAGCGCCGGATCCACCGCACAGCAGGCCCTGCGCAACACCATCGATCTGGCCCAGCACGCCGAGCAATGGGGTTACCGCCGGTACTGGCTGGCCGAACATCATTTCGTCTCGGTGGCGAGCTCTTCTTCCATCACCCTGATCGGCCTGGTCGCCGCGGCCACCACCCGGATTCGGGTGGGCTCGGGCGCGGTTCAGGTCGGCCACCACACCTCGGCATCGATCGTGGAGGCATTCGGCACCATCGACGCCCTCTACCCGGGACGAATCGACCTGGGCCTGGGCCGATCAGGCCATCGCCGCACCCAGTTCGGCGCACAACCCGCCCATCCCAAGGGCGGTCACCCGGTCGTCGATACCGTGACCGGGCGCACCGAGGTCCGCGACGGCGTGGTGGTTCCGCCGCCGTTCGATCCGGGACGGATCACCGACAGGTCCCGGTTCATCGCCTCGCTCGGCGCACTGCAACAGCAGGACGCGCAGGCGCCGGACTTCCCGGACCAGGTCGACGAGGTGCGCGCGCTGCTCAACGGCACCTATAAGAGCGCCGAAGGCATTGCGCTGCACGCGGTTCCGGGTGAGGGCGCACAGGTCGAGCTGTGGTTGTTCGGCAGTTCGGCCGGTGAAAGTGCCGAATTGGCGGGCAAACTCGGTCTGCCCTTCGCCGCGGCCTATCACGTCTCCCCCGGCACCGCCCTGGACGCGGTCGCGGCCTATCGGGCGGCCTTCCGCCCCTCGGCCGATCTCGCCGAACCGTATGTGGTGATCTCCGCGGACGTGGTCGTCGCCCCCGATGACGCGCACGCCCGACATCTGGCCGCCACCTACGGGCACTGGGTGCACAGCATCCGCAGCGGTGCCGGCGCCGCCGACTACCTCGATCCGGATACCGCCACCCCGTTGACACCGGAACAGCGCCGACTGGTCGACGACCGTCTCGCCACCCAGTTCGTCGGCAGCCCGCGCACCGTCGTCGAACGGCTACAGGCCCTGCAACGGGTCACCGGCGCCAACGAACTCCTCGTCACCAGCATCACCCACCGCCATGAGGACCGTCTCGAATCCCATCGACTCCTCGCCGATGCCTGGGGTCTGCGGACGGCGCGCGCCGCCTGACCTCGAACCGCCGCCCCGGGTCCCTCGAATACCGGGGCTTCGGCGTGGATACCCGCGCAACAACCGATTCCGCCGGAACACGGGTAACTCGTCGGGTACGCCCAGCACCAGACCTCTACCTAGCTGTCGGCCCGCGACGCGACCGGCGCGGCACTCACGGCCGGCACCAGGCGCGGAGCGGCGGAGGAGTTGGGTGCGGCGGTGACGCCGTAGCCGAGGTTGGTGAGGACCTCACCAGTGGCCTTGGCGAAGTTCAGCGTGATGAAGTGCAGGCAGGGTGCACCCTCATCGATGAGGCGCTGCCCCATTTCGGTGGCGATTTCGATGCCGACCTCGCGGACCGCCACATTGTTCTCCTCGGGCCCGTCACCGGCGGCCTTGCGCAAGCGCTCCATGACGGCGGGCGGCAGCGGACGCCCGCACAGTTCCTCGGCGCGTGCCACCGTGCGCAGCGAGGTGATGGGCATCAGCTCCGGAATGATCGGCTTCGCGCCCTCGATCGGATCGAAGGCCGCGATGCGGTCGCGCAGGCGCAGATAGTGCTCGACGTCGAAGAACATCTGCGTGATCGAATACTCGGCACCCGCACGCAATTTCGCGGCCAGGTACACGGTGTCGTGCTCCAGATCCGGGGAGCGGTGATGGCCCTGGGGGAACGAGGCGACGCCGACATGGAAGTCGCCGAGATCACGCACGATGCGCACCAGTTCCTCGGCGTAGGCCACCCCCTCGGGATGTTTGCGCCATTCGCCGAGCGGATCACCGGGCGGGTCGCCGCGCAGCACCAGGATATTGCGGATGCCCGAATCGGCGTACGCGCCGACCAGCGAGCGCAGTTCGGCGACGCTGTGCTCGACGGCGGTCAGATGCGCGACCGGCAGCAGAGTTGTCTCCTCGGCCAGCGCACCGGTGATCCGCACGGTGCGGTCACGAGTGGTGCCGCCCGCACCGTAGGTCATGGAGACGAAGGCCGGATGCATGCGCTCGAAGGTGCGCGCCGCACGCCACAGCCGCGCCTCGCCCGCGGCGTCACGGGGCGGATTGAACTCCACCGAGAAGGGCACCGAACCCCCGGAATGGGTCCGCAGACTCTGAACAACCGAGGGTGTTCCAGAGACGATCGGTGGCGTCGGGGACGGCCGGCCAGGGGTCGAACTTCCCCGCACGTTATCGAAAGTCACCGGTCCAGTGTAGTGGTGACCGGCCACCGGCCCGTCAGGTCGCCACCAGCGTACGCGTATTCTGCGACCAGGCGACATGTTCGCTATCGCCGGGCGACACGCGCGACCGTCACCGTCCGGCACCGAAGTACCTATAACGCCCACGATCCACCGAGCGCACCAGCACCCGCACGACCTTGGAGGCTCCCCCTGTCCGCCGGAACCGGTATCCAGACGCCTCAGGCCACCTCGCCCGCAACCCGCACGCCGGCGCCGGGCACTCCCGGATTCGTCACGGCGGTCGAGGACGCGCTCAAAGCCTTCTTCCTGACCCGACGCCCCATCGTCGAACCGCTGGGTCCGGTTTTTGTCCGGGCCGCGGACGCGCTCGAACTGTTCGTACTGCGCGGCGGTAAGCGCACCCGCCCCGCCTTCGCCTGGACCGGCTGGCTCGGCGCGGGCGGCGATCCCACCGCCCCGCACGCGGCCGCGGTCCTCAATGCCTGTGCCGCACTGGAATTGGTGCAGGCCTGCGCATTGGTCCACGACGACATCATCGACTCCTCGCGCACCCGCCGCCGCTTCCCGACCGTGCACGTCGACTTCGAACAGCGCTTCCTCGACCACGGCTGGGTCGGCGATGCCGCACACTTCGGCACCTCGGTCGCCATCCTGATCGGCGATCTGGCGCTGGCCTGGGCCGATGACCTGGTGCACGCCGCCGGACTCGACCCCGCCGCCCTCGGCCGCTTCGCGCCGGTCTGGGCGCTGATGCGCACCGAGGTGCTCGGCGGGCAGCTGCTCGATATCCACGGCGAATCGGCGGGTGACGAATCCGTCGCGGCGGCGCTGCGCATCAACCACTACAAGACGGCGGCCTATACCGTCGAGCGGCCGCTGCACCTGGGTGCGGCACTCGCCGACGCCGATCCGCGACTGATCGAGGCCTACCGGACCTTCGGCACCGATATCGGCATCGCATTCCAGCTGCGCGACGATCTACTCGGCGTCTTCGGCGATCCCGCGGTGACCGGCAAGCCCTCCGGCGACGACCTACGCGAGGGCAAACGCACCGTCCTGGTCGCCGAGGCGCTGCAGCGCGCCGATGCCACCGACCCCGCTGCGGCGACCCTGCTGCGCACCAGCATCGGCACCGACCTGACTGCGGACCAGGTCGAGCGGTTGCGCGCGGTGATCACCGAACTCGGCGCGGTCGACGAGGTCGAACGCCGCATCGCCGAGCTGACCGAACAGGGCCTGGCCGCGCTGGCATCGAGTACCGCCGCACCCGATGCCAAGGAACGGTTGCGCGCCATGGCCCTGGCCGCGACGAGCCGCACGCACTAGCCGACCGCGCGAGGAGATCCATATGAAAACCGTTGCGGGACCGACCGATCGCGTCGTAGTGGTGGGCGCAGGCCTGTCCGGCCTAGCCGCGGCCCTGTATCTGACCGGGGCCGGACGCACGGTCACCCTGCTCGAACGTGCCGATCATCCCGGCGGCCGGGTCGGCCGATACCGCGGCCCCGACTACGAAATCGACTCCGGCGCAACCGTACTCACCTTGCCGGAGCTGATCACCGAGGCCCTCGCCGCCGTCGGCGGCACCCCCGAAACCTGCACGCCGCCACTGCGCATCCACCAGCTCGCCCCCAGCTATCACGCCCGCTTCGCCGACGACTCCAGCCTGCGCGTCTACGCCGATCCCGAGGCCATGGCCATCGAGGTGGCCCGCGTCTGCGGCGATGACGAGGCACTGCGCTACCGACGGCTGCGCGCCTGGCTCGCGGAGATCTACCAGGCCGAATTCACCGAGTTCATGGATACGAACTTCGACTCGCCGCTGGATATGGTCCGCTACCCGACCAAACGCCGCGCACTGACCACGCTCGTGCGACTGGGCGGATTCGGCAGGCTCGGCCCGCGCGTGTCCCGCTTCCTGCGCGATCCCCGCCTGGCCCGGCTGTTCACCTTCCAGGCGCTCTACGCCGGCATGGCCCCGGCGCGGGCACTGGCCGTTTACGGCGCGATCCCGCATATGGACACCTCACTCGGCGTCTACTTTCCCGAGGGCGGTATGCGCGCCGTCACCGCCGCACTGGCGGCCGCCTTCACCGCGGCGGGCGGCACACTCGAGCTGAACACCGAGGCCACCGGGATCGAATACAGCGGCGGCCGGGCCAGACGGGTCCGCACCGCGGACGGCCGCACCTTCGACTGCGACGCCGTGGTTCTCACCGCCGACCTCGGTGCACTCGAACGCTTCGGCGTGCGCCGCCGCCGGCTGCGCGCCGCGCCCTCCGCCGTCGTCGCACACGGCACCGTCCCCGCCGCGATCGCCGAGAGCTGGCCGATCCAGGCGCACCACACGATCGATTTCGGCGCGGCGTGGGATCGCACCTTCGACGAGATCGCCGCCCGTCCCGGCCGCGGTCGCCTGATGAGCGACCCATCCCTCCTACTCACCCGGCCGGCGCTGACCGACCCGACGCTCTATATCGACCGCGCCGACGGCAGGCACGAGCCGTTCTCGCTGCTGGCCCCCTGCCCCAACCTCGACGCCGCACCACTGGACTGGGACCGACTCGGTCCGAGTTACCTGCGTGAACTGCTGAATGTGTTGGCGGAACGCGGATATCACGGCATCGCCGAACACTTCACCGTCGATCACCTCGACACACCCGGCACCTGGCGCGCTCGAGGCATGCTCGCCGGCACCCCCTTCTCCGCTGCCCATCTGTTCCGGCAAACCGGACCATTTCGTCCGCGCAATTTTTCCGGCGGCAGCGACAACGTGGTTATCGCCGGTTGTGGCACCACTCCAGGTGTCGGCGTGCCGACCACCTTGCTCTCCGGAAAACTGGCGGCAAACCGAATTGTCGGCGCCACGCGACCCACTCGGGATGTATCCCCACGCACCAGCGGGATAGTGTTCCCGGCAAGCCGATAAACTATCGCCCGACCTATTCGCCTGCGGTTGCGACCGCCGACCACTCCGGGGGGACCGACACCACATGCATCCCCCTGAGACGACGACCCCCGCGCCCACCGACAACTCGATCACCGCGACCGAAGCCGAGGCGCGCCCATCGAGCGCTCCCGCGCGCGTGGCGACCCCGGCGGTCGCCGAACCCGGATTCCGGGCCTGGCTGCGAACCACCGCCGACTTCGCCCGCAGCCCTGAGGGGCATTCGGCGCTGCTCGGTTTCTTCGGCGCGCTCATGATCACCTTCGGCGGATTCGGCGCGGGCAGCGTCCGCAAACGCGATCCGCTGCTCGAGGCGATGCATCTGTCCTGGCTGCGATTCGGGCACGGCTATGTGCTGTCCACCATGGTCATCTGGGTCGGTGTGCTGTTGATGATCACGGCGTGGGTGCGCTTGGGCCGCACCACGATCGGTTTCGGCGATCGGCCCGATGCCGGGGTCACGCTGAACGAACTGCGCGCGATCGTCGGCATCTGGATTTTCCCGCTGCTGTTCGCGGTGCCGATGTTCAGCCGCGACGCGTATTCGTATCTGGCCCAGGGCGCGCTGCTACGCGACGGCTTCGATCCCTATGTCTCCCCGCCGGTCGCCAATCCCGGTGTGCTGCTGGACAATGTGAGCCCGGTCTGGACCACCACCACCGCACCCTACGGTCCGATCTTCCTGCTGCTCGGCAACGCCATCACGGCGATCACCGGCGATAACGTGGTCGCGGGCACCATCGCGCTGCGGCTGGTCATGCTCCCCGGCCTGGCGCTGATGATGTGGGCGGTGCCGTATCTGACCAAACACCTCGGCGGCAAGCCGACGGTCGCACTGTGGCTTGCGGTGCTCAACCCGCTGGTGCTTATCCATCTCATCGGCGGCGTGCACAACGAAATGCTCATGGTCGGGCTCATGTGCGCCGGTATCGCACTGGTGCTCGAGCGCCATCATGTGGCGGGCATCGTGGTCGTCGCGATCGGCGTCGCGATCAAGGCCACCGCCGGTGTCGCCCTGCCGTTCCTGGTGTGGATCTGGATGCTGCACGAGCGGGAACGCCGGGCGCTGCATCGCGCCGCGCAATCACCGGGTGCGCCCCAGAGTGTGGAGAGTGCGGCCGAACCGGCGCGACCGAGCGCGGAAGTGCCGCATCCGGCCCTGATGTTCGCCAAGATCGCCGGACTCGGCCTCAGTGTCTTCGCGGTGGTCTTCGTGGCCGCCTCGGCCGTCGCCGGGGTCGGCATCGGCTGGCTGACCGCGCTGTCGGGCTCGAAGAAGATCATCAACTGGCTCTCGCTGCCGACGATCATGGCGCATATGGTCCGCTGGGTGACCCCCTTCCCGATGGATCCGGTGCTCGCGGTGACCCGCTCGCTCTGCGCGCTGGCGCTGATCGCCGTGCTGGCGTGGACCTGGTGGCGGTTCCGGCACAGCGAGCGCGAGGCGGTCTTCGGCATCCTCATCGCCTTCGTCGCTATCGTCATCCTCTCCCCCGCCGCACTGCCCTGGTACTACTCGTGGCCGCTGGCGCTGGCCGCCGGGTTCGCGCTGTCCACCACCACGCTGATGGTGCTGGTCGGGCTGTGTACCTGGTTGATGCTGGTATTCCAGCCGGACGGCTCGATCGGGCTCTACAGTTTCACCCACGTCGCCGCCGCGACCTTCGCCGCCGTGGTCGCGGCCCTGTCGCTGCGGAAGGTCGACCCGTTGCGATTGCGCGCCACCCCACCGGAGAGCAATCCGGTCGCCGTCACCGAGTCATGACCGAGGTCGCGCCAACCGTCCGCGGCTCGGAACTGGCCGCGGCATACCGCGTCTGCCGTGCGATCGCCGCCGAGCACGGCCGCACCTACTTTCTGGCCACCCGACTGCTGTCCGCACCACGAAGACCCGCGGTGCACGCGCTCTACGCCTTCGCGCGAACGGTCGACGACATCGTCGATTACCCGAAATACGACGCCGAACACGGCCCCGCGGGCGAACTGGATCTGATCGAGAAGCAACTGCGTGTCGCCTTGGAACAGGCAAAGTCTCCCGTCGATCGGCGCACCCAGGTACTCGCCGCACTCGCCGACACCATCCAGCGCTATGACATCGCGCCCCGGCACTTCTGGACCTTCCTGGACTCCATGCGCATGGATGTGCCGGGAACCGCGCACTTCCGCGCCCACTACGCCACCATGACCGAACTGCGCGGCTATATGCGCGGATCCGCGGCCGCGATCGGTCTGCAACTGCTGCCCGTGCTCGGCACGGTCGTCCCGGTGGCCGAGGCCGAACCCGCCGCCGCCGCACTCGGCGAGGCCTTTCAGCTCACCAACTTCCTGCGCGATATCGCCGAGGATCTGGACCGGGGCCGGATCTACCTGCCCACCGACGAACTCGCGGCCTTCGGCGTCGACGCGGACCTGCTGGCCCACTGCCACCGGATCGGAGGCACCGACCCGCGGGTACGTCGTGCCCTGGCCCACCTGATCGCGATCAACCGCGACCTCTACCGCGTCGCGAACCAGGGCATCGAACTACTCGCCCCCCGTGTGCGCCCCGCCATTCGCACCGCGAGCACGCTCTACTCCGGCATCCTGGCGGAAATCGAACTCTCCGACTATGCGGTATTCGTGCACCGCGCCGTGGTCCCCCGCCACCGACGCCTGCGTGTCGCGGCGATCGAGTTCACCTCTGCGGCCCTGCGGCACTGAAAATTCCCCTGTCGCGGCCCGTCCGCGTCCAAGCCATCGAAACGCACCGCAGGCACGAACTCGACCGTCCGGCACGCGCGACATGTGCCGACCGCCAGTGACCACCACGGAGCGAGTCTTACGAGCGACGTTCGCGGCCCGTCTCGCGTCCGAGCCGTCGAAGCGCATGCGCCGAAGGCGCGGCCAAAAACTCAGAAGGGCTCGGCCGCCGCGCGGCGCAGAACCTCGCGCGCAAGCGGGCCGTGCAATGCGTCGACAGGCTTACCAGGAAGACTGTCGTCGTCGGTGAAGATCCACTCCAGGATCTCCTCATCGGTGTACTTGGCGTCTTTCATGACGGTGATCAGGCCGGGCAGCGGCTTCACGATCGCGCCGGTGTCGTCGAAGAATCGCTCGGGCACGCCGGCGACGCCATCGCGGCGCACTGCGAGCAACTGATGGTCGCGCAGCATCTGATGCACCCGGGTCACCACGAGCCCGAGCATGTCGGCCACCTCGGGTAGCGGGATCACCGCCTCCGACTGGGGAAGAACATCATTACTGCAAGGAAATGCACTCACCCGGATAACGGTAGACGGTCCGGCGCCGCGCGGCTCGAGACACCCTGGACCGCTCCCACCCGATTCGACCGGGCAATAGCAAGCCGGTGGCCACGGGCCGCGAACACGCCGCGCCCGCGCGGCCAAAAGCACAGCCTTGCGGCCCGGCTACGATCGTGGGCGGGCCGCAAGGGCGGTCCTTCGCTTGTCGCATTCGGAGCGAGGGGTGAGAACTTTGTGAAAGCCGGAGGACATCACTTGATCGGGCAAATCCTGGAGGGGCGCTACCGCATAGACGCGCCGATCGCGCGGGGCGGGATGTCGATGGTCTTCCGAGGTGTCGACACCCGCCTGGACCGTCCGGTCGCCATCAAGGTGATGGACCCCAAGTTCGCCGCCGATCCCCAGTTCCTGTCCCGGTTCGAATTCGAGGCGCGCGCGGTCGCCAAGCTGAAACATCCGTCCCTGGTCGCGGTCTACGACCAGGGCGTGGACGGCGAATATCCGTTCTTGATCATGGAGTTGGTCGAGGGCGGCACGCTGCGCGAGCTTCTGCGCGAACGCGGTCCGATGCCGCCACATGCGGTGCGCGCGGTCGCCGAACCGGTACTGGCCGCGATCGGGGTGGCGCATTCGGCGGGCCTGATCCACCGCGATATCAAACCGGAGAATGTGCTGATCTCCGACTCCGGTGAGGTAAAAATCGCCGATTTCGGTCTGGTACGGGCCGTCGCGGCCGCGAACACCACCTCGGCGAGCGTAATTCTCGGCACCGCCGCCTACCTGTCGCCCGAACAGGTGACCGCGGGCACCGCCGATTCCCGCAGCGACGTCTACTCCTTCGGCATCCTGATCTTCGAACTGCTCACCGGCCAGGTCCCGTTCACCGGCGACACTTCGCTCTCGGTGGCATACCAGCGCATCGAAAACGATGTGCCCAGCCCGAGCGAATTCATCGCCGGGATCCCGCCGGAGTTCGACGAGCTGATCGCGCGGGCCACCAACCGCGAACCGGCGCACCGCTTCGCCGACGCCAACGAGATGGCGGCCGAATTGCATTCGATCGCCGTCGCGCTGAACCTGCCGCCGTATCGGGTGCCCGCACCGCAGGAATCGGCCGAACATCTCAGCGCCAGCTTTCAGACCGCAGCGCCGAATCCGCAGCAGGCCAGGGCCGCGGCACCGCCACCACCGTCGGCACAGCACACCAGGGTCGTCACCGCGGCGCGACCACGGGTGCCCGGCGGTCCGCCGGACGACTACGGGCCGCCGGACGCCTACGGGCCGCACGATCATCACTACGCGCCATCACATTCGCCGCAGCCGTCACCGTTCGCGGAGGACCGGACCAAATCGCGTCGCACGGTCCTGCTCTGGGTCGCCATCGTCGCGATCCTGACCCTGCTCGTCGGAATCGGTGGCTGGTGGTTGGGTGTCGGACGCTACTCGGCCGTCCCGTCGGTCGCCGGGAAGGACCAGGCCAGCGCGATTTCGGCGCTGGCGGATGCCGGTTTCGACACCGAGATCCGACAGAAAACCTCCGACACCATCCCGGTCGGCGGGGTGGTCGGTACCGATCCCTCGGCCGGATCCAAGGTCACCAAGGGCTCGACGGTGGCTGTACTGATCTCCAGCGGCAAACCCCGCGTGCCGGATGTCAAAGCGGGCGACGATATTTCGAAGGTCAACCAGCTCATCCGCGATGCCGGACTGCAGCCGGTGGACGCGGGCGAAACCGGCAGCACCGCACCCAAGGGCACCTTCGCGAAGGTGGATCCGGCTCCCGGTACCGTCCTGCCGCTGGCCGCGCAGGTAAAGGTATACCGCAGCAAGGGATCTCAGCCCGTGAAGATGCCCGATCTGCGCGGCAAGACCACCGAGGAAGCGAATCAGGTGCTCACCGCGGCCGGAATCACGGTGCGCGAGACCAGAACCCAGTACGACCGCACGGTCGAGGCGGATAAGGTCATCGCCACCGAACCCGCCGCGGGCGCCACGATCCAGTCCGGCGAAGGCATCACCCTGATCGTCTCGAATGCCGTGAAGGTACCCCTGCTGGTCGGTTTGAGCGTCGGCGACGCCCGATCCAAGCTGCAGGCGCTCGGCCTGGTGGTGGCGGTGCGTCAGCTCACCCCGTCCGACAGCTCCGTGGTGATCGGTCAGGTTCCCGGCGTGGGTTCCAATATCGAGGCGGGCAGTACCGTCTCGCTGACGGCACTACCCTGACGACAAAGGAGCGCCGCAGTCGCGGCGCTCCCGTCGGAAAGCGTTGATCAGCGCAGCATTTCGGCGACCAGGAAGGCCAGTTCCAGCGACTGCTGGGTGTTCAATCGCGGGTCACATGCGGTCTCGTAGCGACCGGACAGATCCAGATCGGAAATGTCCTGGGCACCACCGAGGCATTCGGTGACATCCTCACCGGTGAGTTCGATGTGCAGACCACCCGGATGCGTACCCAACGCATGGTGCACCTCGAAGAAGCCCTGCACCTCGTCGATGATCCGGTCGAAGTGCCGCGTCTTGTAGCCGGTGGAGGCCTCGTGGGTATTGCCGTGCATGGGATCGCACTGCCAGATGACCTGATGTCCGGTCGCCTGCACCTTCTCGATAATGGGCGGCAGCACGTCGCGAACCTTGGTGTTGCCCATCCGCGAGACGATGGTCAACCGGCCCGGCTCATTATTCGGATCGAGCCGCTCGACGTACTCCACGGCCTGATCCGGCGTCGTGGTCGGGCCGATCTTCAAGCCGATCGGGTTGGCCAGCAGTTCCGCGAAGGCGATGTGCGCGCCGTCGAGCTGGCGGGTGCGCTCGCCGATCCACAGGAAGTGCGCGGATAGGTCGTAGAGCACCGGCTCGCCCGCCGGGTTCTCGCCCAGGCGCAGCATGGCCCGCTCGTAGTCCAGCACCAGCGCCTCGTGGCTGGCGTAGATGCGGGCCGACTGCAGGCTCGGATCGTTCACCCGACAGGCGGTCATGAAGGCCAGACCGCGGTCGATCTCCTCGGCGAGTGCCTCGTAGCGCGCGCCCGCGGGCGACTTCGCGACGAAGTCGCGGTTCCAATCGTGGACCTGGTGCAGATCCGCCATGCCCGCGCTGGTCAGGGCGCGCACCAGGTTCATGGCCGCGCTGGCGTTGGCGTAGGCACGGACCAGGCGCGAGGGATCGTGCTCACGCATCTTCGCATCGGCGACCAGCGAGTTCACCATGTCACCGCGGTAGGACTTGAGGCCGAGCGCGTCGGTGTCCGAGGAACGCGGCTTGGCGTATTGGCCCGCGATGCGCGCGACCTTGACCACCGGCAGACTGGCACCGTAGGTCAGCACGACGGCCATCTGTAGCAGGGTGCGGATATTGCCTCGGATATGCGGTTCGGTGTTATCGGCGAAGGTCTCCGCGCAATCACCGCCCTGCATCAGGAAGGCCTCGCCACGCGCGACCTCCGCGAGCTGCGTGCGCAGCTCCTCCACCTCGGCGGGTACGCAGATCGGCGGCACGCTCTCCAATACGGTGCGCATCATTGCCGCCTGCTCCGGATCCCACGCCGGCTGCTGCAACGCCGGACGCGCCAATGCGTCGTCCAGCCGTCTACGCAGCTCTGCGGGCAGCGGTGGCAGCTCCGGCAGGCGATCGATAGGTACGTCGACGGTCCAGTTCACCCGTTCAGAATACGGATACCCGAGTGCGCGGCGATACCCGGAGTAGGCACACCCAGGCGCCACAAATCCCTACCCCCGGAGAACCCCTTGCACAACCCGCGAAGTACGCAACGTATGGTTGACTCCCGTGGGGTACTTCTATGGCGACCTAATGATCGCACCGACACCCCGACTCGCACCCGATACCGACGGAAATCAGCAGTCGTCGCCATATTGTTCGATAATCTTCCGAGCCCACTTCACCAGGTCTTCCACACGCGCACCGGTTGGCTGCCGGATGAGCCAGAGCCCCAAATTCTCCGGCCTATTATCAAGCTTGTCCCCATTGATGTGATGAACATTCTCACCCGGCCGCAACTTTCGGCCGAGCTCGGCTTCCATTATCAATCGATGCTCCAATTCCCAGCCGCCCTCCGAGAGTCGCAGCATCCAGTAACCGCAGGACGAAATACGGCGACCGTCGTGCGAACTCTTTCGCCGACGCCCCGGTACACCACGTCCCGGGGCAGCTTCGACCGAACCCCATCGCCGCAACTTATGCATGTGCGCCCTACAGATACCATGCTTGAGAATGGCTGGTCGAGAACAACTTTCGACCGAGTATCGTGGATATCTTCGTTCAAGATCAGCGTTGTAGTGCTTGTTACACAACCCCCGAAGCCGCACATGTCGAGAACAATCGGACACACTGCACGAAGCAGACTCTTTCATGAAACCCCCACGTCACCGAAATACGTGCGTTCATGCTATCAGGAAGGCGGGAGTGATTGAGGTATTTTTATGACACAGAATTCATTGAAGATGGCAAGGTAATAGACTTGATTTCAATCGGCGTTGTTTGTGAAGACGGACGCGAATACTATGCCATCTCTAAAGAATTCGTCCCCGACCGCGCAGGCCCCTGGGTACGCAAATACGTATTACCGCAGCTTCCCCCGCCCACCTCACCGTTGTGGCGCAGTCGCGAGCAGATCCGCGACGACCTCTACAAATTCCTCGTACCTCGGCCGTCGGTGACCCCTGAACTGTGGGCCTGGGTCGCCGCCTACGACCACGTCGCGCTGTGCCAGCTCTGGGGCTCCATGGTCGACCTCCCCAATGCCCTGCCCCGCTACACCAACGAGCTGCGTCAGCACTGGGAGGCGCACGGCCGTCCCGAACTGCCCCCCGTCCCCCCGGATGCCCACGACGCCCTCGCCGACGCCCGCCACAACCTGGCCAAATTCGAAGCCATCGAGGCGGCGCGCCGCCGCGTTTCCCTTTGACAGCAAAGGCCCCGAGCTCAACGCTCGGGGCCTTTGCTTATCGACTACCGGTCAGCGCTTGCCGTGCTGACCGTTCGCCTTCTCCTGGACCTTCTCCAATACGGCGAGCTGCTTGTGCTCTTCCGCGTGGTCGAGCTCGAAGGCCTGCTCGATCTCATGTGGCGGGTCGGGGCGCAGGAAGCTACCGGTGCCCGGCTGACCGGCCGAACCCAGCTGGTTCATCTTCTTGGGCACCGTCGCGCCCTGGTACTCCAGCGGGATCGGGTGGCCGTGATCGTCGACCGGGCCCAGCGGCTGGTGTACCTCGATGTACTCACCGTGCGGCAGGCGCTTGATCACACCGGTCTCGATGCCGTGCTCGAGCACCGCGCGGTCGCTGCGCTGCAGACCGATGCAGAACCGGTAGGCGATGAAGTACGCGACCGGCGGCACGACCAGCAGACCGATGCGGCCCATCCAGGTGGTGGCGTTCAACGAGATGTCGAACTTCAGCGCCAGGATGTCGTTGACGCACGAGAGGGTCAGCACCACGTAGAAACCGATCGACATCGCACCGATCGCCGTGCGCACGGGCACGTCGCGCGGGCGCTGCAACAGGTTGTGGTGCACATCGTCGCCGGTGAGGCGCTTCTCGATCCACGGGTACAGGATCAGCACCGTGAACACCAGACCCATGATCAACGCCACCCAGAACACGGCGGGCACCGTGTAGCGACCCAGGTAGAGCTCCCACGGCGGCATCAGACGCGCCAGACCGTCGGTCCACATCATGTAGAAGTCGGGCTGCGAACCGGCCGACACCTGCGAGGGGTTGTACGGACCCAGGTTCCAGATCGGGTTGATCTGCAGCACACCGGCCAGGATCGCCACGATGCCGAGGGTGAACGCGAAGAACGCACCCTGATCCGAGGCGAACACCGGCACGATGCGCGCACCGACGACATTGTTCTCGGTGCGGCCCGGACCGGGGAACTGCGTGTGCTTCTGGTACCAGACCAGCGCGACGTGGGCGGCGATCAGCGCGAGGATGATGCCGGGGAACAGCAGCACGTGCGCGATGTAGAGGCGCGGAATGATGATGTCGCCGGGGAAGTCACCGCCGAAGATCAGCCAGTGCATCCAGGTGCCGATGATCGGGATGCTCATCGTGATACCGCCGAACGCGGCCCGCAGTCCGGTACCCGAGAGCAGGTCGTCGGGCAGCGAGTAACCGAAGAAGCCCTCGAACATGGCCAGGATCAGCAGCAGGCAGCCGATGACCCAGTTCGCCTCACGCGGCTTGCGGAACGCGCCGGTGAAGAAGATGCGGAACAGGTGCACGATGATCGAGGCCGCGAACAGCAGTGCGGCCCAGTGGTGCACCTGGCGCACGAACAGACCGCCGCGCACCTCGAAGGTGATGTTCAGCGCCGTCTCGTAGGCCCGCGACATGGTCACACCACGCAGCGGCTGGTAGGCGCCGTTGTAGACGACCTCGCTCATCGACGGATCGAAGAACAGGGTCAGGTACACACCCGACAGCAGCAGGATGATGAAGCTGTAGAGCGCGATCTCGCCGAGCAGGAACGACCAGTGGGTCGGGAAGACCTTGTTGATCGACCGCTTCATGAACGCGGCGGCGCGGTACCGCTCGTCTGCCTCGTTGGCTTGGGCTGCGACTGAAGGGCTCATGCCGCCACCTCGCTAGCGCTCGGTGCCGGCATGCGCCCTGCGCGCTGGCACATGATTCGCTCACTTCGTTCGCTCATGAACGGCGCTCCCAGTAGGCCGGTCCGAGGGGCTCGATGAAGTCGCCGGCGGCGACCAGGTAGCCCTCGGAGTTGACGGTGATCGGCAGCTGCGGCAGTGCGCGAGCGGCGGGACCGAAGACCGGCTTGGCCCATTCGGTCGCCAGGAACTGCGACTGATGGCAGGGGCACAGGATCTTGTTGGTCTGCGACTCGAACAGCGACGTCGGGCAACCGAGGTGGGTGCAGATCTTCGAGTAGGCGAAGTAGTCGCCGTAGTTGAAGCTCTCCTGCCCCTTGCGCTTGACGGCCTTCTGCGCGTCTTCGGTACGCAGCCGGATCAGCATGACGGCGTTGCGGATACCGCGCAGCGACTGCAGCGTCGCGTGCTCGTCACCGCGCCACTTCTCCTTCCACGGGAACACCGTCTCCATCGCGCCCGCGTCCAGATCCTCGGGACGCACCAGCATGACGTCCTCGGGGCGACCGGTGTCGCGACGGATGTAGATCGTCTCACCGGGGAAGTCCGGGGTCCAACCCGAAACCCAGAGCGGCGACTTGTCGCCCTTGGCCCACGGGTTCTTGATCATGCCGCCGACGAAGACCAGCAGCGCACCGATGCCGAGTACGCCGACACCGGCGCCCGCGGTCCGGGTGATCATCTTGCGGCGACCCAGCGTGGAGGTGTCGAGCGCGTCCTGCAGCTCGGCGACCAGGGTGCGGCGCTCGACCTCAGGCGAGGGCCCGTCGTGGCGGTCCTGAATGGACAGCTCGGCCGGGATGAACTTCTTGCGGATCAGCACCACCGCGACACCGATGACCAGCACCGCGATACCGAAGCTGAGGCCGACCAGCGGCGTGAACAGCGAGTAGGCGGCGTGGCCGTCCTCGTCCTTGCCCTTGAACTCCCAAGGCCAGAACAGGAAGACCCCGACCAGGACCGCGGCCGCGATACCCGAGACCGCGAACCAGAACGAGACCTGCCGCTCGGCACGCTTCTCGGCGCGGGTGCCCGGCACCGGGAACCGCTCACGCCGATAGGCCACGTCGACCCCGTCGCGCTCGGTGCCGAGCTTGACCAGCTCGTCGCGAGTCATCGCGTCGAGTTCTTCCTCGGTGGGCTCAGCCGGTGTGGCATTCACCTGCTCGTTCGACGGCTCGGCACCGTCGTGGCCCTCATCCGGCCGACCCATGTCAGTTGGCTCCTTGCTTTCGCTCATGAACGGGATCCGATCCATATCGCGGCACCCACGACGAGCGTGATGCCGACCACCCACATGGCCAGACCCTCGGTCGCGGGACCGAACCCGCCGAGATCCCAGCCGCCGGGGCTCTTCTCCTCGGTGGCGTTCTTGACGTAGGCGACGATGTCGCGCTTCTCTTCCGGACTCAGCTGCCGGTCGGAGAACTTCGGCATGTTCTGCGGTCCGGTGAGCATCGCATCGTAGATCTGCTGCTCGCTCGCGGGCTCCAGCGGCGGTGCGAACTTACCGGAGGACAGCGCGCCGCCGCGGCCGGTGAAGTTGTGGCAGGACGCGCAGTTCATCCGGAACAGCTCCGAACCGCGGGCGACATCCGGACCGCGCAGCGATTCCTGGGCGATCTCGCCATTGGCGTCGCGGACCACGCTCGGGCCGCCGCCGTTGGCCGCGACGTACGCGCTGAGCGCGTCGATCTGGTGCGCGTCGAACTTCGGTGGCTTGCGCTGGGCCTGGGCCTCGTTACGGGCCATCGGCATGCGACCGGAGGAGACCTGGAAGTAGACGGCCGCCTCACCGACGCCGATCAGGCTCGGACCGCGGTCGGGCACACCCTGCAGGTTGGCGCCGTGGCAGGTGATGCAGGAGGTCTCATAGAGCTGCTTGCCGTCGCGGATCAGCGCGGACTGGTCCTCGTTCGCGGTCGCGACCTGCGGGTCCGGCGTGATCGCGGTGGCGAGGAATCCGGCTCCGACGAGGCCCACCAGCAGCGCGAGCCCACCTGCGATGCGACGCCGCATGCGGCGCTGCTTACGCGTCCTGCTGGCCTGGCCGGCCGCGACGTCTCGGCGGCTGATCGCCGCGCGGGGGCTGGCGGGCTCTGGCGCTGACGGGGGAGATGAACTCATCTGTGTCCCTTTGGAGTAGACGGAACCGACTTGTGCAAAAGATTTGGGGTACTGGCCCGACTCAGCGGACGAAGTAGATCGTGGCGAACAGCCCGATCCAGACGATGTCGACGAAGTGCCAGTAATACGAGACGACGATCGCGGCGGTGGCCTGTGCCGGGGTGAACTTACTGACCTTGGTGCGGACCAGCAGGAATACGAAGGCGATCAGACCACCGATGACGTGCAGACCGTGGAAACCGGTGGTGATGTAGAACACCGAGCCATAGGCGCTGCTCGAGATCGAGGTGCCCTCTTTGACCAGGTTGGTGTACTCGTAGCCCTGACCGGCCACGAACATCGCACCCATGATCAGGGTGACGACGTACCAGCGGCGCAGGCCGAACACATCGCCCTTCTCCGCCGCGAACACACCCATCTGGCAGGTGAACGAGGAGGCGACCAGCACGGTGGTGACCGGCACGGCAAGCTTCAGGTTCAGCTCGGTCGGTTCCGGCGGCCAGTTGCCGTGGGCCTGGGCGCGCGCGACGAAGTACATCGCGAAGAGCCCGGCAAAGAACATCAGCTCGCTAGACAGCCAGATGATGGTACCGACGCTCACCATGTTGGGCCGGTTCAGCGAATGCACACGCTGAGTAATGGCCGATCCTGGGGTCCCTACTGCGGTCGTCACGGGGGTAAGTATGACTCGTCGTAGTACGACACAAGTACCCGGGTGCGAAACTTGTCCTCCGATGTCGGAAAACCCACGGACAGATAGGGTCTCGACCAAGGTGTCGGCGTGTTGATCAAGAGTGCGCGTAGCTGCGTCGTGGCAGGTGGGACGACCTGTGTGATTCCCCTCCGAGCATGACAGGCGTGGATAAGGAAAAGCTGAGATCAGGAGGCGGATGTGACGCGGTGGTGGCAACGACTGTTCACCCGGCACGAACCCGAACCGCTCGATCCGACCCGTTCCGATCTAGTAGTCGTCGCGGAGTGCTTCGATGACTCCGAAGCGTGTTCGACAACACTCGCGCGCGCCTCGGCTCTCAAAGCCGGCGAGCCCGCACTGTTGCGCCACCACTTGCGTATTCCGCCGGACCGAATCGATGAGGTGTGTGCGATAGCGGCCCAGGACGGCTACGCCGCGGCCGCGCGGAACGCGGGTCCACACGAACTGGAAGCGCTGATCCTGCAACGGGTTCAACTGCTCGACGCACTGCACTGTTCGCAGGAACGGTCCAGGATGGTCGGTCTCGCGCAACGCCACGACGGCGTCGCGGACGGCTGGGACGCACTCCAACCGGGTTCGGCGACCGCACCGCCGTAATAACGTCTCGACCACTACGCTCTATCGCGACAGACTGGTGCGCGACCAGTGGTGACAGGAGAAGTGGACATGCGCAGCTGGCCCCAAGTACTCGGGACCCTTGCCGATGGTGGCGATCTGGCAGCGGACGACACGACCTGGGTGATCAACGAGATCTTCACCGACAATGCGACCCAGGCACAGATCGCCGCTTTCGGTGTCGCGATGAAGATCAAGGGCCCGACTCCTACGGAGCTGTCCGGCATGGCCGCGGGCATGCTCGGCCACGCTCGTCTGGTCCACGTCGACGGCGATGCGGTCGATATTGTCGGGACCGGCGGTGACCGGTCCGGTTCGGTGAATATCTCGACGATGTCCTCGATCGTGGTGGCCTCGGCCGGGGTCCCCGTGGTCAAGCACGGCAATCGCGCGGCCTCCTCGAAGAGTGGCGGCGCCGATGTGCTGGAGGCATTGGGCGTGAAACTGGCCCTCGGTCCCGAGTCCGTCGCTCGCTGCGTGCGCGAGACCGGCATCGGCTTCTGCTTCGCGCCGCTGTTCCACCCCGCGCTGCGCTTCGCCGGTCCGGCCCGCAAGGAAATCGGCATCCCCACCGTCTTCAACGTCCTCGGCCCCCTCACCAACCCCGCGCAACCGCGCGCCGGGCTGGTCGGCTGTGCGTTCCCCGAACTGCTGCCGGTGATCGCCGGGGTCTTCGCCGAGCGCGGCGCCAGCGCGATCGTGGTGCGCGGCAATGACGGCTTGGACGAGATCACCACCTCCGACACCACCGCCGCGTGGGTGGTGTCGGGCGGAGAGCTGCGCGAAACCACCATCGATCCGACCCGCATCGGCATCGCGCGCGTCGATCTGAACGCATTGCGGGGCGGCGACGCCGAGGTCAACGCGGGTGTCGCGCGCAGCGTGTTCGCGGGTACCGCGGGCCCGGTGCGCGATGCGGTACTGCTCAACTCGGCCGCCGCCATCGTCGCCTACGACTTGTCCCGAGGTGTCGGCGATCCGAGTGCCGATATCCACGAGGCCATCGCCGCGGGCATCGAACGCGCCGCCGAAGCCATCGACACCGGCAAGTCCGCCGCCCTGCTCGAGCGCTGGGCCAAACTCACCAACACCCTCGGCGACAGCTGACTCCCGCGGCGCGAATCATGCGCCGCATGTCGGCAGACCTCTTGTGGCGGTACAGGTTACAGTGACGGCGGCAATCCGGCGTTGCCCAGTTTCGCGTCGGGCGTACGCCGCCCGGCTCGACTGCTGAGGAGCATATTGATGAAGCGGGGCGTTTACGCGGCACTAGGTGTGCTGGCGATGGTGGGCGGACTCGCCGCACACGCGGCCCAGGCCAATGCGGCACAGGGCAGTCTGGTCGTCAACGGCACCGTCTATCGCCAACCGTCCGGCTGCCTGCACATCGCTGGTGGCGCCGCGCCCTTGGCCATCGAGAACCACACCGATGCCACCGTCACCGTCTTCGCCATGGTCGGCTGCCGGGGCGAAGCCAGCGCCGTACTCCCCTCCGGCGCCTCCCGCACGTTCTCCGGCGCCTCCATCCTTATTTCCTGAGTACCGCTCACTCGCCGAGGGAGAACCCCGCCTCGATGTCGGCACGGGAGTAGGACTTGAAGGCGATGTGGGTGGTGGTGCGGGCGACACCGGGGGTCTTGTCGATCCGGCCGGTCACCACCTCGGCGATCTCCTCGTGGTCGCGCACCCGCACGATCGCGATCAGGTCGACATCGCCCGCGCAGGAGTAGACCTCGGTGACGCCCTTGGTATCGGCGACCGCCTGCGCGGTCTCCGGAATGACAGCGTTCTCGGCCTGGATCATCACGATCGCGGTAATCATGGCTGTCAGCCTAGGGGGTCGCCGTGTTTGTACCCTGAGAGTTCGGTGTCCTGGTGTAGTCGGGCCCGTGCCGCCGCATCGGCGAGATCCGCCCACCCGGCCCAGCGTCCGGCACCGCGAATCGGTTCGCCGTATCCGTCACTCGTGCGCACGATCCGCACCCCCGGTCGTCCCAGCCAGCGCGTCACCAGACCCACCTCCTCCGGCGACGCACCACGCAACGGCGGCACCGGATCCGGCAGTACGGTCTCCGATGCCGCGACGATGGGCTCGATCACCGGCATGGGCGGTACACCGCGCGCCGAGGTGCCTGCCCCCGCCAGCCGCCCATAGCGGATCACCGCGTACTCCCAACCGCCCGCACCGTCCGGATGCGCCGCGATCAGTTCGGCGATCCGCGCCACCGCGGCGAGTCGTTGCGTGCGGTGCAGTGCCCGCAACACCGCGACAGTCCGATCGCGCAACCGAGCGGCGGCCTCGAAATGTTCCGCATGCGAATGGTTTTCGATGCCGTCGAGCATGGCCCGCAGCGGCACGTCGGAGTGCCCCGCGAACAGTGCCCGAACGGCCGCGGCGGCGGGTGCGTATTCCTCTCTATATAGAGGAGTGCCACCGACGGCCGCCGGGCAGCCGCCGACCACCGCGGGCGGACAGTCGTGGCGACCGTCGCGCGGCAGTCGCGTGGTGCAGGTGCGCAGACCGCTGTGCTCCGCGACGGTCAGCGCGATATCGTTCGCGTCCATTCGAGAGGGGAAGGGCCCCAAAGCATCAGCGGTCGGTGTGCGCGCGATCGCGAATCGTGGAAACGGTTCGTCGGTCAGCGTTATCCACCAACCGCGCTTCGGGAATTTCGAGCGCCGGTTATAGGGCGGAGTATGCGCGACGATCAGTCGCAACTCGCGCACCCCGGCCTCCAGACCGTGCGCGCACACCACGTGGTCGACCCGAATGGCAAGGGAGACCATCTCTTTCATCCGGCCGCGAGTCTCGGATCCGGTGAAGTAATTGCGCACGCGGCGACGCAGATTCACGGCCGTCCCTATATAGAGGACTTCATCGGAGGGCCCCCGGAAGAGATAGACGCCCGGACTCGACGGCAGATCGTTGGCGAGCACCCGCTTGGCACGTTGGCGCGGTGTGACATTCGGCAGATAGTCGAGCAGTTCGGTCAGGCTGTGCACGCCCAGATTGCCGACCCGCCCGATGAGTGCGTGCAGCACATCCACGGTGGCTCTGGCGTCGTCGAGCGCGCGGTGGTTCGGCTGGGTGCTCGCACCGAGCAGCGGCGCGAGCACACCGAGCCGGACCGACGGGGCTTCGTCGCGGGCGAGTACGCGCCGCGCCAGCTTCACCGTGCACACCACAGGTCCGTTCGGCCACGGCGTTTCCATGCGGGCCGCGGCGGCGCGCAGGAAGGCCATATCGAAGCGGGCGTTGTGCGCGACCAGCACAGCGCCCTTCGCGAACTCGAGAAAACCCGGCAGCACCGCCTCGATCCGGGGTGCCGCGTAGACCATCGCGGTGGTGATCCCGGTGATCTGCACGACCGTGGGCGGGATGGCCCGTCCCGGGTTCACCAGGGTCGCGAACTCTCCCAACACCTCACCGCCGCGCACCTTCACCGCGCCGATCTCGGTAATCGCATCGCCTTCGGGGCTGGTGCCCGTGGTCTCCAGGTCGACGACCACGAAGGTGGTGTCGTAGAGCGGCGTCTCGAGCTCGTCGAAGGCCAACTGCACGGCGGCCTGGCGCGGCGTCGGATCGGGCACGGCGTGCAGCGTAGGGCCTGGGTCCGACAGGAACCGCTGGAAAGGCCACCTGGGATTTCAGCAGAGAAATGTCCGAATTACACCGCGAGGATTTCGCTCCGATTCCCACAAAATGATCTAGAACACCAAAACGTGACACACATCACACTATTTAGCGAAATGTATCAATCCGGCGGACACGCCCGGGAGTTCGGAGCCGAGGCGGTCGGCGCGCTGTCCGCGACCCGAACAAGCAGACCGATCGGATTGTCGCCCGCGACCAACCGAGGATCGATATACCTTCACGACCTGGGGAAATTCCAAAAGCCCTCGCGCCCGAAACGGGCTCAGCCCAGCAACGATCCAGCATGACCGCGGCGCGGATATTCGCGGATAAATGCGGGTTGTTATCGTTTCGTGATTGCTGTGACATAAATCGCACATATTCGTCCGAGAATTTGTTGAGCGTCGCCATTTCGGATGCCTCCGGCTTTACAAATCACCGTGATGTGTTCGTAACCTTTTCGAGACCTCACGGAGTCCGACGCACCACCCGACGGTGCTTCGACACGAAGTCCGCCGCACCACCGGGTCCGGCGTCGTGGGGCAGATTGGAAGTACCGCATCATGGCGACCAACACCGTCAAGCGACATGCCCAGCGTGCCGTCGCGGCCGGAGCCGTCGGAGCTGCCACGCTCGGCGTCTTCCTGTTGCCCGCCGCACCCGCCTCGGCGCAGCCGGTCACCATCCCCGGCATCGGCACCTTCGACGTGCCGAACGAGATCCCGATCCCGCAGGGCATCCCCGGCATCGAGGTGCCCGGCCCCGCGCCGCTGCCGTTCCTGGCCCCCAAGAAGTCCGTCGGCGATATCGCGCTCGACGCCGCGATGAGCAAGCTGGGCGCACCGTACGTCTACGGCGCCGCGGGCCCGAACGCCTTCGACTGCTCGGGCCTGGTCAAGTGGTCCTACCAGCAGGCGGGCCTGGAGCTGCCGCGCACCAGTGGTGAGCAGCTGAACGCGGGCATGCCGGTCTCGCTCGACGACCTGCAGCCGGGCGATCTGGTGTCGTTCTACGGCGGCAGCCACTCCGGCCTGTACGCCGGCGACGGCAACGTCGTCCACGCCTCCACCTCAGGCACCCCGGTGAAGCTCGCGTCGATCTCCTCCATGCCGGTCGCCGGCGCGCGCCGCTTCTGAGCAACTCTCCCGATCACCACGCCCGGCCATACGAAGCGGTCGGGCGACGGGATAGCATGAGTGATCATTTTGTGGCCCACTGGACACAGACCTCCGCCGTTCCGTAACCTAATCGAGACCTTCCCGGGTTGCGGTGTTTCGCCGCAGCGGTGTCGCAACTTACGGAGGCGAGAAGATCGCTTCACGAGAGAAACGGGGCCTGGCGCGCTGTGACAGCACATCACCGGAGACATGGCACGAAACGTCTGGTGGGAGGGGCATTCGCGGCCGCGGTCCTGGCCGCCGCACTCTGCAGTGGCAGTCCAGCCGGAGCCGATCCAGCCGCCATGCCGACCACGGCCGGTGAGGCCGTACAGCGAATGATCGACCTGTCTCGGGAATCCGAGCAGCTCAATCAACAGGCACTCGAAGCACAGGCCGACCTCGATACCAAACTCGCCGCGTTGCACGATGCCGACGCCGTACTGGCCGCGGCCACCCAGACCGCCGATGCGGCCCGCGAGGAAGTCCGCAAGTTCCAGCCGATCATCGATCGCACCGTGATCGCCGCCTATCAGGGCGCGCGGAACAACCGGCTCTCGGCCGTCCTGCTCAGTGATTCACCGCAGCATCTGCTCGATCAGATGTCCACCATCGACGTGATCTCGGCCAAGAACTCCGCGCAGCTCAATCTCTACAAGCAGGCCACCGCCACCGCGACCGAGACGGAAAAGGCCGCACGTACCGCCGCGGACACCGCCCGCGCCGCCTCCGACAAGGCCGACCAGGTGCGCGCCGATCTCGAGCGCAAGCGGGCCGGTCTGTCCGGATCCATAGCGCAGGTGGTCGAGGCGTGGGGTCAGTTGTCCACCAAGGACAAATCGGCATTGGCCGGATCGCCCTTCCCACCCGGTTTCGATACCGACACCCTGCTGCGCGGGCTGGTTCCCGGCAGCGGCACCAGCGCATTGGCCGCCGGGCTCACCCGCATCGGCGACCCTTATGTCTGGGGCGCGACCGGACCGCACCAGTTCGACTGCTCCGGCCTGGTGCAGTGGGCCTTCAAACAGGTCGGCAAGGATGTGCCACGCACCAGTTCGCAGCAGGCCAGCTATGGCACCCCGGTGGACAAGGCGGATCTGCAACCCGGCGATGTCGTGTTCTTCTACTCCGATATCTCCCATGTCGGCATCTATGCGGGCAATGGATTGATGCTGCACGCCTCCACATTCGGGGTTCCGGTAGCCGTTGCGCCGATGGGGTCGACGCCCTATCACTCGGCTCGGCGATACTGACCGGCTATGAGTAGCATTCGGCAGGCCCGCGCCTGGTTGTTCGTGCGGCGCCGCTTCCAGTTCTGCGCCACCGTCGCGATGGTGACCGTACTGACCGGCACCTGCGGTGCACTGCTGATGGTGCCGAATTCGGTCCTGCCGAAACTGCGTGCGACCCAGCCGACTTCGATCGGCAACCTGCGCGCCGCCGATGACGATCCGCGTCTCGCGGCGGTGCGGCGGACGCTCGAACCCTTCGGACAGCTCGTCACGGAGCAGGTGCCGACCGGCAACGGCCAGGAGTCCCTGGTTGTCGGTCATCCCGCCCAGCGGGCCGAAATCGATACGCTCGCCGGCGAACTCGCCGCCGCGACTACGGCCGTCACCGGCGTGTGGGGTCCGGGCTGGGCCCAGGCCGCGATGGTGGTCGTCGCGTCGAATCCGTCGGAGTTCGCCGCGCTGGTGCGCTCGGGTGGCATGCCCGCCGATGTCGCCGCGGCCTCGGTGGCCGATCCGTTCGTACCGGGCACCCAGCCGACCGGCCAGCGCGTCGTCTTCAGTTCCGATGCCGGACGGCGCCTCGACGCCGACGGTCTGCGCACGCTGCTGCGCCATGAACTCACCCATATCGCCACCCGAGCCCAGACCGTCGACGGAGCCCCGCAATGGATGCTCGAGGGTTTCGCCGAATTCGTCGCCCACCTGGGCACCGGACACCGTTTCGCCGATATCGCACCGACGGTCGCCACCCGCATTCACGCCGGAGATGTCCCGCGCGACCTCCCCACCGCCGCCGATTTCGCGGGCAGCGGTGCTGTCGCCGCCTATGAGCAGGCATGGTCGGTCTGCGCGTTCGTCGCCGACCAGTTCGACCAGCCGCGCCTGGTCGAGCTCTACCGCCGCATCGCCGCGGGCAAACAGGACCCCGCGAGCGAGGACCGCATCATGCGCGATGTCCTCGGCACCAGCCGCGACGAGCTGGTAACGAGTTGGCGCAGTTGGTTGTCCGCGCGCGCCGCTTGAGTCGGACCGTTACAACACTCCCGACCACCGCGGAGCAAGTCCTACGAACGACCCGTTCGCAACCCGCCTCGCATCCGCGCCACCGAAGCGCATCCACCACGCCGATATGTCCCACCCCGCACATAATTGGCGCCAAACGACCCCCACCAGCGACCACCACGAAGCGAGTCCTACGAGCGACCGTTCGCGGCCCGCCTCGCGTCCGAACCGTCGAACCACATGCGCCACAAGCACGAGCCCCACCCATCCGGCACGTACACATCAGGTCCCGAACGACCCACCACCAGCGACCACCACGAAGCGAGTCCTACGAGCGACCGTTCGCGGCCCGCCTCGCGTCCGAACCGTCGAACCACATGCGCCACAAGCACGAGC
>NZ_JBFAWD010000038.1:0-71806 GCF_040680135.1 Nocardia sp. NPDC052112 | reverse complement strand
AATCTGCTGCTCGCGGTCTTCGGCGTCGGGCCCGCCGCATATCCGGGCTGCGATGTCTTCAGCTGCCTGAACTACCCGTTGGCACCGCCGTTCGCGGATACCGCGCCGGGCTGCGTCATTCAAGCCTGCCTCGGTGCGGACCCGCGCACGCCCGGCATCCGCTGAATCACATGCCGAAGAAAGGGATATCGCCTTCCACGACGTGCCCTCGGCAGGGCACTCCGAACATGGGAACGGGAATGACCTGCGGTTTTCGGGTGGCCGGTTGGTGATTCAAGCTGAATACCAGCTATAGGAGGGCGCTGTCGCCGTCTTGATGGTCGGTTTGCCATCGTGCGATCTTGAGGAGGATGTCGGCCTGTTGCCGGGTGAGTGCTTCGTCTTGATGCCCATCGACGGAGATGATCTCAAGGTCGGCTTTGGGGCGGTTGGGTTGTCGAGATTCCCGGCTGGCGGGATGCGGTTCGGTCGGTTCTTCGAGGCCGTGCGACATGCCGTCGTGGTCACGCATGTTCGAGGTGGGATTCTGTCCAGCGTGAGGGAGCAAACGGAGATCGATGCAAGTTGCCTCAGCTCCACAACTCGTCGGACTTCAGGTTCATGTTGATGATTGCCAGGCAGTACCGTGCGAAGCCGTCGACGCTGAGGAGACCGGAGTCGTCTGTGAACGTCGTTTGGCGATAGGGGCGGGAGATGTGCCAGCCTGGGCCGCGCGTGAGGCCCTTGATGCGTGTCCCGGCGATGTCGCTGGAATCCGGTGACCACGTCGGTGTGCCCTCGAACTTTTCGCCGTTGGCGCTCAGCAGTGTCCAGGTCGTGAGTTCCTCGTAGGCTTCGTGTTTCGCGAGGACCCAGACGTCGTCGCTTGGGGACGAGTACGTCACGACATGCCAGGACCGCTTGTTGGACCACGAGTATTTGAGGGGACTCTGTTTCCTTTTTCGGTATGTCGGTCGCATGGGTATCTGTTCGCGACGTAGGAAGTCGATCAGTTGCAGATCTCGCTGCTGAGCGCGCTGATTGCGGGCGGCTTGTTCGACCGCTTCGTTGCGGGTGGCCGAATCGGCAGCAGCCGCGGTGGCCCGGTCAGCGCGGTCTTGTTCCGCGCGTATGCGTTTCAATTCCTCGTACGCGTCGCCCATCCTGGTCCCCCGATCATGATCGCCACTGGCACTGACCTCACTATTGTGCGTCGGTGTCGACACGAGAGTGCTGAAATCTCATAACTGGCCATACCTTTGGTGAGGTCGAATGGCCCAACACGCATCCCACAAGTTTGTGTTGCATCGCTTTTGCGCGGGAAGCAGCTCGGAACGGCACGCTTCGCTACAGCTCGTGTAATGCAGTACATAACAGCAGCATTGAGGATCGTTGAGGTCCATCCGGCAACTGGAGAACCGAGATCCGCAAGTCACGCGGATCGGGTCTTCGGCATCCGCCGAACCCGCCGCCACTCGAACGGCCCGCTGGATGGGCTCGGGTAATCGGCTCCTTTCCATCCCGAACGGAATGTTTTGCGAGCGTGCGCGATATGCGGTCGGTTCATCTGACCTTGGTCGGAATTCCAGCTGTTTCCTCGGGCCAGAGCTCGGGTCTGTACACAGGCGATCCTGTCCCGGTGGCGGCGAGCCGGAAAGGCTTGCCATGGTTATCGATTATCTCTGTCCCGGAGTTGCTCCCGTCCGACCACGACAGCTTCAACCGATACGACACGGTGTCGGGAGTGTGTGCCTCAGCAATGATGAGCAGGAGCTCAGGGTCGGTGTCGGACACTTTGTATGGGAACGCCAGCGGCTTGGCGTTGTAGCCGTCCTTGCTCCAGACACCCTCCTCCCCGGACAACAGACCGTCAGGATCGGCGTTGGTGCGGATGATCTTGGGCGGGTTGGAGTCGAGGTCGACCTCGGCCAGCGGACCCATCGTCTCACCGCCGCACCCACCACCGACAACCGTACCCACCAACGGTCCGGGTTTTCGGTCCACGATCTCGATAGCCAAACCGGTCAGCAAGACCGGGCTCGGTCCGTTGCCCCGGATCGACAGCAGCACTCGTCCGTCGCGTTTCGCCTCTGGTCCCGTCTCTGCACCGTCGTGTTCCCACACCCAGTGCTCGTAGTCCTTCATGTCGGCGCGACCCAGCGCCTCGACGGGGCCGTCGAAGATCACCCCGTAACCGCAGGTGCCGCGCGGCGGGCATGGCAACTCGATCAGGACCAGATCCAGATGCTGATACACGAGTACGTCGCGGGCGCAACGACCTACGAGCTGGGCAGCCTGTTCGGTGTCGACCGTCGTACCGTCAGCGCGATCCTGCATCGGTACGACGTGCCGATGCGCCGACGTGGCCTGTCCCCCGATCAGACCGTAGAGGCGATCCGCCTCTACCGTCTCGGTTGGTCCCTTGCACGAGTCGGGAAACACTTTGCCATCGATCCGACCACCGTGTTGAACCGTCTGCGCCAGTGTGGCGTCCGCACCCGTGACACACACGGGCGGGCTCGGGCTTGACATAAATCCATGACGACCAAGTGAGACCCCACTTGTGACCAGCACGGCTCACGGTCGCGGTAATGAGAGAGTGCCTTCCGACTCAGTCAATACCGAGCCGAAACGAAATACACCTTGGGGAGCTAACTAGAACACGAAAAAGCGCTGACCAGGTGATATGCAACATCCGGGCGAAGATGGTCTCATGCCCGAAAGGCAGCAAAATCCCTGATCAACGGCCCTATTCGTGTCGATTTCTGGGCCTAACGCTCCACAACCCGAACACTCTGACGGTCGAAGGGCCAGCGCTTCGGATCGTGCCGGTAGGCGTTCGACGGGTGAAGACCATGCCTTGACCTACCGATTCCACCAAGTTGTCGGCGATCGGCGCTCCGCTGGCACATCGGAGACCACCCGCGCAGACACCCAAGCGTCAGCTCGGATCGTTCGCTCGGTACGCGGCTAGTTGGGGACTGGTGTCAGGACCCGATCCCGGCCAGGATTTGGTCCAGGTGCCCGGTGGGGTGCTCCCTCATGCGGCTGCCCACCTTCGTGATTGGTGTGGCTCTAATTGGCTTGCCTCCCACCGGGTGCCGTGCGGGGAGACCTTGTAGGGCATGCCTGGCTGGGCCAAGGACGGCAAGGTTGTCTGATTCTTCCAGGCGGCCGCCGAGTTCAACGCCCGCTACGCGCCACCTTCGGCTTCCGCCACCGTCGACGAAGGCGCCATGTCGCCGACCGCCTTCGGTCTCACCGCCCCCACTCCCGCCGACGAACCCGCGGGAGTTCGATCATCGTGCTGTCGATCGCATCGATCTCGGCACCGACCTCGCAAGAGATGACCGGGCGTCGGTCCTTGGTGGCAGGATGCGGGTGTGGGTGACTATTTCGAACGAATCGTCGACCTCGATGTGACCTCGGCCGACGCGAGCACGCTGGCCGAGCACATGGTGGATTGGATGGTGTCGCGACGATGGCTGCTTCGCGAGACTTCGCGCGAGGCGATGTACAGCCTCCAGGTCGACGAAGGCTATGTCCCAGGCCCCGACTGGCCGCAGATCACCCATGAATGGGGCGCCGACTGGATCCCCGGCCCCGTCGCCGTCATCGTCGGCCGCCACGACCACTATCCCGGCCAGGGCGGCATCGAACCGGCCTCCGCAATATGCCCACGCTGCCAGGCCACCACCACGATCATCGACTACCCGCAACAATGGCAAGCCGATCCCGCCGTATGGCAGCCGTTCTCGGACGCGATCGACGCCTGGAAACAAACAGGCGCCGGCTCAGCAATCTGCCCCTCCTGCACCACACCGAGCCCCATCACCACCTGGCAATGGGCAGACGACTTCGCCCTGGGTACCCTCGCCTTCGACTTCTGGGGTTGGCCGCCCCTCACCGAGGACTTCATCACCGAATTCGCCACCCAACTCGGGCACCGGATCGAACACCACACCGGCAAGTTCTGAACCGAGGCTTCCAACGATCAGCTGAGCGCGGCGCGGTGACTGTCGAGCTCGGCACGCAGCTCGCTCGGACACAACGACGCTCGTCGATGGCTGAACCACCGCAAGGTGTTCGCGCAATAACACACCACAGTGAAGCCTCAGGTCGATGACCTGCGGATTCACTGTTCGATGGGCCTAACGCTCCACAACCCGAACTCTCTGACGGTGGAAGGGCCGGAGATCCGGATCAAGCCTGTCGGCACCCGCCGGGCAGCGTCGGGCGGTGATCGGTGATGATGAACGCCGAACAGATCATCACCGGGTTGATCCCGCTGCAGGCCGATGGACTGGCCTGCGTGGTGTGCGGAGCCGACTATCTCCACGTCCGCGTTCCACATGTCCCGGTCGGCAGGTCGGTCACCGGTTCGCAGGTATTCGCCTGTGCCTCTTGCCATCTGCCCGACGCGCAGTGCGCGGGAGGTGCCCAGTGATGAGCATCGCGGTCTCGGCCCGGCGTGACCGGGCGTTGTATGTGCAGTGCGCTTGTACCGCACTAATGTAGCCGCGCAGTGCGGCCGAGGAGGCGGTTCTTGCATGTGATTATCATCTGGCAGCGGTGTGCCTGGTCTGGTTGACTGGCTCCGTGGTTCCGACGAGCACCATCACCCGCATCCGCACCCTCGACGGCCTGCACCTGGCAGCCACCCTCGTCACTCCCGATCAACCCACGACGCGCGCCGTCGTGCTGGTGCATGGTGGTGGCGTCACCCGCGAGGAGGGCGGCTTCTTCACCCGCCTCGCGACCGGCCTGGCCGATGCTGGTATCGCGTCGCTGCGGTTTGACCTTCGCGGCCACGGCGACAGCGAGGGCCGCCAAGAGGATTTGACCCTCTCCGCCATCCTCAACGACATCCGCGTCAGCCTCGCCGCTGTGCAGGACGCCACGGGCGCGAGTGACCTGTCGCTGCTCGGTGCCAGCTTCGGGGGTGGCATTTGTGGCTATTACGCTGCCAAACGCCCAGAGGATCTGTCTCGGCTGGTGCTGCTGAATCCGCAGTTCGACTACAAGAAGCGCACCATCGACACTCGCGACTACTGGACGAACGATGTCATCAACGACGAGAAGGCCGAAGAACTCAATGAAACCGGAGCGATCCAGTTCACGCCGACACTGCGGCATGGTCGGCCGCTGCTCAATGAGGTGTTCTGGCTGAAGCCGAATGAAGTACTCGGCGAGATCAAGGCATCGACTCTGATCGTCCATGGCAACGCAGACACCTTGGTCCCGATCGACGGTTCCCGCGTTGCTGTCGCCCAATTCACCGCACCCGTTGAGCTGGTCGAAATCGAGGGATCACAGCATGGATTCGCCGTCCATGACGATCCGCAGTACCTCAACCCGAAAAGCCAGGAGTTCCAGGCCGAAGTGATCCGCATCGTGGCGGGCTGGCTCACGGCTTAGCGCGACGGCATCAAGGCTTCGCGGAGCTGCCGCACATTCGGCCGGTGGTTCCAAGGGTCGAGCGTCCGCACGACGTCCACAACGACATTCATCGTGCGCTCCGAACGGGTCTCGCGCGCTACCGCGACGGATTTGGTTGCCACTGTGGCGGCCTCGTCTGGTTCGCCGCTGAGTGCGAGTGCTTTTGCCTGTCGAGCACTGAAGAAGCCAGCATCGCGCCGGGACAGTCGCCCGTCGGCGAGCACCTGGCCGAACAGTTCAGTGGCCCGCTGCGGCTTGCCCGCCTCGGTGTAGCAGCAGGCTGAGCGAACCAGAAGCGTGCTCTCGTTGAAGTAGCTCACCAACCCTTGGTCGTCGGCACCGTTGGCCTCGGTGAGGAGGTGCTGAGCCTGACCCAGGCTTTGTTCGACGGTGGCTGCTGGCTCGCCAATCATGGCGAGTCCCAATGCTTCCTGCTGCACAACTTCCGCCTGCACCCGGATCGGAAGCTGCCACGGCCCCTCTTTGGCGGCTTGCGCCAATCCGAGCAGCGTCCCCGCGTCGCGCGAGTCATAGGCCATCTGGGATTTCTTGAGCAGGACGTATCCCTGCATGGGCAGGCTGCCCGCGGCCTGCGCCCACTCCATCGCGCGGTCGTACAGGAAGGTCGCCGTTACCGGGTCATGGAGGTCGCGATACAGCCAGCCTGCGAATTCCGCGCCGTCCGATCCAACCGCCAGCAGTTGCCGACGCACGTCCGACTGAACATCCTTGCTGTGCCGTCGGATTGCGCCGAGCACGGCGAGCGTGAGCGGCAATGCTTCGGCTGGACCGAGGGAACCGTCATCGGCTTTGCAACGCGCAAGTTGAGCACGGAAGAACTCCAGAACCGAGCCGTCGAAGTACCGGCGAGCGTCCTCCAGCGCCAAGCTCACCCGCTCCAGATCGTCACTGTGACTGATCGGTGGGGTGCCGGTGCCATCGCCAGCCAACCAGCGTGAAAGCGCCAGCGCGTTATTACCTGTCGTGCTTGTAGGTTCGATGGATACGGCTGCCGTGCCCACGTCGTCGGGCAGCTTGAACCACAGCAACTCGGGCGGAATTCGGAGTATCTGCGCCCACCGCGTCAGTTTGGACAGTTGCCCTGGCGCTGAACCCTTTTCGATTCGACTGATCTGCACCTGTGTCATACCGAGCCAACTGCCCATAAGTTCCTGCGGCAGCTGTTGTCCGTGATACGGGTGGTTGCGGTAAGCGAAGAAGACCCGGCCCATGTGCCAGGTGGCGAGCGCATCGCGCATTTGGTCGGTCTGCCAAAAGTCCGGCGGAAGCGTGGGCGGGCGGTGCCGCTGCCCGCGTGCCATGACTTCACAAGCGCCACACACAGATTCGGCGTTGTAGCGGCTCAAGCGGTTGCCGCAGCGCGCGCAATAGCGCTGGTACTGCGGCGTTTCGGTCATGTGAACCGCTCCGGATCGTCCGCGAGGGTTGCCTTTATCCCCCGTTTGCCCTGGTCGGAGACGCTACCACTGGTTTCCGTTATCAGTATGCGTTCCATGTATATCGCGTATTCGCCGTGGTCGTGGTGGGTTTTTGGCCGAAATCCGACGCTTGGGGACCGGACACATTCAGGCCCTCAAACGAAAGGAGTAGGCCGTGGCCCTGTCCCTTGTTGTACCCATCTTCGGTCCACCGGCCGCAGGCAAAACCACTCTCACACTGCGCCTCGGATCGGCACCAGGGCGGCGGATCTTCCGACTGCGCGAGCACGTGCCGACAGACGTACTGGCCGCCACCGCGACCAGTAGCGAACGGCTGGGCTGGATCGACGAGTTCACCGTTGGGGAAGCGCTGCGCTCGTACTTCGATGCCGCTCACGCCGATCCGGACGTGCATACCGTGCTGCTGGACAACTTCCCCGGTTCAGCGAGCCAGGTCGACCAACTGCTCACCACCCTTTGGACGTTGACACCACCCGGTCATATCGAGGCGATCGAAGTCGTAACCGACGCCAAGACGCTCGAGCAGCGGGCGAAGAACCGAAAGGTGTGCCACCAGTGCGAGCGTGATCCCATCCGCGATCCCCGACTTCCAGCCATACCCAGCCGGAATGACCCCTGGCAGTGCGCCCACTGCGGTGGCTTGTTGCATCCACGGCGCGGCGACTCACCCCGGCTGTTCAAGGCCAGGATGCAGCGCTACCACCAGACGGCTGCCGGTATCCGAGTGGGCTTCACCGACTCCGGTATTGCCGTCACTCAGCTCGACACCACCAACACCATCGACGGGGCGGCGAATCTGCTTGCCCCGCTCCTTATTTCACGGAGTTCCACACGATGAATACTGTTCCATTGCCCATGCCCAGCCTCAAACCGAGCGGTGATGGGTACGGCCACGCCCGCATGCCGCGCGGTGCCACCGTTCCTCAGCCGGACCGAATCGACCGCGTGGCCTACGGCCGCTTCCGCAACGTGTACCTCTACATCACCGAGGCATGCCAACTTCGCTGCGAGCACTGCTACATGGGCGAACGGCTAGACCGGGCGCTGAAGATGCCGCTGCCCAAGATCGTGGACACGCTCACCACGTGGCGTCGGCTGGGCGGGAGCAAATTGACCATCCTCGGTGGGGAGCCGACGCTGCACCCCCACTACTGCGAGGTGATCCGACTGAGCAAACAGCTCGGCTACGAGCACGTCATCACCACGACGAACGCTCAGAAACCGGCACTTCGGCGCTTCCGGCAGCTCGGGCCGGAGGACTTCGCCTACGTACAAGTGAGTCTCGACGGTGGCAGCCGCGAGCCCCACGATGCCGTGCGTGGTGCTGGCACGTTCGATGAAGCCATGGAAACCACGCGGGAGCTGGCCGAACGCGGCTTCGACACTCGCATCATCTGCACGGTCAACAAGGCCAACGAACGAGATGTGTTGCAACTCCTCGACATTGCAGATGTCCTGGGTGTGAGCCTGGTGAAGTTTCACGTCTTCTCGACCATCGGCACCGGGCACGGCAATCCGGAGATGGCCATGACACCGCCGGAATGGGTGAGTTTCTGCGACACGCTCAATGATGTTGCGCCCCAGTACAAGACAAGGGTGTGGTATCAGCCGACGTATGCCCGGCGCGATCAGATGGATCGCTACGCCGCCGAGGGCTATCAGGGTTGCATCGGCCGAACACTGGACCGGATTTCTATCTTCCCGGACGGCCGCTGCTACGTCTGCTCCTACCTGTTCGACACCGAGTTGCACTTCGCCCAGATGGTCGACGGGCAAGTGCAGCTCAACCACAGTGCCAACGAGTTCGAGCTGTTCACCAGTGTGCTCGCCGAAAGCTCATGCGGCAGGTGCAAAGCCGGTGCCTGCATGGGCGGGTGCCCGGCCGAAGAGGTGGTGATGGGCCAGTCCTCGTGCACGGCCTACGAGGACATTGTGCCCGTCTGCCGCCTGTGGAAATCCAGCGCCAAGCCCGCGGAGTGAGCCCAATGGACGATATGGATCGGATCGCCGAAAACCTGCGCTGGATCGACTGGGGCGACATCGACGATGTCGAGCTGAACTGTCGTGAGGCATTGAACGAACTTGCAGCCGAACCGCGAATTGTGCGTGCACGGCTGGAGGAGCTACCCAACCGGCCCGAGCTGCTCGACCTGTGCGAGCACTACGACATCCTGGACAAAATCGTGCTGGCCAGCGAGGACGATCCGGGAGTACGGGTACGGCTGCATGTATTCCTGCCGGGCTACTTCGACCGCCCGCACAATCACCGCTGGTCCTATGCCAGCAAGATTCTGCGCGGGCACTACCGGCACTACTTGTTCGGCAACGCCGAGCTGGACGAACAGGTGGAGCCGAACAAGCTGCCAGTGCTGCACGTTCGGGAGGAGCCGGTGGGCACCAGCTACGCGCTGCACCACTCGATGGTGCATGCAGTCGCCGCGGAGCCGTTCACGGTGTCGCTCGTGATACGCGGGCCAGCCGTCAAGGATCGGTTCTTGGTTATGGATCGGCAGACGAACGAGGCGTGGTGGCAGTACGGGGCCAAGGATGAGTCCGAAGCGGAGGCCAAGAAGAAACAGATGAGCCGTACGCGATTCGCGGAAGTAACTGGCTGGATGGGTGAGTGGGGGTTGTTCTAGCTGGCGGCGAACTGTTGACGACTGGCGATTAGTGCCCGCAGTTCGGCCAAGGTCGGCAGTGGGGCACCTTGGTGTCGTGCACACCGAAGTGCCCCACTGGCCGATCCGAGCAAAATACTTTGCCCGATGGACCAGCCAGCCCAGAGGCCATAAAGCAGGCCCCCCGTGAAGGCAGCACCCGCGCAGTGCGTATGTCGAACCTCCACCGGAAACGCTGGCACCGAGACCAGTTCCGACCGACTGAGCCCGACGGCACCATGGGCACCGGCGGTCACGATCACCCAGGCTGCGCGAGTCTGTTCCAAGATGGATCGGGCCAGAGCTGTCGCATCGGCGTGGGCAGTCTCATCGACATTCGTTTGCACCAGCAGGCCGGAGTACCCGCGTACAGCAGCTGCCACCTCAGGAGAAAGTACCGAGCCACCGAGATTGAGCAACAAGGGCACCTCGGCGGCACGGGCGACCTCGATCACGCGAAGTGCAGCTGATTCGATCAGCTCGTAGCAATCCAGGTAAACGAATGCCGCGTCCGCCAGCGGCGACAGCTCGGCACGCTCCAAACTGGCGACAACGCCCGGCAAATGGGCGAACCAGGTACGGGTGTGCTGGTCGTCGCCGCTCACGACAATTCGTGGTGTGACGACATCCGGCCTGATCGCGAAGGCACGCTGGACCTCGCGTTGTTCCAGCCACCGGGCAACCCCTCGGCCGTGCTCATCGTCGCCAATGTCGTTGGCAATCAGCAGGGTCGGCGCTCCCGGAGATGCGAGCACCGCCGCTGTCATTGGCCCGTCAGCCGCTACCGACCATTCGATGGTGCGGATTTCCGCTCCGTGGTTGGCGAGGGGGAATACGGGCCCGGTCCATAACTCCGCCTGCGCCAGGTAGCTGACGCACACCACCGGGCCAGACGCAGGCACAGTGATCTACCAGCCGTAGACCGAGAAAGAGTCGCAAGCCGCGATGCGCTCCATCGCTGTGCGGCAGTACGGGATCATGCGATCGGGCAGTGCGCCTGCCGCGAACCATTCGAGCGCACTGCACTTTTCAGGCTCCAGGTTGGTCGGCTCCCCCTGCCACGTGTCCACGGTGAAGAACAACGCTATCCGCCCACCTGAGGACGAGTTGTGCATGATGTGACTGAAGTGCACATCCTCCGGCTCGATGGCCACGCCGATTTCTTCCCTGGCTTCGCGGATCAGAGCGTCGACCACCGATTCATCGGCTTCGAGATGACCGCTCGGCAGGTGCCAGGCTCCATCCTCGAAGCCAGTGTTCTGACGCTGGCCGAACAGCACTTCAGTCCCTCGGCACAGCAGCAGGTGAACGTCACCAGTCACCTTGTGCCGCTGCGGCTTTGCTTCTCGGGCGAGTGCGGTCGTTGTGTCAGTCATCGTTTGGTTGTCTCCTCTCGTAGTGGTTGAACTGGTTGTTTGACGCATTGAGCCCCTGAACGCACCGAGCCTAGATCTCCCGTCGTCGGTGCGATATACACCGAACGTATACCGACCAACGGGTCACGATATGGATCGGTCCCGGATGCGGATTCACCCTCGTTACCAGGCAATTCGGCCGTAAACGGAACGGGAGTGGTGGACATGCGTAGGCCGCGACACATCCGGATCGAATCCGGTGCGCTGAGGTTGGACTATCAGGGGTCGCCCGAACAGGCCCAGAATGTCGCCGATGAGCTGGCCCATGGATCGCCGGAGGTCGTTGTCACGGTCGATGACAACGTGACCGAAGACCTTCCGACATTGCCGTGCTCGCGGTTGTGGGAGTGAAATTCGCTGTGACCGAACGGATTCCCTGTACTCACGGTCGAAGACGTAACGTCACGAGCATTTGTACCGAAACCACGCACCTGCGATCGAGGTCACGCTGTTGACTTCATCGCTGGTGGTGATCCTCTGGCCAAGTTCGCTGCTCTTCACAGCAGCAGCGGGTTTCCGAATCGGCAAGCGCTGGAAGTCAGTCCATCCGGCGGGCGGGCGTGGTGGTGAGTTCGTCAGCTGTGACCGTGACGACGAGGATCATTACCGTCATGGGGAAAATGACACGCAACCGATGAAGACAAACGCAGTCCAAGAATCCTGGGTCAGTGAGGATGATACGGAGATACTGCCACGACTGCAGGACATTGTGCCGCCGCTGCGGCAGACGCCAATACGGCGACCGCCGTGGCTTCACGGCCGTTCTTGAGCCTTCATGATGTCGATCGCGAGTTTCACTGCGGCAGCCGTATTAGGCACGATCCAGTCCGGCTCGAACACTCTCCCCGAGAGTACGTGAATCGCAGCAACTCGGCGACACCAGAAAAATAGCGTTTCGAGTTTCGCAACATGGCTCGGAATGAAGCTCTGATACCAACAGTGTCGGACGATTGCATTTGTATACTGGAAAACGGCGATACCGCCGCATATCGGCAATTATCCCATCAGGCTGGATGGAGAGATCACCTTGGTCTGGATAACGATGCGCTCCGGTGGCAGAACAGATTTTGTGCGGTGATCTTGATGCATCCATTCCAGGGGGTGTTCCGTGGTGGTATTCCGTGGTGGTTTTCGGTGCGGTACTCAAATCGCCCCACCCCGAACCCGCGAACCCGCTGGTCAGATGGCACATATCCGGCCGGGTGTCATCCAGGATTGTCTATATATCATCACTCATATATAGACATCCGCCGTCGCGCCGTACACGGGGGTGTCGCGGTGTCGGTGCCGCCCGGACTGGTGCCCGATCGTTCCTGTGGAGCCCCTCCTCATCTCCGCTTTCTGCGCTTGTTCGTGTTTGTCTTTGCCCCCGGTTTGATCGGCGGTGTCGCGGTGTGCGAGCGAACTCGCGCCCGGTGATCGCGCGGGCGAATCGTGCTCGCGCCGAGCCAGCGCCGTGCCGGGCCGGTATCCGCAGGGACTCGCGAAATCCCCCGCTGCGTGGGCGGACATCGCACGCGCGGGCGAGCCCTGCCGAGGCCCCTCACGAAATGAACTCGAAAAATTTTCACATCGGGTTGTCCCGAAACGGCGTTTTCGGCGGGAGTAGTAAGTAGACCCTTTCGCCTCTCGCTGTCAGGAGCGCCCCCGTGACCGACAACCCCCACCGCGCCCAGGACGACCACCCGAACCCCAGCGAGCCCGCCACACCAGAGCGCCCCGCTACCGTGACCCCCTTGCGCCGCCCCCGCCGCCGACATGGCGAGATCACCGTGGAACGGATCGAAACCACACCCATGACACCCGAGCAATACCGGCGTGCCGTCACCGCGCTCGCCATGCTTGTCAACGAATGGAAATACGGCCCCGACAATCCGGAACAATCCAGCGAGAAAGCCGCATAACCCACCCTTCGCGCCTGTTCCCATTCCGGAATATATGGGAAAATAGACCACAGGGAATTCACGGAATAAAGGGGAATATTTCTCGCCATGGCACGACCGAGAAAGAAAAGCACCAAAACCACGCGCATTCAGCCCGACCGCCTCGATACTCTCGACACGGTCAGAGTCGGGATCTACGTGCGCCGGTCCACCGATGATGAACACCAGCCACATTCGATCGAGGCCCAGGACGCCCGTTTGAGTTCGTATGTAGATTCCCAACCTGGCTGGCACATCGTCATGCGGTTCGCCGACGACGCCTCCGGCGCATCCACCGAACGCGAGGACCTGCAACGCGCCATGCGCGCCGCCGAGGCGGGTTTGATCGATGTCCTACTCGTCTACCGCGTCGACCGGTTCTCCCGCAACCTGCGCGACATGGTCGGCCTGCTCGACGAGTGCGGCGTGGTGTTCCGGTCGGCGACCGAACCGTTCGACACCTCAACCCCCATGGGCCGCATGCTGGTCCAAATGCTCGGCATGTTCGCCCAATTCGAACGCGACACCATCATCGACCGCGTCATCGCAGGCATGGAACGCAAAGCCGCCAAAGGACTCTGGAAAGGCGGACGCCGCCCCTTCGGTTACCTGCCCGATGCCACCGGCCAGAGCCTCACACCCCACCCCGAGGAATCCCCGATCGTGGGACTGATCTACCGCCTCTACACCCGAGACAGGTTGGGCTCCAAAGCAATCGCGCGTGTCCTCAACGAACGCGGGCACCGCACCACCAACGGCGGTACCTGGTCAGGGCACCAAGTCCTGCGGACCCTGTCCAACCGCGTCTACCTCGGGGAACTGTCCTTCCGCGACATCACCGTCGCCGACTGCCACCCACCACTCATCGACACCGACCTGTTCGCCGAGGCCGAACGGATACTCACCGAACGCGGCGAGGACCACGCCCACCGCCGCGCCAACGACTCCGACTACACCCTCACCGGGCGCATGCGCTGCCCCACCTGCGGCACCGCTATGGTCGGCACCCGCGCCCACGGCAAATCCAAGGTGTACCGCTACTACACCTGCCACACCCGCAACCGCTACGACACCACAAAATGCGGCGGCTACCGACTCAACGCCGACAGCGTCGAAACCGCCGTCCTCGAGGCCCTGGCCAGCTTCTATTGCGACCACCACGCGCTCATCGCCGATACCGTCACCGAGGCCCAACGCCTGCACCACGCCGGGCGCGACGCTCACCACGCCGAACTCGCCGCCATCAACACCAAGATCAGCGACATCAACACCAAGATCGACCGCTACCTCACCGCGTTCGAAAACGGCACCATGGACGAACAACTCATCGGCGACCGCCTCAACGGCCTACGCGCGACCCACCGCCAACTCGTCCACAGCCGCGACGAACTGACCGCCACCCTCGACGCCGCACCCACCGGCCCTGACCCCGCCACCCTCACCGAGATAGCCGACCACATCACCGAGCTGATCACCACCGGTACCGACCACGCCCGCAAAACCCTGATCGAAACCCTCATCGCCGAAATCAAGATCACCAGCCCAGACACCGTCATCCCTGTATTCCGCATCCCCCAACCACCCACCGACCCCCACACCCCACACACGAACAAGGCCCCAACCGGAGGAAAACCGCCGGTCAGGGCCTCAGAAACGGGTGTTCGTCCAATGACAAACTTGGTGGAGCTAAGGGGACTCGAACCCGTGGCCCCACACTGCCAGTGTCGCTAAAACTTTTCCAGCGGGTGATGTCCCGTCCATCCCGTCAAGGTCAGGGGCGGTATACCGTCCAGGCAGTACCGCTCCGTCCATCCCGTGCGTGCCCGTCTTGGCAAGCTCTCGGCAAGATGGCGGAGACAGTAACCCAGACCCTGACCTGGGCACGGTCGAATGGTTCGGCAAGGTCCCATTCGCCGTACACGGCTCGCCCGGCCCGCAGGGCAGACTGCCGACTGCCCGTGTCGTGTGGGCAGATCAAGGACCTCGACAAGCAGATCAACACCCGCTTCCGCGCCCACCCGCAGGCGAAGATCCAAGCATGCCCGGGATCGGGCCGATTCCCGGCGCGGAATTCCTTGCGATCACCGCCGGTGACCTGGCCGCGTTCGGCACTGCTGCACGCCTGGCCACCTACGCCGGGCTGGCACCGGTGCCCGACGACTCCGACAAACGCAGCAGCATTCTGCACCGGCCACTGCGTATCACCGCAGGCTGCGGCATGTGTTCTACATGGCCGCGTTCGCCAGCCTGAAGATCGACGGCCCATCGCGAACCTTCTACCAGCGCAAGCGATCCGAGCGACAACGCCACACCAAAGCACTGATCGCCCTGTCGCGCCGCCGCGTCGACGTCGTCTGGGCGCTCCTGCGCGACAACCACACCTGGCAACTGGACGCATCTGCAATCCCCACTGCCGCCGCTTGACACGATCATTGAGATCCGGTCACCGGTCCTGGTCTGAGTTGCCAGGCGAATACCGCAGAGTTTCCAGCAGTCGTCGGCTCGGCCGATATCGAGGAGGCTGTCGGCGCATGCACTTCGGCGCATCGCCCGGCCAGAGAGAGTGTCCAACGAAGGGCGGTAGCGTTGTCGAGTCGACGGCGCGCAGCACCGACGATGTCGGCGACCGTTTCCACCAGCGCCGCGATCGAACCGGGAGGTGGACTTGGTATCGGGTACATGTCAACCCGGCCTGCCGGGCAAAGATTTACCTCAGAAATCGGTTGCTGAGGTTGTGCCACCAGATTGCAGTTCTGTTGCCCTCCTGAGCAGGCCCACCGGTTCGATGGGCTCGCCGTTGTTGAAGGGACTGAGCATATGAGGTGCAACTCGAGGTTGGCCGCCGCCAACCGGGGTATCTGGAAAGCCAGCGAGCTGCAGCGCCAACTCGCCGAGCACGGCCTGGTGATCAGCGCCGGGAAGATGTCCGGGCTGTGGTCGGGCAGCCCGGCCAGCGTCAAGCTCGAGGGCCTGGACATCATCTGCGCCGTGCTGGGCTGCGGCGTCGAGGAGGTCCTCATTCCCGAGCCTGACAAGGTCAACTGGCCGGTCACCGACGCCGAGCCGAAGGCCTCGACCGGCACCAGCGCAGCGGTGGTAACGCCCAAACGCCGTGACGGCCGGTCACTTCCACCTGAGTAACGAGCGGGACCGGCGTGAGGACGGAGCAGACACGGGCTATCCGGCAGGCACCGGACAAGCCGGCGGCGAGCTGCCCCGAATGCCTGGCCTGGGGCGTGTTGTATGGCGGCTATTGCCGCGCCTGCTACGACTTCCGGCGACACCATTCCAGCGCTGCCTGTGCTGGGTGCGCTTCGGTCGTACCCCTGAAGAACAGTCATTACCGCCTGTGCTGGCTGCAAACCGCCTCGCTGTCCGCGGATCCTCCGGTCGTGACCGAGGCTGATCTCGCTCGGGTCACCTGCCACCAGTTGTGGTTCGCGGGGATGACCAAGATGCGCGGCCCGCGCTCGGGGGTGCGGCTGCGGCGCCCGCCTGCGGGCGACCGCCGTCGCGGTTCCAACGCGCCGGTGTTCGGGCCCGCCCGGAGACCGGGCTGTGTTTATCGAGTATCGACAACGCGATGTTCGCCAGCAGTGGCGACAGTACGCCCCAACGCAGTTGGGGCGTACTGTTTCGATGTCACGCTGAGTTACCGCCGGTTGGGGCGTCTTCGCCGCATTTCTGGGATGCTCTGACATGTCTGGTATTACAGTTGTTCATGGCCGGAAATCGCTGCAGCACTGCCGAATTCGCTCAGCACGTCAATGCGGCGGTGGAGCTGGCCGATGCTGGTGTGCCGGTGGAGGACGCGACACGGGTGCTGGTGGGACGGTTCGGATGTTCGCTGCGGCAGGCTCGCCGCTATCTGGCACGCGCAGCTGTCGGCGGCGAGCTCGTGGTGCGGGAGCCGATGGTGGTGTTCACGGTCAAAGTTACTGCGGCACTGGAGGATCGGGTTCGTGAGCGGGCCCGGGTGTCGGGCGGGACGGTCTCCGCCATGGCGGTGGAGGCGTTGACCGAGTATCTGGCGCCCGACCGCCGGTCGGGCGGCCGGTGACCCTGCGGCCGGGTCGAGGAGCTTGTTTTCGACCGGCACGCGGCCACGGATGCGTCAGTGGCCTACGAGACCTCCGCCCCACCACACGGTCACTCGACCGGACACAGTCTCCACATGCGGTCATTCCCAGCCGGGCGGACGCCGCCTTGATCGCGGCCCACTCGCTGTCGTAGTCGTCACGGTGATCGACGACGCCCGATCGCCTTGGCCTTGGTCGCTTCGTCGTACTTCGCAGGCATGATGCGCCCATTCTTGCCATGAAAGAAGGTGAGCACCACACCAAACAGGCAATTCACTCCATTGTAGCTAGTGGCTTGCTATTGGCCGGTCGTGCGCTGTTGAGCCCGGTGTTCGATCGTGTACGGCGTGGAGTGGGCGTTGAGTTGTCGCCGCAGGAAGGTAGACACTGCAAAGCAGTCCAACATGCTGGTCGGGTTCTGCATCCTGATGGGAGGCGTTGGCGGTGACGTGGGTGTTTTTCACCGGCGGGCCTGTCGCGTTGAACGGGCCGTACTGGGTAGCGGATACGGTTTTGTCTGATCGTCTGACGGTCGATCATCACAGTCACTGTGCCCATTTCGAGCAGGCCGACCGTATCGAAGTCATCGACGGGCAGTTGCTGCCGGTCTACATGTTCTCCTATCTGACCGCTGTCGCGGAGTGAGAGGGGCTGATTTGTCATGTCGGCCACGGCCGAAGTGCCGATTGCTGTTGTCGGAGTCGGGTGCCGGTTTCCCGGTGGGGTGAGCACACCGCCGGAGTTGCGGACGCTGATGGTCCGGAGTCGTTCGACGGCCGCGGCGGTGCCGGCGGATCGGTGGGATGCGGCGGGTCTGGCAGCGGTGCACGATTCGGAGGAAGCGGTGCGGACGGGCCGAGGATGCTTTCTCGACGGTGACGTGTGGGCGTGGGATCCGCAGTGTAATCCATTGAATCAGTCCAGTTTTCGCCTTCGAGGTGCCGTGATGGCCGCGAGTCGTCACATTGAATCCGCCGAGTTCGGTCGTGGATCGTTGCCCTCGCCCTGTCAGTCATCGTCGTGGCTGAGCTCATTCCCGTGGTCCGTACTGACGTGTGTCAGCGGGTCGCCCCTTTTCCCGGACCCAGGAGGTTCCCGGCGATGACCACGTGGACTGAGACCCCGCTCGCGATCGTGGGGGCCGGCTGTCGGTACCCCGGGGGTGTGGGCTCGCCGGCCGACTTGTGGACCTTGCTCGTCGAGAGGCGCCAACCCGTGGGTCCGGTGCCGCCGGATCGGTGGGACGCCGCTCGGTTGATGGCCCTGCAGAACCCCGACGAAGCCGAACGATACGGCCGCGGCTGCTTTCTGGAAGGGGATGTATGGGCGTGGGATCCGGAGGCGCTGTCGGTGGCGCCGAGCGAGCAGCGGTGGATCGATCCGCAGTTCCGGGTGCTGATGGAGGTGGCGTGGGAGGCTGTCGAGCACGCCGGGTTGCCGATCGATCGGTTACGGGGGTCGCGTACCGGTGTGTATGTCGGTGCTTATGCTCCGGACAATTTGTTTCGGGAGGCCCGCCCGCCCGAGGATGCGGCCGACAGCGCCTACATGTTCGGCAACTTCACCGGAACCATGGTGGGCCGCTTGGCTTTCGGCATGGATCTGCGTGGCCCGGTCATGGCGTTGAACACCATGTGCTCGTCGGGTTTGGTGGCGGTGAACACCGCCTGTACCGCGCTGATCATGCACGACTGCGATGTGGCGCTGGCGGGTGCGGTGCTGCTGATGGTTTCCCCGGAAACACAGCATTATGAGGCGTCTCTGTTGTTGTCCCAGCGCGGGCATTGCTACGCGTTCGATTCCCGCGCGGACGGATACGTGCGCGGCGAGGGCGCGGGCATGCTCGTGTTGAAGCGGTTGGCTGACGCGCGCCGAGATGGCGACCGCGTGCTGGCGGTGGCGCGCGGCGCCGCGGTGAACAACGACGGCCAATCTACGCGATTGACCGCACCGTCCACCGAGGTGCAACAGGCCTTGTACCGCGAGGCCATCGCGCGGTCGGGCATCGATCCCGGTGACGTCGGTTTGGTCGAGGCACACGGCCCGGGAACCGCGGTGGGCGACCCGGTGGAGTACACCTCGATCAACGCGGTATACGGCCGGGGCAGAGGCCGCTGCGCGGTGGGTTCGATCAAGACCAATATCGGGCATTCCGAACCGGTTTCGGGTATCGCCGGGGTTCTCAAGGCTATCCAGTGCCTGCGCTACGGCATGATCCCGGCGAATCTGAATTTCCGATCGTGGAATCCAGCCATACCCCTCGACGAGAACACCTCACGGTTGTTCGTACCGACGGAGTTGACGCCGTGGCCGGTCGATGGTGAGCCGCGCCTGGCCGCGGTGTGCTCCTACGGCGTGACCGGCACCAACGCCCACATCGTGATCGAGCAGGCTCCGCAGACCGCGAGGATCGGTTCGCCGCCACGCCGTGCGGTAGGCCGTAGGGCGGCACGCCCGCGATTGTTCGTGTTGTCGTCGGCCTCGCCGCAAGGCTTGACGTTATCCGCGCGGCGATTGGCGGACTGGTCGGAGAAGTCGACTGCCACCATCGAATTGGACGACCTCGCGCACACTCTCGACGTGCGCCGTTCACATGGACCGCATCGGCTCGGTGTCGTGGCTGCGACGCATGCCGAACTGGTCACCCGATTGCGCGCATTCGCCGAAAGAGAAGTCGGCGATGGCTTCGTTGCGGGATCCCTGGTGCTGCCCGAGCAGCATGCCGGTCCGGTGTTCGTGTTCACCGGTCAGGGCTCCCAATGGGTGGGAATGTGCCAGGGCATGCTCGACGACGACCCGGGTTTCACCGCGGCGATCAATGAGGTCGAGCCGCTGATATCGGCGGAGTCGGGGTTCTCGGTGCGTGAGATGATCTGCAAGCCAACGGATCTGGTGGGCGTCGACCGGATCCAGCCGACGCTGTTCGCGATCCAGGTCGCGCTGGCGGCGATGTGGCGTTCTTGGGGGGTGCGGCCCACCGCGGTCGTCGGTCAGTCGCTGGGGGAAGTGGCCGCGGCCGTGGTCGCGGGTGCGCTGTCGCTTACCGATGGCGTCGCGGTGATCTGCCGCAGGGCAACCCTGTTGGCGGAGACGGCGGGCGGCGTGATGGCATCGGTCATGCTGCCCGCCGAGACCGTGGGCGCCGATATCGAGGCCGCCGGCGCCGACGCCGTGTCGATCGCGGTCCTGACCGCGCCGGAATCCACGGTGATCTCCGGCGACGCGGCCCAGGTCGCTGCGCTGGTCGCGGACTGGTTGCGTCGCGACATCGTTGCCCGGATGGTGAACGTGGACGTCGCCTCGCACTCCGCGCAGATGAATCCCATCCTCGACCGGTTGCACGACGCCCTGACCGGACTGAGTCCTAGGCAACCGGAGGCGGTGTTCTATTCGACGGTCACCGCGACGCCTCGCGACCCGGGCATGCTGGACGAACGTTACTGGGTGCGCAATCAGCGCGAGATGGTGAAGTTCTCCGGCGCGGTCGCGGCCGCGCTGCGTGATGGTCACCGCTTGTTCGTCGAATGCGCACCCCATCCCGTGTCGATGAGCGCGATCACCGCGATCGCCAAACGTAGGGAGATCGATGACACCGTCGCGGTCGGTAGCCTACGCCGCGATACCGACGATCACGAGGCGATGCTGACTTCACTGGCCACCGCGTTCTGCGCGGGCGCCGACATCGACTGGGCCGCGCACTATGGTGCCGGGAACCTCGTCGAGGCACCCGGCACCGCCTGGCATCGTGTCCGCCATGGCGGCGACAATCCGCCGTATCGCCTGGTCGCGCCGGGCCTGGTCGGCGCCGATCAACACCCGCTGCTCGGGGGCTACATCTGTGATCCGGAACAGCCGGACCGGCACCTGTGGCAGACACCGATCAGCCCGCACCGCGTTCCCTGGCTGACCGATCACCGAGTGGCCGGAGTCCCCGTTCTGCCCGGCACTGGATTCGCCGAGATGATGGTGGCGGCCGCACAACGGGTCTTCGGCACCGAGCGGGTCAGCGTCACCAATCTGTCGTTGACCAGCCCTTTGGTACTCGACCCCGAACCAGTGATCACCACTCGTGTCATCGTCGAGGCACACAGTGCCCGTGCCGAAATCGTTTCGCGCACCGCCATCAAGCCACTCGTGCACGCTACCGCCATCCTGGGCACGATGCCCGCCACCGAGTCCGATGATCTCGAACTGCGCAGACCCACCACCCTCGACTGGCAGGATATTGCGCCGAGCGAGCTTTACCGGCGGTTCCGCGACCGGCACAACGTCGACCACGGCCCGGCGTTCACGGGCGTGGAACGCATTCAACTCGACCCGAATTCGGACCGGGCGCTCGGAGCGGTCCGGCTCGATTCCTCGGCGCGGGTATCCGCGTGGACCATGGCGCTGCACCCAGCGCTTGCCGACGAACTGGTGCAACTCGCGGTTTCGGTGTGGGTGCACCACCACACAACCAGTCCCGGACCCGTAGTCGTCGCCGGATTCCAGGCGATCCGCGTCTACGGCCCGACCTCTCATGCCCGTATCGCGCAGGTGATCCTGCACCACGCCGACGACCTGCGATGCACCGCGTCCGGAACGCTCGCTGCCACCGACGGTACGGTCGTCGCCGAGGTAGTAGGTCTGCGACTGTCCAATGTGACCCCACCCGAAGAGCGGTTCGCGGCCCGCCTCATCCACCCCAGGTGGGTGGTCACTCCGGTAGCGAGCGCCCCTTCCGTCGATCGCCACGGACATTGGGTCGTGCTCGGCGAGGGCGGCGACTGGCCGGCGCATCTGGCCGCTGCGCTTCGCGACCGCGGGGCCTCGTGCCGATCCCGCACCGTCCCAGACGATTTCGACGAATCCGCGCTGACGGCCGCCGTCGCCGGGCAAACCGCCGTAGTACTGGCCATGACCGAGGAAGGTGACGAACATCCCGCGAAGTCAGCCCGCAAGCGCGTGGACCGTGTCCGGGTGACGATCAAAACCCTTGCCGCACTTGCCTCGCCGCCGCGGCTGTGGCTCGCTGTACGTACCAACCGTCGGTCGCCGTCGTGCGCCGGAATCCGTGGTATCGCGCGCGTCGCCGCGTACGAGTGCCCGCAGTTGCTGCCGAGCATGGTCGAGGTCGATCCGGGCACACCGACCGATCTGGTGGCCGCCGATCTGATCGCCGCCGACAGATGCGCGACCGAGATCGCATGGCGGGATAGTAAGAGGTTCACCTCTCGTCTCCGTGCCGGTGCTCCCGAATACGAGCAGACCCGGCGTTGCGCCACCACAGTCCGGCCGGGCGCCGCCTATGTGGTGACCGGGGGGCTGGGCGGACTGGGTCTGCTTTCCGCCTCGTGGCTCGCCCGCAACGGTGCTGGACGGGTCATCCTATGCGGACGATCCGCACCCGGGCCGGAAACCTTGGCGCGCCTCGCCGAGCTGCGGGCGGTCGGCGCCGCGGTCACTGTCGTCAACGGCGACATCGCCGATCCGGCGGTCGCGGCCGCTGCCGTTCGCGCGGCGACCAAGGACGGCGCCCTGTTGCGCGGGATCATCCACGCCGCAGGTCTCGTCGAGGACGCGACCCTGGCCAAAGTCGACACCGCGATGCTCGAGCGGGTGTGGCGCGGCAAGGCCGAAGGCGCTTGGGCAATGCATGCAGCGACACTGGATCATGACCTCGATTTCTGGGTCGTCTACTCCTCGGTCGCGTCGCTACTCGGCTCACCCGGGCAAGCAGCGCACGCCGCCGCCAACTCCTTCCTCGACGACCTCGTCCAGTGGCGCGCCGCACAAGATCTCCCGGCCACCAGCATCTGCTGGGGCGCCTGGAGCGAGGTCGGCAGCGGCCAGCATATGGCTGAGCGCGGCTTCGCGATGATCTCACCCACCGACGGCATCGACGCGCTGGAACGGATCCTGGCCAACGGCTACACCCATATCGGCTACTCGCCGATCGATCTGGAACGTTGGCTCGCCTCCTACCCCGCGGTCGCCCAGTCGACGTTGTTCAGCGACCTGCTCGCCGCACGCGACAACACCTCGCCCGAATCAGCGTTGCTCGATGAACTGCTCGCCGCCGACACCGAACCACGCCGCCGCGCAATCCTCAACGCACACATCATCGAATCCGTCCGAGACATCCTCGGTGGTAGCAACCGCCACATCACCCCGAGCACATCGATGGTGCTCCTCGGCCTCGACTCCCTCGCCGCGGTCCAACTCCAAAACCGCCTCCAACACGCCCTCGCCATCACCATCGAATCCGGCGCCATCTGGGTCCGCCCAACCCCCGCGGGCCTGACCGACTGGATCCTCAACCGCATGGGAATGCTGAGCGACGAAGAAGTCCCGGACGAAGACGTCCAGAGACACAAGACCGTTCGGCGGTCAGCATCGAAACCCGACTGAATCAAGGAGCCGTCATGGCAGGCGACCGCGCGGTGAAAGCCGTCGCATGGGCGGGAATCAGCACATTCCCGATCGACGTAAGACACAGTCTGAGGGAGCCGAAATGACCGCGAACCGTATCGGCTTTCTCCGCCCAGTCACTCGCGTCACCGCGCATCCACCATCGAATCGCAGGAACCCAATCGTGTCCATTGCTGGCGATATCGATCCCTTCGCCGGTATACCGGGCCAGCCAAGCATCGACCGCCGGCCGCGATACCCGGCGAACGCAGCGATCTGTTTCTGCCGATTACTCCGCCCGACAGTCAACATCACCACGCAAGACCGCGCATATGAACATCGGAATCACGCACTACTAGCGGAGGGTTCGGCCATGGCTGCCACACGCGATGTCAGGCTAGCAGGCTGGGCCGGAATCATTTCGGTGATACCGATCCCTGTCCTGTTCTTTGTCTCAGGACGGTTCCCCGATTTCACCCCAGGGCTCGGTGCCAGTTCCACCGAAGTAGCCGAGTGGATTTCACACAACCTCACCGCGATACAGATCCAGACTGGTGCCGGCGTTGCCATCGTGCTCTACATCTGGTTCGCCGCTGGGCTCGTCGAACTCCTCAAACAACCTCCCGATGCTTCCGGCGTCCCTGCCCGCTTGGTCGGCTGGGGTACCACCGCCGCAGTTGCGGTCTCGGTAACCTCCTATGCCACCTGGTCGATCGCCACCTTCTTGCCCAAAAACGAACCCGGCCAAGCCGTTGTCGCCCGGGCGATGGTCGACACCGCACTCGTCGTCTACATCTACACCTACGCCCCGCTCGGGATCATCCTATTCGGAGCAGGGATAGGGATCCGTCGCTCTACCACGTTCCCCCGCCCGCTCGGTAGCGCCGCCCTGATTCTAGCTGGGCCGAACCTGGCCGCCGCCGCGACAGCCATGATCACATCAGGCCCACTGGAAGCCGGAGGGTTCCTCACGCTGATCCCCATGACCCTGTTCTGCCTCTGGGTCTGTGCGACCGGCATCGCCATGGTGCGCTGGAACGGCTCCAGCTCACGATCCCGGAGCTTGTCCGGGTCCTCGCCCCACGATGCGCACTGATCCTACTGTCGTGCTGGTGGCGTGCGGTGTGGACGCGACCGGTCGTAACCCCGCCAGCACCCGATGGGTGACCGAGTTGGGTTGTCCACCGCCACCGGTCGGTCATCGGGGTGGCAGCCACGCCCTGGACGATCCGGGACTGCAATCCTTCGCCGCCGGCGCGGCTCTGGGCACCGGACAGTCGCCAGTACCCCATCTCACACGTGGCGCGAACGCTAACATTGCGTTATGCCCACGCCGCAGATCGACCGCCCTGAGCTGCCGGAATACATGACGTGGGAGGAACTGGAGCGGCTTCCTGAGGAACTTGCCGGACAGATCGAGCTATGGGAAGGGCGCGTGGTCTGGGTTCGGCGCGGACCGTTCGAACACCAGCAGTACACGGGACTGCTGTGGACCACATTGCGTCGCTGCGCCGGCCGGGCGGCGTCCGGAGATCCCGATTCCGATGAATGCTGGCAAGTCGGTATGGAAACAAATGTGTTCCTTCAGCCCACGGAGAAATCCGACTTCGTTACGCCCGATTTCCTGATCTTCCATTGCCTCGACTCGGACTACCAGGACATCCACGCCGCAGATGTCGTATTGGTGGGCGAGGTCTTATCGCCGTCGAACACTCAGACCGACATCGAGGCGAAGAAAGCGCGGTACGCGAACAGCGGCATCCCCTGGTACTGGGAGGTACGGCTTGCTCGTGATCCGCGCGGGATCGCAAGCATCAGAGCTTACGGCTTGGAGGTCGCGACCGGCGAACTCCCAGAAGGAGTCCGCCCACTCCGCCGAGCCAATTACATCGTTGCCGCCGAATGGTTCCCAGGAGAATCGATGGGCATCGACATCGATCACCCATTCCCGATTCACATTCCGTGGGCGGAACTCGAATACTGATCGACCGCCGTCCCCGGGTGACCTGATGATTGACGAATCCAGGCCGAGGCATCGCTAGAATCACAGCGAGAAAACGGCTTCGACCAACAGTATTCCCCGGGGAACCTGCCGGTCACGCGCGGCCCCGTCCGCCGGGTGCCCGCACGGGGCGACGAGGAAGGCGGGAACAGTCGGCCAACCCGTCGCCACCGCTGGATGGGCTTTCGGACCGGTCTCCGGCGCGCACTTCAACCCCGTCGCCGCCGCCGACTGGCTGGCCGGACGCCGACGCCGCACCGGATTGACCGCCGCCGAACTCGGCGGCACCTACATCGCGGCTCAGATCGGCGGGGCGATCGCGGCCAACGTCATGTTCGATCAGAAGGCGCTGCAGATCTCCACCCATCACCGCGTCACCAGCGGACACTTGTTCGGCGAAATCGTCGCCACCGCAGGGCTTCTCATGGTGATCCTCGCGCTCGCCCGCACCGGCCGCGCGGCCTGGTCGGCGACCGCTGTCGCCGCCCGGATCGGCGCGGCTACTGGTTCACCTCCTCCACCTCCTTCGCCAACCCGCGGTCACGATCGGGCGGATCTTCTCCGACACCTTCGCCGGGATCACGCCCTCCTCCACACCCGGATTCATAACCGCCCAAACCGTCGGCGGCCTGATCGGACTCGCCCTGATCAGCGTCCTCTATCCCGACACCGCCGCCACCGCTGACAACGTCGTGGTCCCACACCCCGACCACGCCACGCCTCTCACCGATTCACGGAGCCCTCAATGACCGAGCACCCGACCGAGCTTTCCGTCTCCCTGCGCGCCACTCTCACCATCGACCAGCAGCTGGCGCTCAAGACCGCCGCCGCACGATTACAGGACGAGTTCGCCGACACCTTCGGCCTGGAAAACAATCGAGAAGTTCCTGCACTCCTCCTACGACCAATTCGCCTCCCGCGCCACAGTTCTCAACTTCCTGCCGCTGCTGGCCGAACGCTTCGCCCGCCAGCGCCTGCAAGCCCTGGCCAAGGTCGAAGGCAAGGCGCTGACCGGGAAACCGACCGTGTTGTTCCTCTGCACCCACAACGCCGGACGCTCCCAAATGGCGCTGGGCTTCTTCGCCCAGCTCGCCTGGGACAGTCGCCTGGTCTGGCGGCTCCGAGCCCGGCGACCAGGTCAACCCCGTCGCGGTCGAGTCCATGGCCGAGATCGGCGTCGATATCACAGGCGAATACCCCAAGCCCTGGACCGAGGAAATCCTGCACGCCGCTGACGTCATCATCACCATGGGATGCAGCGACGCCTGCCCCATCTATCCCGGACGCCGCTACGAGAACTGGGAACTGCCCGACCCCGACAACCAGCTCCTCGAGGTCGTCCGCAGCCGCGACCAAATCGAAATCCCGCGTCCGCGCCCTGCTCACCGAACTCGACATCACCGATCACTGACGGTCACACCGACTGAAAGGCCCACCACAGCAATGTCTTCCAAGCCCAACGTCCTATTCGTCTGCGTCCACAACGCCGGACGCTCGCAGATGGCCCAAGGCTTCCTCACCCATCTCGCGGGCGATGCGATCGAGGTTCGCCGCCGGATCCGCGCCCTCCGAGACGCTCAACCCAACCGCCATCGAAGCCATGGCCGAACTCGGCATCGACATCACCGCCCAAGTCCCGAAAATCCTCACCCCGACATCACCCACCTGCACAGCTTCGCCAACGGGCTGCTCAATGACTACGACGCCGTCCGCAACGGACTCACCCTCAACTGGAACAGCGGCGCTGTTGAAGGCAACGTCAACCGCATCAAGATGATCAAGCGAACCATGCGCGGCCGTCGGCCGGGTCGACATCACCGTGGCGGAGGTATGCGACGACTGACTGAAGTCGCGCCGCGATATCCGTGCCAACACCTTGCGGAACTACCGGGATTCGCTGAAGTACGCCAAGCGCGATTTCGGCGCGATGAAGCTCCAAGCACTGCGGCAAGCCCATGTGGACGAATGGGTCTCCACGATGCTCGAGGCCGGGTCGATGAAGGGCAAGCCACTGGCACCGGCCACGGTCCGGCTGGCGCTGGTGATGCTCCAGCAGGTGACCGAGTACGCGGCTCGGCAAGGTCTGATCGCACGCGATCCGGCCGAATACGTCGAGGCACCCCGGCAGCGCCCGACCAAGGTCGCCGCCTCGGACGTTTGGACGAAGGAACAGGTGCAGACCTTCGCCACAAAGGCAAGCGAAGACCGGTTGCAGGCCGTGTTCCTCATGTCCTGCTACGGACTGCGCCGCTCGGAGGTGTGCGGGTTGCGCTGGACCGATATCGACCTGACGCGCGGCACGCTCAGCGTCGAGCAGAGCCACGTGGAAGTAGAGGGCAAGGGACCACGCGGTGGACGACCCCAAGACGGAACGCTCGCGCCGCACTCTGCCGCTGCCCGATGACGTGGCAACAGCATTGCGGGAGTTGAAGATCCGGCAGAAAAGCGAATGGCTCGCGCTCGGCCGGCCCTGGGACCAGACCACGCACGTGTGCTCGCACACGACCGGCCATGCCGTCTTGCCCCGGACCTACACCGGATGGTTCCACCGCATTCGGATCGCGGCCGAACTCCCCCGGATCACCTTGCGTAACCTGCGGCACCCCTCAGTGTCCGTCATGCTGCACGCTGGTATTCCGGCATCGACCGTCGCCGCCTGGCACGGGCACGACGTCCGGATGACCACGGGCGTCTACAACCGGGTTTATGACGAAGGTTTGACCGCCGCCGCGTCGGCCATTTTCGACCCCGTCGAGAAAGCCGTCGACGGCGATCCGGGAAGAGCAGTTCCCCCACCCGTTGGTAAGAACTTGGCAAGATGACCTTGGAATACAAGAAAGACCCGGCCTAAATACCGAGCCTGACCTGCACAAATGAAGTGGAGCTAAGGGGACTCGAACCCCTGACCCCCACACTGCCAGTGTGGTGCGCTACCAGCTGCGCCATAGCCCCGAATGGGTTGCGGTCGGGTTTCCCTGACTGCCTGAACGAAGTTACACCACTGGCGTGTCGGCAACCAAATCGCCTCGATTCGGGGCTAGCGGAGGGGGTTGTTCGACCGTAGAATCGAACACATGTTCGATGACGATGATCTCTCATCCGTGGACTTCGGGGCCATGACCGACGAGGGGCTGATCGAGGCCCTGCGGGCGGCACATGGGCGGGCGGCGGTGGCGCAGGCGGCCGAGGTGTTCGCGGTGCGAGAGTTGTATCGACGGCATCGGGCCGAGAGTGCGGAGCCGGGGCCGGGCGGGGTACGGGCCGGCGAGTTCGCCGCCAGCGAGGCGGCGGTGGCACTGCAGGTCGACGAGGGGACAGCGGGAGCGCTGATCGATATCGGTCTGGCACTGGAGGATTCGTTGCCGCGAACGCGCGCGGCATTCGCGGCGGGACGGATCGATCTGGCCAAGGTGCGGGTGATCGTGGACAACACCCGGGCCGTGGCAAGGGAGGTGTTGGACGCGCTGGAGCCGCGGCTGATCGAGGCGGCGGCGCGGAACAATCCGGTGCGGCTGCGGCAGGCGGCACGGCGATGGGCGGCGCGTTTGGATCCCGGCGGCACGCAGCGGCGACGGGAACTGCGGCAGGACGAGCGCGATGTGCGGCTGCGCGCGGTGCAGGACAGCATGGCGGTATTCGACGGGTTACTCCCCGCACCGGGGGCACAGACCGTGGCGATGCGGCTGCGCGAGATGAGCATGCAGGTGTGCGCATCGGATCCGCGGAGTATGCCGCAGCGGCGGGCGGACGCTCTGGTGGCGCTGGCGGATGGGTCGGGTCGGCTGCGATGCCACTGCGGACGGGGTGAGCGTTGTCCGAAGTTCGGTACGCCGATCGAACAGCCGCGCAGGCCCTTGATCCAGATCGGAATCCCGGCGGACACGCTGCTCGGCATTCAGGAGTCACCGGCTTTTCTGGCCGGATACGGGCCGATCGATGCGGCGCTCGCTCGGATCCTGTCCGAACACGCGCGCTTCCAGATCATTCCGGAAGGTTCGAACGCCGACGACGGAGTGGCCGATACCGACGAGACGACACGGTGGCGGCCGTCCCCGAGACTGGAGCGCGAGATGCGGGCGGTGGACGGCATGTGCCGCTTTCCCGGATGTGTCATGCCAGCCGCCGAATGCGAGCTGGACCACAATCACCCCTTCGACCATCGACGCCCGGAACGCGGCGGACGCAGCATCGGCACCAATCCGGCCACGCTCTGCGCGCGGCACCATCGCCTGAAAACATTGGCGGACAACAAAAGACTGCACTGGCGCAGCTGGCGCGCCGATCCGGATCGCCTTCAATGGACCGCGCCGACCGGCGATATCCACACGACAATCCGCGAGGGTGCGCGGTACCTATTTCCGCATACCGACAGCGGCGCCCCCGTTGGCCCATACACCGGCCACCACCGATCCGAACCGCCCGAAACCCCTCCCGCAATCCCCATTCGTCCCGCCGACCGACCAACCGCCGAAGACATCGCCTACCCGCTCGACGGCTACATCGTCGTCCACGGCCAACTCCGACGAATCCGACCCGAAGACGAAATCCCCGACGACAAGCCCCAGGCAGCCCCGTTCCCCGGCCGCTGACCAGCTGGCTCCACGCCGAACAGGCGCAGGGCTAGCCAGGCACCGGATCCCACCCCAAGCAGACACAGAACCGGCCAGGTACAAGATCTCCCCGCCAAGCGGGGCGCAAGACCAGCAGGATTCCTGCCCGGGAGCAGGGACGAAGGACGGGCCACGGACGCGATCCCCGAACGAAGCGCAAGACCTGCAGGGCCAATGCGCCCCGAGCGGGACGCGGGAGGGACCCGGTAGCGGATCCACGCCAAGCGGGGCGCAACACGGATCCCCGACCGCACCAAAGCGGCACATAGGACCGACCTATCGGGCACCGATCCAACCGAGCGAAGTGCAAGACCGGCAGGATTCCACCCCAGCCAGAGCACACGAGTGCCCTGGTACCGGCGCTATTCCCTGCGCAGCGCAGACCAGCAGGGCAAGTCCCCCGCGGGACGCAGGACTGGCCAGACACGAGATGCACTCCAGCGCGATGCAAGACCAGCAGGACCCCGCCCCAACCCGAGCGGAACGCAAGACCAGCAGGACCCCGCCCCAGCGCGGGGGACGAAGGACCACCGACCCGATTCACCCCGAACGACGTGCAAGACCAGCCATGCGCACCCCGTAACGGTCGTTGCCGTGCAGCAGTGATACCAGCTGCGCACAGCGTCCTGACCGCTGTTGTTCGCACCGCATTGGAGTTTGCGTTCATTTGCTTGATTGCATGCGTACCGTCACCGAGCGCATTTGACGTCGGTATTGCTCAGTTGTGCATGCGGCGCGGAGCCTGCCGGCCACCACCGCGGCACCGGCCGACACGCGCACCTAGGAAGCCATCGGCTGCCGCATCGCTCGATTTGTGGACCGTGAATCGAGGCGAGCAGGTTTCACAAATACCCCAGCGGATAACAACTTCACCATCCGCACCCGGCCGGACGTGCATCGAGGTGGCAGCGAAACCGGACATTCATCCCAGGACTCGGTACTGAAGCGCGGCGGACATCACTATTTCACAGTGATCCCGAACACATAACGTAACTATTACGAGTGGTCGTATATATACATTTTTACGCATTCGAACTGGGTGAATGCACGAAAACTCGATCCAAGGTCGAGGAAATTCAGAAGTTATCTCAGCGTGATCTGTCGCGAATTCTTCGCTAGCGTCGTCGGCAGCCCGGATCAACGCGAAGGGCTCGAACTCGAACCGCCGAACGCCGGTAACCCTGCCCCACGGTTCGAGAGGACCCCTGACATCGCTGGGGGCAGGGACACGGCGGAAGTCCGCCGGAGTCGGACGGGCGCAGCCAGGAATCCACATGACTCAGAACCGCAAGTTCACCCGTGCCCTTGGTCTCGCCGCCGTCGCCGGTGCCATCGCCGCCGTTCCGTTCGGCCTGTCCACCGCCACCGCATCGGCCTCCGGCCACAACTGGGACGCCGTTGCCCAGTGCGAGAGCAGCGGCAACTGGGGCACCAACACCGGAAACGGCTTCGCCGGCGGCCTGCAGTTCACCCAGAGCACCTGGGCCGCCAACGGCGGCTCGGGCAGCCCGGAGAACGCCAGCCGCGAGGAGCAGATCCGCGTCGCGGAGAATGTGCTCGCCACCCAGGGCCCTGGCGCTTGGCCCGTGTGCGGCGCTTACCTGTAAGACCGGATAGACCTGACGGGGTCCGTGCCATCAGGCACGGGCCCCGTTCTCGTCGAAAACGAAACTATTTCCAGCAACCCGGTGGATAACCACCACACAATTAGACCGACACCTATCCCATATCGGAAGCGAAACCCGCTCTGCAGCGGCCCAATTCATCGGTCCCACCGCAGCTCGAGATACCCGCGACGTCAACCGATCGTCCCACTGGTCGGTACCGAATATTCCAATTGCGCATATCGAGCGTTCTCATGGTCCAAAACACCTGCGGGGAGTGATCCATCTCACTACCCTGTGTCCACCCGGCAACTCGTCCTGATCCACGCACGGTTCAGGTCCTTTACGAAATGCCGTGGCTAGAAAGGCATCTCGACCATGAGCTCGACCCAGATTGCGGATCCGCCGACCCTGCTCACGGGGCTGTGGCAACGCAAGCTACCGCACTATCCCGATACACCCGCCCGCTCCTGGTACCTGGCCGTCGTGGTCATCGCCTCGATCGCGCTCTATTACCAATTATTCGTCACCGGCGCGGTGGGCAATGAACTCATTGCCTACTTCGACCTGTCGTTCGCCTACTTCGTCTGGATCTTCATTATCGGCGCCGCCTTCGGTGCGGTCGCCTCGGTGCTCGCGGGCGTGCTGGATCGATGGGGGCGGGCGAATATCGTCGCCTACGGGGTGGTGATCTGTTCGCTGCTGACTCTGTTCGCGGTGCCCGCGACGACCACCAAGGAGCAGTACCTGGTCGTGTACTGCCTGGTGAGCATTGTCGAGGGCGCGGTGCTCGTGGCCACACCGGCACTGATCCGCGACTTCTCCCCACAGCTGGACCGGGCATCGGCGATGGGCTTCTGGACGCTCGGTCCGGTCATCGGTGCCTTGGTCACCACGCAGATCTCCACCCGCACGCTCGACGCGCATCCGGATTGGCAGTACCACTACCGGCTGTGTGGTGTGATCAGCCTCGTCATCGCGGTGGTCGCGGTGGTCGGACTGCGCGAGCTGAGTCCGCAGCTGCGCGACCAGATCATGGTGACATTGCGGGACCGTGCGTTGATCGAGGCCCGCGCCCGCGGTCTCGATGTCAAGGAACTCGAGCAGGGTGTGTGGCGGCAGATGTTGCGTCCCGACATCGTCGGCTCGGCATTGGCGATCAGCCTGTTCCTCGCTTTCTTCTACACGATCGTTTCGTTCCTACCGGTGTATATGGCCACGAACTTCGGGTTCAGTCCGGCCAAGGCCAATGCGCTCGGCAACTGGTATTGGGCCGCCAGTGCAATCGCCCTGGTGTCGGCCGGGATCGTGTCGGACAAACTCAAGGTGCGCAAGCCGTTCATGATCGTCGGCGCGCTCATCAGCATCGTCGGCATGTACGTGTTCATCGGCTACACCGATCAGCCCGATACCGGTTACTACTCGTTCGCAGCGGTTTTCGTGGTGATCGCGGTCGGCACCGGCATTGCCTATTCCACCTGGATGGCGAGCTTCACCGAGACAGTCGAAGCGCGCAATCCGGCGGCGACCGCGGTAGGGCTCGCGGTGTGGGGCGGCACACTGCGCGGGGTCGTCACCGCGGTGCTGTTCGGATTGCTGATCGTGGTGAACGCGGCCGGGCCGCTGGTCAATTACGGACCACGGCTGTCGGAGATCGCGCACAAATACGCCCAGCAACTCGCGACCATCCAGACCGTCGGCACGGAAACTCTTGCGGCACTGCAGCGCAACCCCAATGATCAGACCGCACAGGTCACTGCGCTGACCAAACTGACCGGCGCGACACCTGCCGATATCCAGACCACCGTCGGTCTCAACACCCGCTACCCGCAGGAATTGGCGACGCTGCAGGCCATCGATTCGGCGACTCTGGCCACACTGACCACGAACCCGGCCGATGCGAACGCCGGACTGGCGGCTGTTGGACAGGTCGCGAAGAAATTCGGCATTCCGGTGGATCAGGCGATCGCACGCCTACAGGCCGTGCAGCAGATTCCGGCCGCCGATCTCGCGGTGGCGGCGACCGTCGGGCCCAAATTGGTGCAGGCGACTACGCAGTTGCAGTCGGTCGGCACCATCCCGGCCGATGATCAGGCCTATCTGGCCGCACACGCCAAGGAAGTGCAGCAGGCGCAGGCCGATTCGCCCAAGCAGTGGGAACGCTGGTGGTGGATCTGCCTGGCCGCGCAGGTGGTGTTCCTGCCGTTCGTCTTCCTGATGGCCGGACACTGGAACCCGAAGAAAGCGGCCGCGGAGGCGAAGGCGCACGACGAACTCGTCGAGCGCGAACTGGCCGCGATCGCGAAGGGTGAGCCCGAACCGGAACCCGCCGGATAGGTGCTCGGTGCCGGGCGGCGCCACCGCCCGGCACGATCACTTCGTCAGGTCGACGACCCATTCGTGGTTGTTCACGTCGATCTTGTTCTTGCCGTCGAAGACTGCGGGCGTGGCGACCTCGCCATTGGCATCGGTCAGCGCCGCGCGTGCCATGTGTGCGTGGATCTTCGCGGCGTCGAGCTTCGCGCCGGAGCTGATGCATTGCACCGCTGCCAGTGCGGCGCCCGATTCCTTGGCGATGTCGGCGAGTTCGTCATTGCTGAGATCCGACCCGCCCTCCCCCGGCTGCTTCGAGGTGAACAGCAGCGCGTGGAATTTCGAATACACCGGACCCGAACCGGTATCCGCGACACATTCGTTCGCGGCCACCGCACGGGTCGAATAATCCTTGCTCTTCGACTTCGGGTCGAGGAACGTCACGAGGTGGTAGCGGACGGCGAGTTTGCCCGCATCCAGCTGTTGCGCGATCTCCTGTCCGTAGAGCCGCTCCAGCGCGCCGCAGGACGGACACAGCGGATCCTCGTACACATCGATGGTCTTCACCGCATCCGGGCGGCCGAGCAGAATCGTGCCGTTGTTCTGGTCCAGGACCACGTGCACGTCCGCACTGTGCACCGACCCATATCCGTCATTGCGGATCTCGGCGTCGTCGCGCCCCCACCGGAACGCGAGGATCACGATCAGGACGATGAGCGCCAACGCCACCCCACCCAGGGCATATGTGGTCGCGCTCGACATCGGCCGCGGCGTGTACTTCGATCCCGATTCGCTCACCCCGAACACTCTGCCCCAACCACCGCCCACCCCGCGCACGGGGTGCTGGATCCGAACCGATGATCACCGGGCATCGATGCAGGCAAACGCCGAGAGGCCCCCGCCATCGGTACATGGTGAGCAGGTCAGCGGGCGGCGTAGTTGTCGTCTTGGGGCGCGGAGTCGGGCGCCGGGCTGTCGACGCGGAGATGCTCGGCACCATCAGGGCCGCAGATGTGGTCCGGTGGGCAATCCGCGACGGCTTCCACCACCGACTCGACACCGCGCCGGTGCAGTGGTTCCGGGACGAGTGCCCAGCCGACGGCCGCGACGGCGAGCAGTGCACCGGTCAGGGCGAGTGCGAGGCCGTAGGAGAAATGCTGGGCCACGGCGCCCACCGCGACCGGTCCGATGACGGTGCCGAGGTCGGCCGCCATCTGGAAGCCCGCGAGCACCGGGCCGCCGCGGGCCTTCGGTCCGATGACGTCCGCGACCGCCGCCTGCTGTGCGGGAGTGAACATGCCCGAGCCCAGCCCGGCCACGAATGAGGTCGCGAGCAGCCAGGGCAGGTTCGACGCGAGACCGAGTCCGGCGGTCCCGGCCGCACAGATCAGGGATCCGATGATCAGGAATGGCTTGCGCCCGAAGCGGTCCGAGAGCCTGCCGGACGCGAAAAGCACCGCCACATTGCCCGCCGCGAACATCGTGAGCGTCACACCGGCCATGCCCGGTTTCTGATGTAGCACTTCGACAACGAGCAACGGCACGAGCGCCATCCGCACGCCGAATACCGCGGCACCATTGGCGAAATTCGACAGCAGTACCGCCCGGTACTCCGATCGTGCCAGTCCCTCCCGGAACGATACGAGCCGCAGCTCACCCACCGGTTCCGGTGCGGCCAACGTCGAATGCCGCAGATTCACATGGACAACCGCGGTGGCGAGCAGCAGTGCCGCCGCGTAGATCAGGAACGGTGCGCGCAACCCGAGCCCGGCCAGCGCACCGCCGACCAGCGGCCCACTCACCGATCCGATCAGAAAACTCGTCGACCACAGCCCGGACACCCGGCCGCGCTGCGCCGGCGGCGACATCCGGATCACCAGCGCCAGCGACGACACGGTGAACATGGTCGAGCCGACCCCACCTGCCGACCGCAAAACCAGCAGCTGCCAATAACTCTGGGCAAACGCACTCGCCCCGGTCGACACCGCGACGATCAACAGGCCCCCGAGATACACCGACCGCTCCCCCAGCCGCTGTACCAACCGCCCACTGACCGGCGCGAACAGCAGCCGCATCAACGCGAACGCACTGACAATCGCAGACGCGGCCGCGACACCGACCCCGAACCCCCGGGCAAACTGCGGCAACACCGGCGCGACCAGCCCGAACCCGACTGCGATGACAAACGACGCACCGACCAGCACCCAGATCTCGACCGGCAACGCCCTGGATACCGCGCCACTCGAACCAGCCCCCGCCGCAACCGAATCCGACGCCGCTGCCATCTCCACCGACCCCGACGCCTTCGCAGATCCGCCTGGCACCGTCGAACCGAGCGACGCCGCTGAATCCGCCGAACCCAGCGGACCTGCCGACCCCGATAACCCCGCAGTCGATCTATCACTCACGGGACAGCGCCTGCCCCACCACTTCTTCCGCGGCCGCTTGGACCTGGGCCAGGTGTTCGGGGCCCTGGAAGGACTCCGCGTAGATCTTGTATTTGTCTTCGGTACCGGAGGGGCGGGCGGCGAACCAGGCGTTTTCGGTGGTGACTTTCAGGCCGCCGAGAGGGGCGCCGTTGCCGCGGGCTCGGGTGAGGACCGCGGTGATGGGTTCACCGGCGATCTCCTTCGTGGTGATCATGTCCGGTGTCAACTTCCCGAGCAGTGCTTTCTGTTCCGGAGTCGCCGCGGCGTCGATGCGGGCATAGGCCGGACTGCCGTAGCGCTTCTCGAGTTCGACATAGCGCGCGGACGGACTCTGGCCGGTGACCGCGGCGATCTCGGTGGCCAGCAGGGCGAGCAGGATGCCGTCCTTATCGGTGGTCCATACGGTGCCGTCCATCCGCAGGAACGATGCACCCGCACTTTCCTCACCGCCGAAAGCCAGACTGCCGCTGAACAATCCGGGTACGAAGAATTTGAAGCCGACCGGCACCTCGTACACATCGCGCCCGAGCACGCTGACCACCCGGTCGATCATCGACGAACTCACCGCCGTCTTACCGATCTTGGTGAGCGCATCCCAGCCCATCCGATTCGCGACCAGATATTCGATGGCGACCGCGAGGAAGTGGTTCGGATTCATCAGTCCGCCATCGGGTGTGACGATGCCGTGCCGATCCGCGTCGGCATCGTTGCCGGTGGAAATGTCATAGTCGTCCTTGATGGCGATGAGCGAGGCCATCGCATACCGCGAGGACGGATCCATTCGGATCTTGCCGTCGGAATCCAGCGTCATGAACCGCCACGTCGGATCGACGAACGGATTCACGACCTCGAGTTCGAGGTCGTAGCGCTGCCCGATCTCCTCCCAGTAGTCGACGCTGGCACCACCCATCGGATCGGCGCCGAGCCGGATCCCGGCGCCGCGAATGGCGTCCAGGTTCAACACGTTCGGCAGATCCGCGATGTAGTGGTCGAGATAGTCGTAGCGCTCGACACAGTTCTCCAGCGCATGCCGCAGCGTGGTCCGGCGGACCCCGGCCAGGCCGTTGCGCAACAATTCGTTGGCGCGGTTGGCGATGGCATCGGTCGCTTTGGTGTCGGCCGGACCGCCATGCGGCGGGTTGTATTTGAAGCCGCCGTCGCGCGGCGGATTGTGCGACGGCGTGACCACGATGCCATCGGCCTGATGCTTTGCGCCACCGCGGTTGTGCCGCAACACCGCATGACTGAGCGCGGGCGTCGGGGTGTAGCGATCGCGGGCATCGATCATCGCGATCACATCATTGGCGGCGAGCACCTCGAGCGCGGTGGTCCACGCGGGTTCGGACAACGCGTGGGTATCGCGAGCCAGATAGACCGGACCGGTAATCCCCCGCGTGGCACGGTATTCCACGATCGACTGGGTGATGGCCAGGATATGTGCCTCGTTGAACGCGGTGTCCAGACTGGAGCCCCGATGACCCGAGGTGCCGAACGCCACCTGCTGCGCGGGCTCGGCGGGATCCGGGATTCGGCTGTAGTAGGCCGTCACCAAACGCGCGATGTCCTCCAGGTCGGTGGGACGCGCGGACCGCCCAGCTCGATCATGGGCCATGCTCGGGTCTCCCTTCCGTGTCGGCTGCGCCCGGCTCGTCATCAAAATCATGTCCACAACCACTGGGTAGTGGCCGCGGCGACGAACACCGCGGTCAGGCTGGTCACGACGCTGAGCACCACATTCCCCACCGCATAGGCGTATGCACCCTCGGCCGCGAGCCTGATCGTCTCGTAGCCGAAGGTGCTGAATGTGGTCAGCGCACCGCAGAAACCTGTTCCCGCGGCGGCCAACAGCCAGCTGTTCGCGCCGGCGCCGATCAGTCCACCGAGCAACGCCGAACCGACAATATTAACGGTCAATGTGCCCAGCGGCAGCAGAGATTCGAATCGCGCGACCACCGCACGGTCGATGAGATACCGCGCCGGCGCGCCGAGCATGCCGCCGACCAGGACGAGCACCACGATCATCGGGCGACCCCCAGCGTCGGCTGCCAGATCTCGACTTCGGACAAAGCGACATTCACCGCGGCGAGCACCTCGGAATTCTGTTCGATGAAGGCGCGCAACCGCTCCGCCTCGTCGATGATCATCACCAGTACGGGTAGGTGTTCGGCCAGATCGAGGATCCGACTGGTGTGGATACGCGAGGACGCGCCGTAACCCTCCACCCCGCGCCACACGCTGGCACCGGCCAGTCCGGCGTCGCGGGCGCGCCGCACGATCTCGTGGAACAGCGGCCCGTGCCGCCACTTGTCGTCCTCGTCGAGCAGCAGCGTCAGCCGCGCCGCCGGGTGCCACTGTCCTGCCGCCGGACCAGTGCCGGTCGGTGAATCTTTCATCGCCTGACCCCCTTCCGTCGCGCTCTCCACTATTCAACTCATCCGTCGTGCCGTACCAGTAGCCCACCGCGCCAAAACCATGCCGAGAACGACCGCCCCCAGTGCCGCCACCACCGTCCCCCCGAGATAGCCGAGCGCCTCGACCGCGGCACCCGATTCGAGCAGTCTACGAACCTCGACGCTGTAGGTGGAAAAAGTGGTGAAGCCGCCGAGCACGCCGATACCGAGAAAAGGGCGGAGCAGTCTGTGGGCTACCCATACCTCGGTGATCAGAACCATCAGGATTCCGATCGCAAAGCATCCCACGACATTGATCGTGAAGGTCGCCCAGGGCACCTGGTGTGGATGCGCGGGCCACCATACGCCGATGGCGTAGCGCGCCAACGCGCCGAGACCACCGCCCAGGGAGATCACCACCAGCACCGACGGCTCGACGGCAGGGGTACGGGCCCGCTGCCCCATGCGCTGACCTCCTGCCGAGCCGAATGTCATCGGCGCAATGCTAACGGTCGGGTCGGCCGAGCCGAACATCCGGGACGACAGTACGTCCCGTGACCAGCGTCGTTCGTTGACATGGTGGCGCCGAGAACGTACGAATGCCTGGAAGGTTTGGCCGAAGTTCCCACCCACCCCTACGGACACAGGTCGGGAGCGATGATGGCGGCACGAATGGCGGTATCCGAAGCGCCTCGGCAGAGGGCGAAAAGCGGGCGCCAGCAACTGTTCGGCAGATCGGTTCGTGGCAACTGGAGACCTTCGGTCCGGCGACTCGGCGTCGCGGCTTTGGCGGTCGCGCTGGCCGGACTCGGCTACGCACCGCCCGCCATGGCACAGGCGATCTATCCGATTCCGGAGCCGGACAGTTTCTATTGGGCGCCACCGGATGTGGGCAACTTCCAGCCCGGCGATGTGATCCGCAGTCGGCCGGTGGACGCGGCGCGTTTTCCCGGCGCGACGGCATGGCAGTTGCTGTACCGGTCGACCGATTCGGCGGGTAATCCCATCGCGGCCATGACCACCCTGCTGCTGCCCGCGGGTGGCGGACTCAACCGGCCGCTGGTCTCATATCAGCCGTTCGTCAATTCGCTCGGTATGCACTGCGCGCCGTCGCACAGCATCTTCGACGGCGGCCTACCGGAGGCGCCCGCATTCAATCTGCTGCTGGCTCGTGGCTGGGCGGTCACGGTTCCCGACCACCTCGGACCGACCAGCGCCTATGGCGCGGCCCGCCTCGGTGGTCGGCTCACCTTGGACGGGATTCGCGCGGTAAAGCGTTTCGCACCAGCCGATCTCGCGGGTAGCCCGGTCGGTATGGCCGGATACTCGGGCGGCGGTATGGCGACCGGATTCGCGGCGGCAATGGCACCGGAGTATGCGCCGGAGCTGCCGATCGTCGGGGTCGCGCAAGGCGGGGTTCCCGTGAATATCGGCAAGCTGGCCCGCGATGTCGGAGTGCGGCCGAGCCCGCTGTTCGGCCTCGGATTCGCGGCCGCGGTCGGGTTGGAGCGAGAATATCCGGCCCAGCTGTCGATGGAGCGGTTCCTCAATGCCGAGGGTTGGGCACTGCGCGCCCAAGTCGCCAATGCCTGCACCTCCGAAATCATCGTGGCGGGCGCGAACAAGGACCTCGACGATGTCTTCAACGGCTCGATGTTCGACGTCGACGACACCACGATCCGGATCCTGCACGAGAACAGCCTGGAGACCTATCCCGGCGTACCACGCGTTCCGGTCTACGAATGGCACGGCGCCGACGATCAGGTGGACCCGTGGCTGACCCGCGAGGTGATGGGCCGCTACTGCGCGGCGGGCACACCGATGCTGTTCGACCTGATTCCGGGCACCGACCACACCGGGGCGATATTCGCTGGTGCGCCACGGGCATTCACCTATCTGTCCGACCGGTTCGCGGGACTTCCGGCCCCTAGCAACTGCTGAGGGAAAACAGCACTGCGCCCGCGTCGACGATGACGCGGGCGCAGTGCCGTTCGGACAGACCGTGAGTGACCCCCTCATCCGGCCACCACGGAGCGAGATGTTTACGAGCGAGGAGTTCGCGGCCCGTCTCACGTCCGAGTCGTCGAAGCGCATGCGGCGAAGTCGCGAGTCTCGACGGCTCGGACGCGAGACAGTATGGGCCGCGAACACGCCGCGCCCGCGCGGCCGACAACACAGATCAGTGCACGATTACTGGTTCGCCCTCCGACGGAGCCGGAACCGTATTCGGCATCAGCCATGCGGTTATCACCGCACCGGCCACGAAAATCGCGGTGGCCCACCAGAAGCTGGTCGTATAGCTCTCGATCTGGGCCTGTGCCACGGCCAGCGGACCCGGCGTATGCGATGACAGGTAGTCCGTCGCGGCCGAGGCGGCGATGGTGCTCAGCAGGGCCGTACCGATCGAGCCGCCGACCTGCTGGCTGGTGTTGATCATCGCCGAGGCGACACCGGCATCCTCGTGGTGCACACCGGCCGTCGCCCCCTGGAAGGCGGTCGACATCGCGCCACCGAGACCCAGACCCATCAGGACCAGGGCGGGCAGGATATTCGCGACATAGCCGCTGTCCAAGCTGATCTGGGTCAGCCAGGCCATGCCGACCGCGGCGACCAGGAAGCCACCGGCGACCACCAGCTTCGGACCGACCTTGGGCAGCAGCAGCGAGGGCACCGTGGTCGAGGAGGCGACCATACCCGCCACCATCGGCAGGAACGCCAGACCGGTCTTGATCGGCGAGTAGCCCATGCTCAGCTGCATGTAGTAGGTCAGGAACAGGAAGATCGCGAACATTCCGATGCCCATGACGAATACCGTCAGGAACGAACCACCGCGGGTCCGGTCCAGCACGATGCGCAGCGGCAGCAGCGGATTCGCGACCCGGGTCTCGATCCATACGAATACCGCGAGCAGTGCGGCGCCACCGATCAGGAATCCGAGGGTGACCGGGTTGCCCCAACTGGTCGACTCGGCGTGCGAGAAGCCGTAGACGATGCCGAACAGTGCGGCGGTCACCACGATGGTGCCTGGAATGTCGAGCTTGGGCCGCTCGGCGACCACATGCTTGGCCAGCAGCAGCACGGCACCGGTCAGCGCGACGGCGGCGAAGCCGAGATTCACGAACATCACCCAGCGCCAGGAGGCCCATTCGGTGAGCATGCCGCCGAGCAGCAGACCGATGGCGCCACCGGCGCCGGCGACCGCACCGAAGATGCCGAAGGCCTTGGCGCGCTCACTCGGTTCGGTGAAGGTCACCGTGAGCAGTGACAGCGCTGCGGGCGCGAGCAGCGCACCGAAGACACCCTGTCCGACGCGAGCCGCGACCAGCATTTCGAAGCTGGTGGCCGCGCCGCCGACCGCAGAGGCGACGGCGAATCCGATCAGGCCGATGATGAAGGTGTTACGTCGGCCGAACAGGTCACTGAGTCGGCCACCGAGCAGCAACAGGCTGCCGAAGGCCAGGGCGTAACCGGTGACGACCCACTGCCGGTCGCCATCGCTGAAACCGAGGTCTTGCTGCGCTGCGGGCAGCGCGATATTCACGACGGTCGCGTCGAGCACAACCATGAGCTGAGCCACGCCGAGTACGGCGAGCACCCACCAGCGCAGGGCGTGCGAGCCGCGGCGGCCCGAGTCGGCTTTCTCGGGGGCGGGTGCCCCACGGTCCAACGTGGTAGTCATGTGTCCCCTTTGTCTCGAGGCTTGATCCGGAGGAACCATCTCCGCTTACCGAGTTAAGCTATCACAATAACGGAGACAACTCCTCCGCTTAATCCCACTTTTTGTTAGGATGTGTCTGTGAATCCCGCCACTACCGTGCCGCCACCTCGGCGCCTACGCGCCGACGCTGCCCGCAATCAGCAGCGCATCGTCGAGGCAGCCCGCCAACTCTTCGCCGATCACGGCCTGGAGATCACCCTCGACGACGTGGCCGAACGCGCCGGGGTCGGCGTTGGCACCGTCTACCGGCGCTTCGCCAACAAAAAGGAACTGATCGCCGAGGTCTTCGAACAGAACGTCGGCGAATTCGCGGTCGCCGCCGAGGCCGCCGCCGAACATCCCGATCCCTGGCTGGGGTTGGTGCAGTTCTTCGAGTACGCCTGCACCCACCTGGCCACCAATCGCGGCTTCAGCGAGGTCATGCTCGAACTCGAGGAAGACCCGGAGCGCTTCGCCCAGTTGCGCGACCAGATCAAGCCGACCATCGCCGCGGTCATCGATCGTGCGCGCAAGGCCGGCGCACTGCAGCCCGATATCGAGCCCTCGGACTTCTTCGCGCTGATCCATATGGTCGACGCGCTCGCCGAGTTCTCCAAGCCGGTCAATCCGAATACCTGGCAGCGCTATATGGCCATCGCACTCAACGGCGTACGCAGCGATGACACGCCGCGTCGACCGCTTCCGGTACCCCCATTGACGGACGAGGAAGTCGAGCAGGCCAAGTCATTCGTCTGCGCAGGCCGCAGGCGCTAACGCAAAAAGCCGGACATATCTAGCGCTGGTCCGAGCCAGCCCTTACAGTTGGACGCATGACCAATTCGTGGGGGAACTGGACCGGGGATCAGCAGTGCGCACCAGCCGCCATCGCCGCCCCGCGCAATACCGAAGAATTGGCCGAGATCATCGGCCGCGCCGCCACCACCGGGCAGACTGTACGCGTCGCCGGTGCGGGACATTCGTTCACCGATGCCGTACTCACCGACGGCATCCTGCTCGACCTCGCGAAGCTGAACCGCATCCACACCGTCGACCGGGAGACCGGCCGTGTTCGAGTCGAGGCGGGCATCACCCTCAATACCGCGAGCAATGCACTGCATCCGCTCGGCCTTGCCTTCCCCAACCTGGGCGATATCGATGTGCAGACCATCGCGGGCGCGACCGCCACGGCCACCCACGGTACCGGTGCGACGCTGCAGAACCTCTCGGCCGCACTGCAATCCATCGAACTGGTGCTCGCCGACGGCAGTACGGTCGAGTTGAACGAGGCTTCCGATCCGGACGGCTGGCGCGCGGCGCGAGTCAGCATCGGAGCACTCGGCGTGGTCAGCGCGGTCACCCTGCAACTGGTGCCGTCGTTCGTGCTCGAGGGGGTCGAGCGGCCGGTGCCGTTCGAGGAGGTCCTCGCGAATCTGGACTCCTATGTCGACGGCAACCAGCATTTCGAGTTCTACATGTTCGGGCACAGCCCGCTGGCGATGACCAAGCGCAATAACCCCGTCGACCTGCCGGAACAGCCGCGCGGCAAGGCCGCCGACTGGTTCGCCGACATCCTGATGTCCAACTACGCCTTCGATGCGCTGTGCCGACTCGGCAAGCGCCAGCCCCGACTGGTGCCGTGGATCCATCGCGGCGCGGCGTATGCGGGCAGCTACCGCCGCCAGGTCGACCGTTCGTATCGAGTCTTCGCCTCGCCTCGGCTGATTCGCTTCACCGAGATGGAATACGCGATCGCGCGCGAACATTCCGTCGCCGCCATCCGCGAGATCAAGGATCTTGCGGCGCGGTTCGATACGCCGATGCCGATCGAGGTGCGGTGGGTCGCCCCCGATGACGCATTCCTGTCCCCCGCGGGCGGCCGCGACACCTGCTACATCGCCGTACACCAGTACCGCGGCATGGACTTCGAACCGTACTTCCGCGCGTGCGAGGCGGTTTTCGACAAGTACGACGGCCGCCCGCACTGGGGCAAACGTCACTTCCAAACCGCCGAGACGCTGCGGTCGCGCTACCCGGACTGGGATCGCTTCACCGAAGTTCGTCGCCGCTTCGACCCCAAAGGCCGCTTCACCAACGCCTACCTCGAGCGGGTGCTCGGGTCTGTTTGATTCGCCGCGCGGGTTCGTCAGCTGGCCAGTATCTCGCCGACCAGGCGCGGGAGGGCGATGCCGATGGGTTCGCGGATGACCTCGGTGGCGATGCCGTCGTAGGGCGTCGGTTCGGCATTGACGATGACCAGATCCGCGCCGCCGTCGACCGCGATCGCGCACATCGACGCGGCGGGCTCCACCTGCAGCGAGGAGCCGACGGCGAGGAAGATATCGCTGGCCTCGGCGGTCAGCGCGGCCTTGGTCATGGTGCGGCGATCCATCTGCTGGCCGAACATGATGGTCGCGGATTTCAGGATGCCGCCGCAGGCCGGACACGGCGGATCCGCCTCGCCCGCGGCCACCCGCGCCAGGGTGGCGGCCATGCTCGTCTGGTATTCGCAACCGACACAGACGACTTCGAACATATTGCCGTGAATTTCGATCACCCGACCGGGTGAAGACCCGGCACGCTGGTGCAGCCGATCGATGTTCTGGGTGATGATCGTGACGGTGCGCCCGGCCCGCTCCAGATCGGCCAGCGCGGTGTGCGCGGGATTGGGTTCGGCCTGCCAGGCCGGATTGTCACGGCGGGCCAGCCAGGAACGTTTACGCAGCTCCGGATCGGCGAGGTAGGCGTCGTAGGTCGACAACAGCTCGGCGATGGGATCTTTCGTCCACACACCACGGGGACCACGGAAGTCGGGAATACCGGAATCGGTGGAGATGCCCGCACCGGTGAGGACGCCGATCCGCCCGTCACGTTCGCGCCAGTCGGTCGTCATATCGAATCAGCCTAGGGGGCCGCGTCATCGGAGCCCAGCGGGCTGGGCTTTCGGCGCCCGGGGCGATCGGTCGACAAGCCAAGTTTATGAGAGATTGTTACACTAAGTCTCTCAAGTTCTTGGATGGTTGATCAAAGGAGATCGCAATGACCGCCGCCGCACTCGATGCCGATTCCGGGACCGCACCGCAGCGCCGCCCGTTCGCACCGGGGACGCGAATGTGGGACGAGACCGGCTTGATCACCTTCTCCCTCACCGCCGGATCGGCATTTCTGCTCCAGACCATGGAACCGACCATCGCCGCCGTGGTCGATGAACATTCGACCTTCCGCACCGATCCGCTCGGCCGCGCCGTGCGCAGCATCGGTTCGGTGATGATGTGGATCTACGGCGGCGACGAGGCGATCGCCGAAGCGGATCGCCTGCGCACGATGCACGCCTCGCTCAACACCACCACCCCCGATGGCGTCCGGCACAAGGCGCTGGCGTCCGGCCCCTGGGCCTGGGTGCTGCATACCGGCACCTTCGCCTTCACCGAGAACGCCGAATACTTCGCCCGCCGCCCGCTGACCCCGGCCGAGAAGGAGGCGTACTACCAGGAAACAGTGCAGCTCCTGCGTAATTTCCTGGTGGCACCCAAGGAGATTCCGGCGAACTACACCGAATTCGAGAAATTCTTCACCGATATGGTGGAGAACCACCTGCAGGAGACCGGTACCGCGCACGACTACCTGCGGGTGATCCAGTCGATCGCGCCGCCCAGGCAATTGCCGCGCGCACTGCGACCGGCCTGGCGACGCTTGTTCGCGCCGGTGGGACGGCTGCAGTACTTCGTCACCGTCGGCACCACCCCGGCGGCCGCGCGGCGCAAACTAGGCCTGACGTGGTCGGAGTCCGACGAACGCAAACTGAAGGCGTTGGGCTGGTTCATCGCCCGCGCGGTGCCGCTGCTGCCGGAGCGAGTGCGCTATTTCCCGATCGCTTACGAGGCACGGCGACTCGAGCGCGATCGGGCGCGGCTGCGCAAGGTGATCAATCTGCGTCCCATGTGACACCTCCCGACACTGCGCGCGTCCACGGCCCGCGGTTGCCGCTCCGGCACCGCGGGCCGCGCCATATCCAGGCAAGATGCCAATTTCCTGACCGACCGGTTTCTTCTTGGTCGATATCCCGCGTGCAGCAACAACTCTCGCGCGAGCCGCCTCGAGATGCCTTGGCGGGCAAAGACGCCCCCCTCGTCGCGAAACATACTCCACCCGCCCTGGTATACGTATCACGCACCCTCCGACGCAGACCGGTGCAGCCGTTGCCCGACAATCCCGACATTGCGCCCAGACTTCTCGACCACGGCACCGCTCCGATTCACCAGCCCGAAAGGTATTCCCGCACATGGCTCACAAGCCCAGCGTGCTGTTCGTCTGTGTCCACAATGCGGGCCGCTCGCAAATGGCCGCCGGATTCCTCGATGCGCTCGCCGGTGACCGCATCGATGTGCACTCCGCCGGGAGCGCGCCCGCCGGCACCATCAATCCGGCGGCCGTCGCGGTCATGGCCGAACTCGATATCGATATTTCGGCCCAGGCACCGAAGCTGCTGACCGTGGATGCGGTTGCCATGTCCGATGTCGTCGTCACCATGGGCTGCGGTGACGCGTGTCCGTTCTTCCCTGGCATCAGCTACCGCGATTGGATGCTGCCCGATGCGACCGGCGAGGACATCGCGATCGTGCGCTCGATCCGCGACCGGATCCGCATCCTGGTGGAGAACCTGATCGCGGAACTGATCCCGGCCACCGCCTGCTGAGTCCGATTTGTTCAAGACGCCTGCCGAAGTGCGGCATACGCTGCGGATATGACTCCACAACTCAATGTCATCGGCATTGTCGTCAGCGATATGGCCGCCTCGCTCGCCTTCTATCGACGCCTGGGTCTCGAGTTCCCCGATGCGGGCGGTGACGGGCATCTCGAGGCCGCACTGCCCGGCGGTATGCGCCTGACCCTGGATACCGAGGCCGTGATCGAGTCGTTCCACCCCGGCTGGCAGCCGCCGACGACCGCGGGCCGACTCGGGCTGGCATTCCAGTGCGCGAACCCCGCCGAGGTCGACGCGGTCTACCGCGAACTCACCGACGCCGGATACCACGGCGAACTGAAACCATGGGACGCCTTCTGGGGCCAGCGCTACGCGACGATCCTGGACCCGGACGGCAATAGCGTCGATCTGTACGCCCCACTGTCCGATTGAGCCGTCACTACGAGCGCGTGAGCAACTCGCGCAACGGCATTCCGGCCAGTTCGCGCACATCGCGCGCGAGGTGGGCCTGATCGGCGAATCCGGTGCGAAATGCGGTGTCCGCGAGCGGTACTCCGCTGCGGGCCACCGCCAGCGCCCGCTGCAGCCGCAGGATCCGTGCCAATGTCTTGGGTCCGTAGCCGAAGGCCGCGAGCGAGCGTCGGTGCAATACCCGCGCACCGAACCCCGCGGCCTCGGCCGTCGCCGCGACCGACCATCCGGCTTCCAGCGCATCGACGATCCGGCGCAATACCGGATCGGGAGGTTCGCTGTCATCGGCCCGCCGCATTGCGATCGCCTCCAGTGCGGCGGGCTGATCCGCTGCCGCCCCAACCTGTTCCGCGAGCCGCCGAGTGGTCGCGGCGGGCCACAGATCCGCCAACTCGACCCGTTTGTCGCGCAACTCGTGCGCGGGCACTCCGAGCAGTGCCGGCGCGCTCCCCGGCGCGAATCGAATTCCGACCCATCGAGTCCCCGCTGCACCATCGGCCGTATACGCCCGAGTGTCCGGCCCGGCAACCAGCAACCTGCCATTACTCCACAGCAGGTCCATACAGCCATCTGGCAACACCGGTAACGCCGCGGCACCGGTGGCACTGGTATTCGTCCACACCACGGCCCCCGGGAGCCGCGATGGCCGCTCCCGATATCCCGGCACTACCTCTGCCACGAATCCGAGGCTACCCGCGTCGCCTCTCGGCTCAGCCGAAGAAGGTCAGCAGCCGGTCGGCCAGCCACTGCGGTTGCTCCTCCGGCATGAAGTGGCCGCAGTCCGGGATCCGTTCCAGGCGCATATCGTCGGCGTAATCGCGATAGCTGTCCGGTACGCCGTCGGAGAGCGGATCGCAGGCACCGTTGAGGTGCAGGGTCGGCACCCGCAGCCGGATCATGCGGTAATGCCGCGCGAAATGCGGAACCTCGTGCAACAGCACGTTGCGATTGAAGTCGATGGTCGCCAGGTGCGCGCTCGGTGTGCGCATCCGGGAAAGATAGGTCGCGGTCTCCGCGGCGCTGAATCGCCCCCGGTGCCGCCATGCGCGCAGACTCCGCCGCACCAGCGCCGCTTGCAGTGCCGATGAACGTCCGAGCGCGGCAAGCGCATAGACATGCCACGGCCTGGTGAATACCGCGGGCCGCACGCCATCGATGGTCCATGGATGCACACCGGCCAGCGCGACGAACCGGTCGAACCGCTCCGGCCAGTTCAGGCAGGCGCGGTATCCGATCACCAGACCCCAATCGCGCCCGACCACCCGAGCCCGGTCCACACCCAACCGATCCAGCAATTCCACGAGATCGCGCGCCAGTCGCTCGAAGGAGTAGCCGCCACCGGATCCTTCGGACCACCCCAGGCCGCGGATATCCGGACAGATCACCCGATACCGCTGCGCGAGCGGTGCGATCACCTGCCGCCACTCCCACCAGTGCTGTGGCCAGCCGTGCAGCAGGATCAGCGGTTCACCCGCACCCGCCTCGGCGTAGTGGATGCGCAGGCCATCGATCCGCACGAAGTGATGGCGCACTTCGGTCGGGATATCGGCGGAAAGTGCGGTGAGTTCGGCGATTTGCGAATTCGTCAGCGATGTCGTCACGGGTCTCTCCTGAGTTCGACCAACCCCCGATTCGACGCTAACATAAGATTTAGAAGTACGTACACCATGTTTTCGAACAAGAGGATGGCGATGGCGCGGCGCACCTACAACCAGTACTGCGGACTGTCCCGCAGCCTCGATCTCGTCGGCGAACGCTGGACGCTGCTGATCGTGCGCGAACTCATGGCGGGCCCGAAGCGCTACACCGACCTGGCCGACGCGCTCGACGGCATCGGCACCAGCCTGCTCGCCGCGCGCATCAAACAGCTCGACGACGACGGCCTGATCAGCCGGACCACACTGCCACCACCGGCCGCGTCGCAGGTGTACGAACTCACCCCGGCCGGTCGGGAACTCGCGGCAGCGCTTGTCCCCCTTGCCATGTGGGGCATGCGCCACCACTTCGACGAACCACGACGGCCCGAGGAGAGCTACCGCGCCGAATGGACGCTCGTCTTCCTCGCGGCGCTGATCGACCCGCCCGCGGATATGCGGGCGACAATCCAGTTCCACATCGACGGTTCCGGCGCGGCCATCGTCATCGGCGACGGGCGGGCCATCGTGACGCCCGGCGAACTCGGCGATGCCGATGCCACAGTCACCACCGATCTGCGCACGCTGGGTCGCCTCGGCACGCGCCAACTCGATCCGACGGATGTGATCGACCGAGTGCACGTCGCGGGCGATACCGAACTCGCGCTGCGCCTACTGGGGTTGGTGATCAATCGCCGATGAATTTCCGGCGGCCGCGCACCACCGCACCTTCCGCGCGGTGGATTGTCCGCGCACGGGTTCAGTGCGGGATGATGCCGCGCGGGATGACCCAGATCGTGCGGTCGTCGCCCGCGGCGATCTTCGACTCCGGATCCTTACATCCCACCGTGACCTCGGCGCCCGGGGGCGAGGAAAAGGTCCACAGCGTCATCCACTCTTTTCCGCCGATTGTTTCCTGCTTTTTCGTATCGGTGGAACGGAGGTCCTCGTTGCGGCCGGTGCTGTCGGTTACCGCGCAGCGTAGGCTCGCGCTCGCCGGGCCCCAGTCGACGGGCACCTTGATATCCATTACGACATCTGCGGGAATCGGTACTTTTTTGGTGTCGCCCAACGGAATTCGCACGCCGCTACCCGGCTCCTCGTTTTCGGCAGGTGTCGCACCCACCGAACTCGTTTCCGATGGTGTGGACGAACTCGACGCGGCCGGCATCGACTTGTCATCGGAGCATCCCGCCACGGCAACGGCAAGTGACGCCGTCACCGTCATCCAGATCAGTTTCACCGGTCAACCTCTCTTCGACAGAGCATGACTACAACTTCCAGATGGACGCAGACTACATGGCGTACAAATCGGCAATTTGTTCGCAAATAAGAGGACTCGGCGGATACCGAAATCTCCGATAGCCGGCCGGACCCGCTCCGGTGCGCCCGCTGCGATGCCACCGATCCGGCAGGCATGCGAAATTCTTTGCCGCACTTGGTGCGGTCGCCCGGTAGCCCGATAGTCGGCATCGCATCTCCGCGGACATTACCGCCGAATTATTTATCGCGGTTGCGAGCCAAGATGATTCGATGCCACCACGGCTGCACCATGCGCAACACCCCGGTTTTCGATCGGGCGGCCTACGACCGCGATCTCGCCGACCTCCGGCACCGGGCGTCCCAGCGCCGGACGCGCGGGGCAAGATGATCTGTGGGGACCGAGGACAGGAGTGCGAATGGAGTTGAGCTACGGCGATGTGAAGGCCGCCGCCGATCGGATCGCCGGACATGTGCGGCCGGTCGCCATCGCCCACGGCGACCCGGTGGCGACAACCGGCGAGCTGTGGCTCGCACTGGAATTCATGCAGCACACCGGCTCGTTCAAGGCCCGCGGTGCCCGAAACTTCATCCAGGCGCACCAGGACGACGGGACCCTGCCGGATATGGGCGTGACCATCGCATCCGGCGGCAACGCCGGACTCGCGTGTGCGTGGGCAGCCCGCGAACAAGACGTGCGGGCCACGGTCTTCCTGCCGACCACCGCGCCGATGGTGAAGGTCGAGCGGCTGCGCGGCTACGGCGCGGAGGTGCGCCTGATCGGCACGGAATACGCCGACGCACTCGCCGCCTGTCGCGAATTCGCCGATACCAGTGGCGCTTTGCCCTCGCACGCCTACGACAATCCCTACATCGCGGCCGGTGCGGGCACCCTGATGGTGGAGATCCACCAGTTGCTCCCCCGGCTGGACACCGTCGTCGTCGCGGTCGGCGGCGGCGGCCTGTTCGCCGGGGTCGCCACGGCCGCGGACCACTACGGCGTGCGGACGATCGCGGTGGAACCGGAGCGTTGCCGGGCACTGCACGATGCGATCCAGGCCGGACGGATCGTCGACGCGCCGGTCGATTCGGTCGCCGCCGATTCCCTCGGCGCCCGCCGCGCCACCGAACTGGCACTGCATGCGGCCCAGCGCTATGACGTGACCTCGGTACTCGTCCCCGACGCCGATATCGTCGCGGCCCGGCTGGCGCTGTGGCAGGACCGTCGCCTGGCCGTGGAACACGCCGCCGCGACAGCTGTCGCGGCGCTGAGCACCGGCGTCTACCGTCCCGAACCCGGTGAACGGGTCTGCGTCGTACTGTGCGGGGCCAATACCGATCCGTCGGATCTGGCGCCGTGAATCGGGCCGGGCGCACTAGGCTCGATACCGACTCGGGCTCGCTATCGACTCAGATGGAGGCACCTCATGTCGGTCCGATCCCTGATGGTCCCGATCGGAACACCCGCTCCGGATTTCGCCCTGCCCGACCTCGACGGTCACCGCCACGCCCGCGCCGACTACACGGACGGGCCGGGGCTACTGGTGATCTTCGTCTGTAACCACTGCCCATACGTACGTCACCTCGAGTCGAAACTCGGCGAGGTGCTCGGCACACTGGTGATCCCGACGTTGGCGATCTGCACCAACGACGCCGACGCCTACCCGGATGACGGGCCGCAACATCTGCGGGCCCAAGCCGATCGCGCCGGTTGGCGGTTTCCCTACCTGATCGACGAAACACAGCAGGTGGGTCGAGACTTCCGGGCCGCGTGCACGCCGGACTTCTTCCTCTACGACGCACAGTTGGAGCTTGCCTACCGCGGCGCATTCGACGAATCGACGCCCGGTAACGGTAAACCGGTGACCGGCAACGAATTACGCGCCGCGGTCGAGGCGGTACTCGCCGGAACACCCGTGCCCGAGCCGCATCGGCCGAGCATGGGCTGCTCCATCAAATGGCGTTCCTAGGTGCCGATCACGGCATTCATGATGGTGCCCGCGCTGGTGGCGACGACGCCGCCGATCATGGCTCCCGCCACCATCTTCGGCGACTGCAGGCCGCCACCGGACCACTTCTCCCAGGCGAACCGACCGCCCGCGTAGGTGATGGCGGTAATACCCGCCAGCAGGATGAACCAGGTGAAATAGCGCACCATCTGCAGGATCTTGTCCGCGAGGGGCGGCGCCTCAGGTGTCGGGTTGCCGAGTTGGGCCAGGACTGCTCCATACGTGTCATGTGCCGCGGCGAGAATCATGCTCACAGTCGTACCCCTCTTCTGATATCTGCGACGCTGGTAAGCGCCTAGCCAGATGATAGCGGCTCAGCTCGAGACAGATTGTGCAGCAATCGGATTCAACGACATACCGGTCAGCTGGATTCCAACGCGGGCCGGCGATCACGCCGCAGCATGTGCAGCGCCAGCGCCGAGCCCGATACCGTGAGCACGGCGGCTATCGAATAGATCGAACGCAGTCCCGGTCCGTCATCGATGGCCCAGCCGCCGATGCGGCCGGCGAATGCGGCGGCGAGTTGGTATCCGGAGGCATTGACCGCGATGGCCAGTGTGGGTGCCGCGCCCGCCGCGGTCACCACCCGGATCTGCATACCGGGAACGATCGCGAAGGCCAGCACACCGAGCACGAAAATCAGTGCGACCGTAATCAATTGAATCTCCGCGAACACCCACAGCAGCGCCGACGTACCAGCCAGGGCGGCGAGCAGACCCGCCAGCGATGGCATCAGCGCCCTGTCGGCCAGCCGTCCACCGAGATAGTTGCCGAGCACCGCGCCCGCGCCGTACACCAGCAGCAGCGCGGGGACCACACGCGACGCGAAACCGCTCACCTCGGTGAGCAACGGGGTGAAGTACGTAAACACCGTCACCACACCGACATTGCCGAGCGTGGTGAGCCCGATCGCCAATTGCACTCGGCGATCGGCGAATACGCGCAGCTCCCCGCGCACCGATCGGCTCGACGGCGCGGGCATCGTCGGCAGGAAACGCAGCACCAGCAGCAGCGCGACGGCCACGCACACCACGACCGACACGAATGTCGCACGCCAGCCGAAGGATTGGCCGATGGCCGCACCGATCGGGGTGCCGCCGATTATGCCCAGATTCAGGCCGAGCGCCACCTGCGCCACCGCAGCCGCCTCCCGGCCGGGTTCGGCCATCGCGACAACGGTCGCGATGGCGACGGCGAAAAGCGTTGCCACCACGAGTCCCGCGGCGAATCTGGCCAGCAGCACCATCGAATAGTTCGGCGCGAGAGCCGAACCCAGATTCGCGACGACCGCGACCGCGACCAAGCCGACCACGAGCGGTTTGCGCGGCAGCCGTGCCGTCGCCACGGTCACCACCGGCCCGCCGACGATCATGCCCAGCGCATACGCGCTCACCAGCAGACCCGCCGCGGGCACCGACACCGCGAGACCGTCCGCCACCTCGGGCAGGATACCGGCGATCACGAATTCCCCCGTGGTCAGGCTGAACACCACCAGCATGAGCGCAAAGACAGCAAGACGCATACATCCACTCCCGGATAGTTCTAATTCAAATGATTTGAATTAGAACTATCATAGTTCGAAGCATGACACTAGACTCGACGATATGAAGGATCAGCCGGACTCGTCACCGAATCTCCCCGTGGATTCCGAGATCGATCGCGATGTCTGCAAGCTGGTGCATCAGTTCACGCATCGTCTCGACGTGCATGTTCGACGGGTCGCCGAGACATTGGACATGACGCCGTCACAGGTCATCGCCCTGCGCGAACTGTCGGATCCGATTACCGCGCGCGAATTGGCCACCAGGATGTCGTGCGAGCCGTCGAATGCGACCTTCGTACTGGATCGCCTCGAACGGCAGGATCTGGTTCGACGGCAACCACATCCACACGACCGGCGTGCCAAGCAGATCGTACTGACGGCGGCCGGGGAGCGGCGCCGCACCGAGGCGCTCGACCTGCTCGGCGCCCAGTCGCCACTCACCTCGCTCACCGGCGCCCAGCAGCAGACCCTGCGCGATCTGCTCCATGCGATGGTGGCGGAAATTGTCTAACCATACGGTCGGACGTATTCTTTTGTCATGACTACGGCGATACTCCCGGCCACGGTCGTCGCAGCACTTGCGCACCAACCGAGTAAGCGGGTGCCCGAATGAGCGAAGTTTCGCGCAGCGATTCGACGAGGGGTGGCGGCCGAGTGGCGGGCGGGCCCGAGGACAAGCGCCTGCTACGCGGTGCGCGCAGTCGCCAGCTCGTGCTGCGCCAGGCGGTCGACACCGCCTCCCTCGATGGTCTCGAGGGTTTGAGCTTCGGCAGATTGGCGACCGATACCGGGCTCAGCAAGGCGGGCGTGCAGACCCTGTTCAAGACCAAGGAGGCACTGCAACTCGCGGCGCTCGATTTCGCCCGCGATATGTTCATCGATGCCGTTATCCAGCCGGCCCGCAAGCAACCCCATGGCGTGCAACGACTTCGCGCCCTGATCGAACTCTGGATCGTCTACGCGCAGACACCGTTGTTCGCGGGCGGCTGCTACCGGGTCGCGAATATGGCGGAGTTCGACAGCCGTCCCGGTCCCGTGCGCGATGCGCTGGTCCGTGATCAGCAGGATTGGATGGCAACCATCGCGCGTGAACTCCGCCATGCCGTCGATGCGGGCGAAATCGCCGATTTGGATATCGATCTCGCAGCCTTCCAGATCGACGCCGTCCTCTGCGCCGCCAATACCGCACTGCGCCTCGGCGATGCCGATGCGGTGCCCAAGGTCCGCCGAGTCGTCGAAAGCTTCCTCATTCCGACGACGTAGCGATCAGGGGCAATCGGCGGTCTGTTGCAGCTCGATCCTGATCCGGTCGTCACTGAGGATGAGCATGCCATTGCTGGTGGTCCACGCGGGCGCGAGGAGCAGGAATTCTTTGAGCCAGCTGTCCTGGTGGGCGAATTCCGGCGGGTAGGACAGCACGGTGGAGAACGGGGACCGGGTTTTCAGGACGCCGCTGTCGGGATCCACTTCGAACATCACGGTATTGGCGCCTGCATGGGCGGACAGGCGGCGGGTTTCGTCGACGAACCACAGCGTGATCCGGGTGCCGCGGACCAGGAATCGTGGCAGGCCATTCTCGGTGACGGATGAGGAGACGTAGCGGTTGCCCCAGAGATCGGAGTCTTGCATCGGCGGATCGGCCCTTACTTACAGCGTTCGACAGCCCATCCATCCTGGTTCCCGCGCCGAGCGTGCAGAACGGCACGGTCCACTGAACGAACCGATCAGCGAAGATTCTTCTCGATTTCGCGGGCGGCATGTGCGACCAGACCGGGCAGATTCGGCGGAAACTGTTGTGACAGTGAGATACAGCCGATAGCGGCAGCATCGCACATTTCCGGTTGACGGATTGCCGCTGCGGCACAGCAAATCCCGGCGATCAGTTTGTGATGATCGACCGAAACCAGTCCGGCATCGACGATTCCGGAGCACACACGCTGCCATTCGGCGGCCGAATAGGTCGGTGGCGCAACGGTGTTGTCGGCCCGCCCCGCGAAGAGCACCTGCGCCAGCGCGGTGCGATAGATCAGCTCCGGATCCGCTGTGGTACCGAGGAAGAACTCGGCACCCTTGAGCCCGGAGACCAACCGCACCTCGCCCGCATCCAGAATGCACACCGCAACAGTCGAATTCGTCAATGCGGCCAGAACCCGCGCGGGCCGTTGCGCGGCCCGGCGCAGGGTCGGCGCGGCCTGCCAATGGCGGCCCAGCTCCGCCATTCGCTCGCCGACGAAATACCGCTGCTCCACCCGCTGCACGGCACCGAGCGTCACCAACTGCTCGGCCAACCGATATGCGGTGGCCTTGGCCAATCCGGTGGTGCGGGCCAGTTGCGAGAGCCCACAGCCCTCCGGTGCCGCCGAAATGGCCTCCAGGATCTGGAAACCCGCATCGAGCACACCGCGACCCGTTCCGTCAGCCGATGGGCTACCCGCCATCGCGCCCGTCCTCCTCCTTGCCGCGGCTCGCATCGGCACACGGCAAGAAGAGATGGTACGCCGGTTGTCGTTCGCAACAAGGCGTTCCCCGGACGAGGTCAGCTCACGTCGAGTACGACCTTGCCTGGGCCACGCCCCTTTTCGCTCTCCTCCTGGGCGGCCGCCGCCCGCTCCAGCAGGAAGGTCCGCGGCTGACCAGGCAGCCGGAAAACACCGCTGGCAACATGTTCGGCGACCTGCCCGAGGAGTTCGGTCGGACGCTGCGCGCCGCTGCCGGCGAGGAAGGTGATGCCGAGTTCGCGGGCCGCCGGATCGACGATCGTCACGATCCGGTCGGTGCCGCCGCGCAGTTCGATAGCGGCGGGCAGCACACCATGCCCGGCCGCATCGAAGACCGCGTCGATGCCATTCGGCGCGAGTTCGCGCACACGCTCGACCAGACCGGGGCCGTAAGTGGCCGGGGTGGCTCCGAGTTCGCGCACCACATCCTGATTGGCCGCGGATGCGGTGCCGATCACGGTGGCTCCCTCGGCCGCGGCCAGTTGCACCGCCATCGACCCCACCGCACCCGACGCGCCGTTGATCAGCAGTGTTTCGCCCGGTTGTATTTTCAGTGCCGCCAATGACTTCGCCGCTGTCGACACCGCGACCGGGAGCGATGCGGCATCGGCCCAGGATAATTCCGCGGGCTTGTGCGCAACGGCATTGCTGAGAGTGTATTCGGCATACGCCGCGACCGCCCAGCCCAGCACCTCGTCGCCGACCGCGACGTCGGCGACATCGGGACCGACCGCATCGACCACACCCGCGATCTCACCGCCCGGATACTGCGGAAACACCCGGTCGCCGAAAGATAGTGCTCCGGAACGGATCTTCCAATCTGCCGGATTCACCGCGGTGGCTCGCACCGCGACGCGGACCTGACCGACACCAGGTTCCGGGATCGGGATGTCGACGATCTGCAGTACGTCCGGACCGCCGAATTCGTAGAACGCAATCGCCCGCATCGCACCAGCCTACGGGTCGCGCCGCGCGCCTACCGGTACCGCGGCTCGAATTTTCTCAGGAGAGTCTCATCGAACTCCTACCTCTGGTCTCAGAACCGTTCCGTTCAATGACCGGTGGCTGCCCCGCCCGGTCCCGGTCTCACCCGGGCGGTAGGCAGCGCCAACCTCCGCAGGAATCCGAACGACCTCGAACCGAATCGGCGGCTATCTCGTAACACCTACAACTACGAGTCGACAACGCCGAGGTCACGATGAGCGTCGAACACTGCAACCGTCGAACAATCGTCATCGGAGCCGGGGCCGCGGCATTTGTCGCGGCCTGCTCGACGAGCGAACGCCCGTCTGCGCCGGCCACTTCCACTTCCGGCACGGTGACCACGACATCGAGTTCGGTTGCCGCCGCGCCGACCATCGAAGCGCCGCCGCCCCCGAACGAGGTGGCCGCCGGGCCGGAACCCACACCCGGCACCGCACTCCTCCGCACGGCCGATGTGCCGATCGGCTCCGGCGTGCTACTCGGCGATACCGTCGTCACCCAGCCGAGTCCGGGTAATTATCAAGCCTTTTCGGTGATCTGCACGCATCAGGGCTGTGCCCTCAATGAAATCGCGGGTGGCACCATCAATTGCCCTTGTCACGGTAGCAAATTCAATCTCGACGGCTCCGTCGCCACCGGTCCGGCCACCCAACCGCTCGCTGCCCGCACCATCTCGGTGCAGGGAGAATGGATTGTCGCCGGCGCGTTCGCATCGCTACCCGCCGCTCAACAGCCGGTCCAGGAGCCACCCGCACCGGCACCGCACATCGAGCAGGGCGCACCGGAAAACGCCATCGCCCGCGCCTCCGACGTAGCGGTCGGCTCCGGCCTCATCCTCGGCGATACCGTGGTGACCCAGCCGAGCCCGGGTAATTACCAAGGCTTCTCGGTAATCTGCACGCATCAGGGCTGTGCCCTCAATGAAATCGCGGGTGGCACCATCAATTGCCCTTGTCACGGCAGCAAATTCAATCTCGACGGCTCCGTGGCCACCGGTCCGGCGAACGAACCGCTCGCGCGCCGCGAGGTATCGGTACAGGGCGACTGGATCGTCGCGGGCGAACCGGTGACTCCACCGGTGATCAAGCCGTGGTGGTGCGAAATCCCGATCTTCGCCCCCGGTAGTGCGGGCTGCTGACTATTTCCGCCGTGCTGTTCGGGTCGCTCCGATGGAGGCCGCCACCACGCAGATGACGCCCGCCCACTGCGCCGCATGCATGACCTGGCCGAGAACGACCAGTCCGGCGAGTGCGGCGGCCGCCGGTTCCAGGCTCATCAGCACGCCGAAGACGCGCGGGGGAATGCGCCGCAGCGCTTCGAGTTCCACGGAATACGGCAGTACCGACGACAGCATCGCGACCGCGAAACCGGCGACGAGGACCGACGGCTGGAACAACGTGGCGCCCGCTTCGGCAATGCCGACCGGGACCATGAGCACACCACCGAAGGCCATCGCAATGGCCAATCCCCCGCCACCGCTGGTCCGGTCACCGAGTGCGGCGCTGAGCAGAATGTAGCTTGCCCACAGGGCTCCCGCGGCCAAGGCGAACAGCACCCCTGACCAGCCGACCTCGCCGCCCGCCTTGGTCAGCAGCACTACGCCGCCGCCGGCGAGCACGGCCCACACCGGATCGGTCCAGCGCCGCGAACCTGCCAGCGCGACGGCGAGCGGGCCCAAGAATTCGAGGGTGACCGCCATACCCAGCGGAATCCGGTCGATGGCCTGATAGAAGCACAGATTCATGGAGGCGAGCACGGTGCCGTAGCAGAGCACGACCGGGAGTGCGCGCCGCTCGATCCGCAGCGCGGACCGCCATACGACCAACAGCACCACCCCGGCGAAGAACAGTCGCAGGGTGACCGCGCCCGCGGCACCGGTGGCGGTGAACAGCTGTTTGGCCAGCGCCGCGCCGACCTGCACGCTGACGATTCCGATCAGCACCAATGCCGTGGGTGGCACCCCGCCGAGCCCGCGCGCGTGTACTGCGCGCAGGGTCGTCAGCGGCCACGCCGACTTCGGATTCCGTTCGATATCGATCGCGACCACGCGGTACCCTCCGTCCAAAACCCAGCATCCCAGAAAGGGTCAGGCCGCCGGGCGAGGACCTGCCAGGTCGACGAGATCGGTATCCTTCGGCGCGGAACCGGCTTCGCCCACTTGCGGCTTTGCCCGCCTGCTGGCGACCAGATACGCGACGACCAGCAACACGCTCAACCACACGTAGGTGTTGCCCCACAGGTGTTGCCAAGGCGTCCAGGCCAATTCGCGTCGATTATCGCCGGGCAGCCAGTTCTGCGGCCCGTAAACGAATGCCGCCGCGGTGAGCACGATTGCCACATACCAGCCGATCGCCCGACCGCGCGGCAGTGTGGTCGCATAGCAGACCATCGCGAACAGTGCGGGCGCGATCATCACCCAGTGGTGCGACCAGGAGATCGGCGATACCAGCAGCGTGAAGACGGCGTTGATGGACAGCGCGAGCGCGGGTGCCTCGGCGGCGTGGCGCATGGCCGGAATCACCAGCAGTAGCAGCGCCGCGCTCAGCACCAGCCACAGCACGGTGAACAGCGGCTTCTCCACACCGAATCGGGCGAGCACGGCCTGGATCGACTGGTTGGTATGGAAGGAGGAGCCACTGAGTCCGGAGACGTTGCCGAGGCCGCCGAACCAGTAGGTGACCGATTCCTTGGGCAGGATCGCGAAGCTCAGCGTGGTCGCCACCGCACCGGTGATCGCCGCCGTGACCGCGGCGCGATAGTCCCGGCGCACCAGGAAGTAGAGCACGAATGCGGCCGGTGTCAGCTTGATCGCGGCGGCCACGCCGACCAGCATGCCGCGCCGCCATTTCGGCTTCGCGGTCAGCGCGTCCGCGGCGACCAGCACCATCAGCAGCAGATTCACCTGTCCGAAATCCAGCGTCGAGCGGACCGGCTCCAGCAGCATGGCCAGCGGGGTCGCGCAGGCGGTGGCGAGCAGCGCGAGCCGCAGCCCGCTGCGCTCGGGCCAGCGCCGCCGCGCGACCAAATACAGCGTCACGGCCAGCGCGAGCGTCGAGGAGATGAAGAAGGTGAAGGCCGCGGCGTCCCATGGCAGCAGCGCGAACGGGCTCAGCACCAGCGCGGCGAACGGCGGATAGATGAACGGCAGGCCGATACCGATGGTGGTCTGCGGCAGTTGACCGTACATATCCGCGCCATCGCGCAGCGCCTCGATACCGAGCCGGTACACCTGCAGATCGATGAACCCACCGGTGATCCGGTGGAAGGGCCACAGTGGCGCTGTCAGACACCAGGTGGCGAAGGCGACGAGCAGTACCGGCACCAGCCACACCGCGCGCCCGAATCGGCGGTTCACGGGCTTCGACCTATCTGGGGTGGCGACACTACTCATCCGCGGCGACTATACCGACCCGCACGAACGCAGCCGAATCGGCGTTCTCGGTCATGACAAACGGCCAACGCTCACGACGCCCCGAACAAGCTCAGCAGATCGTTCTTGCCGAACATGGCCGCCGCGGCCCGCGCGGACGGTGTCCCGGCATCCGGATCCGCACCCGCGGTGAGCAGGGCCCGCAGAATCTCGGTCTCGCCCTTGAAGACGGCACCGGCCAGCGGTGTCTGCCCCTTGTCATTGGCCCGATTCGGATCGGCATCGCGTGCGAGCAGCACCTGGACGGCGTCTTGATGACCGTGATAGGCGGCCAGCATGAGCAGCGTGTCGCCGTTGTCGTTGGTGAGGTTCACCGGGACACCGGCATCGAGGTACGCCGTGAGCTGGTCGGCATCGCCGTGCCGAGCCAGATCGAAGATCTTGGTGGCGAGTTCGATCAGGTCCGCGTCCATCTCGTCATTGCCCATCTGCCAGTACTACCACTCGAGATGGGCCGGAGACGGCAGTTGTCACGGAATGAGATTCGGCCTGTCGTGGTCGATAACAGTTTCATAACTCGACGATCGGGTACTCGGTGAGCATGACAGTGACGCACAAGCGATTTCACCGCCCTGGCGGTGTCGATCGCGGAACTGCGCTGCTGGCCTCGGTAACCTGTCTGATTTTCGTGGCCGGCATCGCCACCATCACCCGTTCCTTCGCGACCACCGCGGCATCCGCCGGATGCATCGCGGCCGGATTGGTCGTGACCATCGGCATCCTGCCGCACAGTCGTTAGCCGGTCCATCAGCGACTCCGCTGCCCGATACGGCAGGCTTACTGCCGTGCGTGTACTGCTGCTCGGCCCCTTCGAGGTCCGCGATGACGAGGACCGACCGCTCCGGATCGCCGGAGTCAAGGTGCGCGCATTGCTGGCCAGACTGGCCATGGAACCCGGCCGGGTCGTACCCGCCGATGTGCTCGCCGATGCGATCTGGGACGGACGTCCGCCGGATAACGGCGCGAATGCGTTGCAGGCCTTGGTGTCTCGGGTCCGGCGCGCGGTCGGCACGGCGCGGGTCGAGGGACTGGCGCCGGGCTATCGGCTGGTCATCGATCCCATCGATGTCGATGTCGTCCGGTTCGAACGCCTGGCCGCGGCTGGGCGGGAAGCGGCTGATCTGGCCGCATTGCGCGAGGCCGAGGCGCTGTGGCGAGGGCCGGCGCTGACCGAACTGCTGGAGCTGCGGTTCGCGGCCGATGCGGCGGTGCGGTTGGACGAGTTGCGGCTCGACGCGGCCGAGTACCGACTGGGACTGGAGGTCGCCGCGGGCAACGATGTCCTCGACGAAGTGCGCGCACTGGCCGAGGCACATCCACTGACCGAACGCATCCAGGGTCTGTTGATCCGTGCGCTGTATGCGGGGGGTCGGCAGGCCGATGCGTTGGCGGCATTCGAACGCACCAGGGATCGACTCGGCGACGAACTCGGCATCGATCCATCCCCCGAACTGAGCGAACTGCACCTGTCGATCCTGCGGCAGGAATCCGCGCCGCCACGCCGACGCACCAATCTGCGCGCGCAGGTCACGAGTTTCGTTGGGCGCGAGGACGATGTGGCCGAGCTGACGGCGCGGCTCGCCGCCGCCCGGCTGATCACCATTGTCGGACCGGGCGGTGCCGGTAAGACCCGACTCGCCGTCGAGGTGGGCGCGCGGGTTTCCGGTGGCGTCTGGCTGGTCGAACTCGCCGCGGTGCGCGATCCGGAACAGGTTGCCACCGCGGTCCTCACCACGATCGGCGTACGCGAGGTGGGACTGCTGGAGCCGTCGGCGGGTGATCCGGTGGATCGGCTGGCGGAATACCTAGCGCAACAACATGTCCTGCTGGTTCTGGACAATTGCGAACACCTCGTCGATGCGGTCGCCGAACTCGTCGACCGGCTGCTCGGTGCCTGTCCGGAGCTGCGGGTGCTGGCCACCAGTCGGGAATCGCTCGCGGTCGACGGTGAACATATTCACCAGATCGGTCCGCTGCCCTGGCCCGATGATGCGGCCGCGGCCGAAAGCTTCCCCGCGGTGCGGCTTTTCGTCGAACGCGCACGAGCGGTGCGTCCGGATTTCGCGCTCGATGCCGGTACCGCCCTCGCCGTGGTGGAGATCTGCCGACGGCTGGATGGTTTGCCGCTGGCCATCGAATTGGCGGCCGCGCGATTGCGGGCACTATCGGTCGGCCAGATCGCGGCGAAGCTCGATGATCGGTTCACGCTGCTCGGTCGCGGCAGCCGGACGGCACAGGCCAGGCATCGGACACTGCGCGCGGTCATCGAGTGGAGTTGGGCGCCGCTGTCGGAGTCCGAACGTGAACTTGCCATGTGGTTGGCGGTTTTTCCGGCTGGTCCGACCCTCGATGCCGTCGACGATCTCGAACTGCTCAGCGGTTTGGTGGACAAGTCGCTGGTCGAGCGGGGTGGCGAGCGGTATCGGATGCTCGAGACGATTCGGTCGTATGCGTTGGAGCGGTTGGCGGAGTCCGGCCGGGAGGCCGCGGTTCGGGGTAGACAGGCACAGTACTTGCTGCGGCTCGCCGAATCGGCCGAGGTCGAACTGCGGTCGGCCGCCCAGCTCGACACGCTCGCGCGGCTCGATGCCGAACGCGACAATATCGCCGCCGCATTGCGATTCGCGGTTGACACCGCCGCCGTCGGGCTGGGCATTCGGCTGATCGCGGCAATGTTCTGGTACTGGACGTTGCGCGGAATCCACACCGAGCGGCTGCATTGGATGCGAGCCGTGCTGGAGCTTCCGGGCGAGGTGCCGGATGAGCTGCGGGCCTTGCGCGGTGTACTCGATGGGTTGTCGCGGTATGAGGGCGGCGCGATCGAGGACGGGCTGCGAGCAGTGGCCGCTGGTCTCGAAATCGTCAGCAGCTCAGGCGAGCTTCCCAGCGGACCGGCTCGTACGGTGTTGCTGGTGGCACCGGCATTCCTGGAGGGACGGAGCCTGTCGACCTCATGGTCCGGGCTGGTCGGATGGGAGCGAGGTATGGCGCTCTTGCTCGGCTGTACGAGCATCGACCAATTGGTTGACGCGAAAAAGGAATTCGAATCGATGGGTGAACGCTTCGGCCTGTCGACGACGCTCCAGTCGATCGCGGATGACCAGCTACGCCGCGGTGATCTACCCCAGGCGATTACTTCACTCACCCGCGCCGCGGCCGCCTTCGAAGAGCTCGGCAGTTCGGGTGATGCCGCGGCCGTCTGCGCCGAATCGGCAACCGCACTGGCTCGACTCGGTGAGCTCGACCGTGCCGAAGCCGCGCTGGCCAGGGCGGGACAACACGTCGCGGCGGCCGGAGAACCCGGCACCGCGACGTACGTGCGACTCGCGCGTGCGGAGTATCTGTTGCGTCGCGGCGAGCGGAAGGCGGCACTGCGCGAACTCGATCGTGCCGAAACCGGTCTCGCGAACAATGCCTTCGGCACTCGAATTCGGGCTCGGAGTGTGGCTTTCCGGGCGCTCATCGCGATACTCGACGACGATCCGGGGCAGGCGCGGCGAATGCTCGATACGATGACCAAGAAGCTGATCGGCCGAGACGGATCGGTGACCGCCGCGAGCGGGGCACAACCGGACGACCTGGCGATGTTCGCGCAACTGTACGCCGTACTGGCAATAGGCGACGGCAACCCGACCACCGCGGCCCACTTGGTCGGTGCCGCGGCCGCCATGCTCGGCGCCGAGGATCGGCGCGGTTACGACAATCTCGTCGCACCGGCAGACCGAGCCCGCGAAGCACTCGGTACGGAAGCCTTCGACACCGCCTTCGCGAGCCGGGCAGGTTTGCCACCCACCGCCGCGATCGAATTCCTGCTGGCACAGGCAACGACATGAACGCGATTCCGGCACATTGCGAGTAGTGCGCCAGTTCTCGGAATCTACTGGCATGGAAGCGGATTCGAGCATCCATTCGACGCCCCTGGCCGAACTGGAATCGACCGCGGTGGCCAGTGGATTCGCGGCGAGCACATCCATACGTCGGCCGAGTACCGATGCGCGCATTCGGCCAGGAATCCATCAGGCGCAGCAGCCCTGGCGCGACCCTGCTCGGGCCGCCACGTTGTCCGCCTGCGTCGCGCGGTCGGCCGTGCCAGCTCGCGCAGACGTGCGAGCACGGCGACCGTCGCGTCATGGGTTGAAAGACGTTGCCTGAGTTGGCATTTTATGGACAGCTGGGCTGAACCCGATGCGGCGGACGCCCCGCCGCTCGACGTCACCAGGACGTTATGACAGCGCCGTCCATCCATCCCACACCCGTGGGCCGATATCGCCACGTACACAGGCCAGGCGAAGATCCGCCTGCTGCTGGTACGCCGGATTCGCGGCGGCCGCCTGCGCGGCCATGGTGGCCATCCGGAACTCCCGGATATCGCGCAGCAGATAGAAGCCGCCCCAGCGCATCACATCACTGCCGTAGGCCCGGCAATACTCGGCGTACTGCGCATCGGTGATCCAGCCGAATGACGCACATTCGATCGCCGCATGCACCAGATCCCATTCCGGCGGACCGACCGACAGCAGTCCGGTATCGAGCAGGACCACGTTGTCGTCCTCCGTGACAACCACATTGCCGCTCCACGCGGCGCCATGGATGACGCACCACGGTCGTCCGGTCGGCAGCGCCGCCCAGCGACCGCGCAGTTCGGATAGATGCCTACGCATCCAGGATCTGTCGTCCGGGGTCATGGTGTGCGCGGCGTCGATGCGTTCATCGAGTCCGACGAAGGGCGCCACCTGTCCGACTTCCATATCGGTCGGTGGCGCCAAGCCGTGCAGCCGCGTCAGCGCGGCGGCCACCTCCGCGGGTGTGCCCGCGCGGTGCCTCGGCAACTCCTGCCAGAAGGTCACGGCACGACCGTCCACCACCACCGGCCGTGGCATATCGGAAACCGCCTGGGCCACTGGTATTCCGGCGGATGCCAACCATCGAGCGATATCGACCGCGCGCTTGGCGACACCCTGCTGTCCGGGCGCACCGATGCGCGCTATCACACCGTCGGGCAATCGGTAGTCGATCTCCCCCGTCACTCGAAGTAGTTGGGCCCCTGTGGCATTGATGCCAACGCCGGCGCAGGCGACCCGCAGAATCGACCACGTCCCGTCACCAACCCGCATCGCGGTCATTTCCCCATGGTAACGGTTCGATCTGACGAATTGCATTGATTCACAACCAATCTGATGTATCAACTACCGCACCGACCACAGGATGTCGCTCGAAGATCGCGGCACGATCTTGCCATGGCCGACGACGAGGTTGTTCGGATCGGCTCGAGTTCTGCTCGAGTCCGCGCCCCGGTGCAAGGATCGGAGTCTTCGCATAGGAGCCGAAGATCTTGCGGCCATGGTCATCACGTCCGTCGCGGACGCGATCGGCTTGGAAGAAGACCGGATTCCCCCGGAGTCGTCGTTGATCGACGAACTCGGCGCTGAATCGATCGACCTGTTGGATATGTGGTTTCGCATCCACCGGGACTCCGGTGTGGCGATCGTCCGGCGCCGATGTCGCCGCGCTGTTGCAGGCACTTCCCGACCGCACTCGGCCGCATATCCGAGGAAGAAGAACGCCTCAACGAATTCGCCTACGGCCCTACGACATCCGCGGCATTCTGGCAACAACCGTGACCCGCCTGACGCCCACGGCCATCACCCGCTACCACCACCTCGGTACCGCCCTCCTAGCCTGGACCACCCGGGCCGATCGTGAACGCGACGCTGCGCCCGCGTGCGTCCAACGTGCCGTCGCCCCAGCTCGCACTGCCATAGGCATCGACTTCGATGGCGTACTCGCCGTCGGCCAATTCGGCTGGCAGTTGCACCGACGCCGATGGCCGTCGGTCCACGAGGTCCAGGTACACCCGCTGCGGTTCACCACCCAGCGCCACCAAGAAAATCCGCGCGTACTCGAACTTCTTGCGGGCGGCCGATGCGTTGGCGGCCGACCATGTGATACCGAGCGACCGGCGCGCGGAATCGGCGAACTCGATGGCGACTCGCAATGTCGCCGCACCCTCCAGCCCGGCCCGGTTCCGCACGGCTTCCTCCTCGTGTGCCCGCTACGTCGCATTATCTTCCGGGCGGGGTCGGCCGTAAATTCAGCTCACGCGGTTTCCATCGATTGCCATGGTCAGGCCGATCGCCCCGGCGCCCGCGATGAGTACACCGGTGTCATCCATCCGACATCACCTGCAGGTCATCGACCAGGAGTGGTCGACTCGGTGGTGCTTGTCGGACTCGCGCCGGTGGTCGCCGCAGGCGGGTTCTTCCCCGGCAGGGCATCGGCACCGTAGAAGGTCGGCAGCATGCCTTTGACCAACACCAGGGCCGACCCCTCACCCGACGGAACCGTCGCGAGGTTCGTGGCGACCACGATCGTCAGGTCCGATGCCGGGTCATGGCCCATGAAGGTCATGAATCCCGGGAGCTGACCGTCGTGTCCGATGAGGTGCGTGCCGAACCGCACGATGCCGAGACCGTATCCGGCTCGGTCCGGATCGGCCGGATCGATCGGCTGAATGCTGTCCAGCCGAGTCCGCTGCATCTTCGCATCGAGCAGGCCACCGCCGACGAGCGCCTTCACATATGTCGCCAGATCGTCGGCCGTCGAGATCGCACCACCGGCGGTCCACGCCCAAGACACGTTGATATTTGTTTGGTTGCTCGGTTTCAGGGTGCCCGCGACGGCCTCGGCTTGTTCGGCCGGAGGAAGCGTGTACGTATCGATGGTGGAAACATTGGTGCCGAAGGCATAGCCCTGTGGATGCGGATCCGGTATCGAAGAGTCCGCGGGCGCGGGCAGTGATGTGTACTCGAGGCTCAGCGGTTCGAAGATGCGCTGCTGAAAACTCTCGGCGGCCGTCATCTTCGTGAGCTTCTCGATGACCAGACCGAGCAGGATGAAGTTGGTATTGCTGTACTCGAACTTTTCCCCGGGCTGAAAGTTCACCGGGTGCGCGAACGCGATGGCCAGCAATTCCTCCGGTGTCCACACTTTCTGTGGCTCGTTGTCGAGCGCGGCGTCGAACTGCGGGTCGAAGGTGTAACTGTATAGCCCGCTGCGCATTTCGTTGAGCTGAGCAATCGTGATCCGATCCCCGTTCGGCACGCCGGGCCAATACTTGTCGATGGGGTCGTCGAGCGCGAGCTTGCCGTCCTGCGCCAACTGCAGGATCACCGTCGACGTCATCGTCTTCGTATTACTGCCGACCCGAAAGTAGTCGTCGACCTGCATCGGCTCACTCGAGTCGATGGCTCGAGTACCGAACGCCGCAGTCCAATTGCCTTGCTTCGGCGATTTGACCACCACGACAGCACCCGGGATGACATTGTCCTTCATCAACGTGGTTATCACCGGCCGTAGAGCGGCCGCATACGCGGGCTCGGCCCCCGCCGTGGTCGATTGCGCGGAAGTCCCACCGGACTCCGTCGATGTCCCACAGCCCGCGACCAATAACGCGGCCGCAGCACACGCAGCGATACCCATCCTGTGTCCCATAACGCTCCATTCGAGGTTTGCTGGAACGTGGCTATGTAGCGCGGGGCAACACTAACTCCGAACGACACGGTTTCGGGCGGGAATGCCGGGGCAACCGGTCGGCTCGTACCGGACATCGCGGTCAGCACGTAGTTCGGTAGACGGTGAACCGGTCCTGGTCGACACCGAGCGTCGTCTGCCTCTCCTGAGGCAAAACCACTTGACTCCGGGATTCTCGGCGCGGCCTGCGCCGATGTGATCGGCGTCTCAGGTACCGTGCGACGCCTACGCCGGGCCATGAGGGGCTCGGTCGGCACAGCGAAAGGCGGGCATGATGGGCAGACTCTCGCGTGGCGCGGCCGGTGTGGCGCTGGCGGCGGCGTGTCTGGCGGTACCGACAACCCTTGCACCCCAGGCGAATGCGACGATCGCTCCGACCCTGTCGGTGGCGATGACCGGCTTGACGCTCGGGGCAAACAGTGTTGCTTCGGTCGGCTGTGGGCAGACCGCGCAGGCGACCGTGCGGCGCCCAGATGGCACACCGGTGGATCGTGGCGTCGTCGAATTCACGAGCCGCCTGCCCGGCCTCGGCGGAAACATCGTCGGGACCGTGCCGGTCTCCAACGGCACCGCGAGCATCCTCTGGATTCCGGATATCGCGGGCCAACATGTCGTCAGTGCCGTCTACTACGACGGTCTCCCCGACTACCAACCAGCAGCCGGGTACACCAATGTCACCGCACTGAACCTCGGCGGATTCTGCGTGTAGCTGCGAACGATCCGCCGAAACGACGAAGGCCCGGTCCGCGTGGACCGGGCCTTGTCAGTGGGCCTAACGCTGCACAACCCGAACACTTTGACGGTGGCGGGTCCGGAACTCCAGATCAAGCCGGTAGGTAGGTACGCACCAAATGGCGACGGGTGATGGTCGCTGATGGCAGCAAACCTCAGCGCAGCAGATGATCTCGTCCGTGCTCGCGGACGTCGATCACCCCGTCGACACCCGCATCGCCCTGCGCGACCAGATCAACGCTCTCGGCACCCGACTCGATGCGATAGCCGAAGACCACGCGGACCGGCACGCCAGCTGACGGCGGGAAGCGTCGAACCCGTCGGATCACCGCGGCGGCGGTGATCGCCGAGGAAAGTCACCGGCGGCGACTCACTGTGCGCGGTGTGCCGTTTCGAGCGGGGATCGCGAGCGGGCATCGACTCGGCGGCCGGGGTGCGCTGAAACCAGCCTCACCGCCTGCGCCGAGGGTCACAATGGCAGTCCTGAGCAAGGGCGCTGCAAAGTACCAATTCGAACTCGCACGGAAACGTCTGTGCCCGCGTGCTGTTGGCCTATCGCGCAGAACCCGAGCCTAGGATCGACTCAGCGTGGCCGCGTTGCTCTGCCATGAGAGCAGGGTCTGCTCCCACATGCGGTGGATTTGGTCGAGCCCGGAGAATCCGGCGTTCGTTCTGAAGCATGCGGTGGCGCTGTCTCCATGGACGAGGAGAAGCACGCTCAGCGGAATGCCTCCGAGGGTGGTCGTGATCGGATCGATCGCGGTGACGGGATCGCCGTGCAGCGCGAGGGGATGACGCAAAACGACATTCGACACCGCGGCCGGAGCACGTCGTGGAGTCGAGATAGCGGAAAACGTTGCGCGCATGAGCCATGCGGGCGTGCTGTCGAAGTTGCGGCGCAACGCTGCCCGGACAGTTGGTGACTTCAACGGTACGGTGGCGCGGATGGTGCTGGTCAGTCGTTGGTCGAAGGGGAGCGGCGCTCCCGGCAGTCTGAGGTAGGGGATGGCTGTCCTGTTGCCCGCCAGTGCGACCTCGTCCGGGCGACGGACGTTGGCCGCCACCAGGAACGGTATGTCGGGCAAGTCTTCAGTCCCGCGGATCTCGCTCTGCCAACGGGTGAGCGCGTGCGCGAGCGCTGCGATGTATACGTCATTGCGGGTGCAGCCGAAAGCACGGGCGACGGAGGTCAGCGTGCTGGTGGGCACGCGACTCCACGCGAATCCGACCTCATTCGCGGGCCGACACCCGGGCAGGTCCCAGGCACCCAGGCTCCGAAGGCTCTGCAGATCCGTTGCGGCGCACTGCACTCGCGTGCGGGCCGAGGTGCGAGGGTATTGGGCGAAACCGTGATATGCCGCCGAAGATTCACTCTCGGGGACACCAGGCGCGAACAGCGACTCCAGTGTTCGAAGCATTCCCGCGCCGTCTTGTACGCAGTGTTGCACCAGATACAACAGGGCGTATCGATCCGGCGCGTAACCGCGCAGCAAGCACATCCGCCAGTGCGGAGCGCCCTCCGGCAGCGGAGTTTTCGCCAGCTCGACAACGACCTGCTCCAGATTTTCCTGGGCGGGCACAACGTGCTCGACAACATGGCTGGTCAGGTCCACCTCGTCGGCCACCGTCCAATGCCGGGCTCCCTGGGGCATCCATACCGCCAACGCCGGCAGAGCGGCCAACCGGGTCGCGATGTAGTCCTGGATGTCAGCGAGGTGGGGCGGTTGCCCGTCGAAGTGCAGAACTGCGCCGATATTCAGCGGAATTTCGGGAGAGCCTAAACCGCGTAGCGTCCGATCCATTGCCGTAGTGGGCATGTCGAGGGTGCTCATCGTGCAGGTTCCTTCAATTGTGCGGCTTCGGCGGCATCGCCGCGTCAGCGGAGTTTCCATATAGGTCAGCGAGACCGCCAGGCACGGCAGTTGTATTTCGTTGTGTGGTAGTCGGTTTCGTTGATATCCGATCTGTTGGGCGTGGGTTCGGTGGTGTTGCGCGGCGGCGAGGAAGGCGTAGGCGCGGCCGACCATCGGCACTCCAGCGTGACCGGTTCAGAAAATACCGCAGCCCGTCCGGCTCCACCACACCCGCGGCCTCGGCCAACTGCCAGGAGTTCTTGCGCTCCACCGGCGCCCACAAACCGGTCACATACGCCCGCACCCGCCATCACGGCGCCACTCGCCCGAACCCCCCGCCCGAACACCTCATCGAAAGCACGCCATCGGCACCATCAGGCCTGCACCAACCGGTTTCGACGCGCGATAATTCGCACCGGCTGCTGCCGGTGCGGCACGGAAGGATTGGCACGAAATAGCGCTGGACAGTACGCTTCTCGAACTAGCAGTAGTAGTTGTTCGGCGGCCGAAAGCAGGGATGCGCGGATGATCGCGTCCCAGAACACACGAATATCTGGAGTACCATTCTTGAGTACGACACAGTCCCGACCGAACACCCCGACCTGTCCGGTCGTCCACGGCTCGCCGATGACTACCGAAGGTCCGCGGGTGCCGCTGTACTCGCCGGAATTCGCCGCGAATCCGCACCGTGTTTACGACGAAATGCGAAGACAATACGGCTCTTTGGCTCCGGTTGAACTGGCGCCGGGCGTGCCGGCCACGTTGGTGGTCGGG
>NZ_JBFAWD010000037.1:41615-74376 GCF_040680135.1 Nocardia sp. NPDC052112 | reverse complement strand
CCGGTCTGGGGCCGGAGCCGTCTTAGCTCTCGCGACTTCGTCGCGAGTCTCGACGGCTCGGACGCGAGACAGCAGGGGGCCGCGAACACGCAGCGCCGCAGGCGCTGCCAAAAAACACAGCCGCGGCAAATCAGATACCGTGACGGCATGCTTGCCGAACAGGCCGCGAGGGCGATTGCCGAACGTACAGGAGTGGAACGGCACCGGGTTGCGGTGGTGCTCGGGTCGGGCTGGCAGGAGGCGGCCGCGGAGATCGGGACGCCGTCCGCTTCGGTGCCGATGCCGGAGCTGCCCGGATTCGGGACGCCGAGTGCGCAAGGGCATGTCGGGATGGTGCATTCGGTCGCCGTCGACAACACGCCGGTACTGCTGCTGATGGGGCGTCAGCATCTCTACGAGGGCTATCAGCCGAGCGATGTCGTCCATCCGGTGAGCGCGGCGATCGCGGCTGGCGCGGACACCGTGGTGCTCACCAATGCGGCGGGCGGGATCCGGGACGGATTGCGCGTCGGTGAGCCGGTGCTGATCAGCGACCACATCAATCTCACCGGCCGCACGCCGCTGACGGGCGCGACCTTTGTCGATCTCGTGGATGCCTGGGATCCCGAATTGCGTACGCTGGCAAGGGAAATCGACCCGAGCCTGACCGATGGGGTGTACGCGGGTCTGACCGGACCGCAGTACGAGACCCCGGCCGAGATCCGGATGCTGCGCACCATCGGCGCGGATCTGGTCGGGATGTCGACGGTGCTCGAGGTGATCGCGGCCCGTGCGCTGGGCGCCCGAGTGCTCGGCATCTCGCTGGTCACCAACCTCGCCGCGGGCGTCACCGGTGCGCACCTCTCGCACACCGAGGTACTCGCCGAAGGACATGCGGCCGCACCGCGACTCGGCAAACTGCTGCGCGGCGTACTGGAACGGCTGTAGATGCTGCGCTTCGGCACCGCCGGGCTCCGCGGGCCGCTGATGGACGGGCCCGACGGCATGAACCCGGACACGGTGAGCCGGGCGACCGCCGGACTGGTGGACTGGTTGCGCGGTCGCTGTCTCGGCGGCGGCGCGGTGGTCGTCGGTCGCGACGCCAGACACGGCTCCGCCGAATTCGCGATCGCGACCGCGGAAATCTTTGCCGCCGCCGGCTTTCCGGTGACGTTGCTGCCACGACCGCTGCCCACGCCGATCGTCGCATTCGCGGTGCGTGCACTGGGAGCCGTTGCCGGAGTACAGATCACCGCATCGCACAATCCGGCGACCGACAACGGCTACAAGGTGTACCTCGATGGCGGTTCGCAGCTGATCGCGCCGGCCGACACCGAGATCGAGCGCTGTATCGAGTCGGTCACCGAGCCGATCGCCCGCACGCCCGTCGCACCGGCCGCCGATGACCTGGTGCACCGCTATGTCGATCGGGTGGCCCGGCTGCCCGAACTGATCGGCGGACCCGGCGAACGTGCCGATGTTCGGATCGTGTTGACACCGCTGCACGGGGTCGGCGGAGATACCGCCGTCGCCGCCTTTGCCGCGGCGGGATTCCAACATGTGCACGTCGTAGGGGCGCAATTCGCGCCCGATGCCGACTTTCCGACCGTCACCTTCCCGAATCCCGAAGAGCCCGGCGCCACCGACCTCTTGCTCGCCACCGCCACCCGGATCAACGCGGACCTCGCCATCGCCCTCGATCCGGATGCCGACCGCTGCGCCATCGGAATTCCGGACGGCGACGGCGGCTGGCGCATGCTGCGCGGCGACGAAACCGGTGTGCTGCTCGGCGCTTACGTGCTGCGGACCGCGCCACCGAATGCCCTGGTGGCGACCACCATCGTGTCCTCACGACTGCTCTCGAAACTCGCCGCCGCCCGCGGCGCGCGGTATGCGGAAACGCTGACCGGCTTCAAATGGCTGGCCCGCGCGGGCGACGGTCTGGTCTACGCCTATGAGGAGGCCATCGGTCACTGCGTGGACCCAGTCGCGGTCCGCGACAAGGACGGCATCTCCGCGGCCGTGCTCGCCGCCGATCTGGTCGCAAGTCTGAAGACCGTGGGCCGCACCGTTGCCGACGAACTCGACGACTACGCGGTCGAATTCGGGCTGCACCTCACTGACCAGGTCGCGCTGCGCCTACCCGATCCGGCGGCGGCCGCGGACTTGGTGGATCGGCTGCGCGCCGCGCCACCCGCCGAAATCGCGGGCGAGCCGGTCGAATACACCGATCTGCTCCAGGTGCGCGGCAGAATGCGCACCGACGCACTGATTTTCGAGGGCGCGCGTGCCCGGATCGTGGTCCGCCCATCCGGCACCGAGCCGAAACTCAAGTGCTACTTGGAAGTAGTCGAGCCGGTCGCCTCCCGCGCGACACTCGCCGCCGCGCGCACAGCCGCCGAGGAACGCGTTACCGAGCTGCGCGACTTCTGCGGTGCACTCTGAACTCCGGCATCATCGAGTTCCTCGAATTGTTCGCCCGCCGGCGCTGACCGATCAGCGCGGGCCGAATTGACGGTCACCCGCGTCGCCGAGGCCGGGGACGATGTAGGCGTCGGAGTTGAGACCGGCGTCGACCGCGGCGGTGACCAAGCGCACGGGCAGGCCCGAATCAGCAAGGGCGGCAATGCCTTCGGGAGCGGCCACGACACAGACCGCGGTGATGTCGGTGGCACCGTGGGCGGCGAGCAGTTGCAGGGTGTGGCGCATCGAACCACCGGTGGCCAGCATCGGGTCGAGTACGAAGACCGGCATCTCGGACAGATCGGCGGGCAACGATTCCATGTACGGCATCGGCTGATGGGTGGTTTCGTCGCGGGCGATGCCGACGAAACCGACTCTGGCGTCGGGAATCAGCTCGGCGGCCGCGTCCACCATGCCGAGTCCGGCGCGCAGCACCGGAACCAATAGTGGCGGCTGCGCCAATCGCGTTCCCTCGGTGTCGGCCACCGGTGTGGTGATCGGGAAATGGCGCACCGGCGCATCGCGCAGTGCCTCGTAGATCAGAATTCCGGTGAGATCGCGCAATGCCGCGCGGAAGGCCGGATTCGATGTGCCCGCATCGCGCATCGTGGTCAGCAGGGCGGCGGCGAGTGGATGGTCCACGGTGTGCGTGCGCATGAGGGAACGATAAGGTCGAAGACGAGTTCGGCGGCGAACCTCCACCCGAATTTTTTTTCGAACGGCTGGAACCGAACGGTAAGGCGGCGCGTCGAACTAGGTGGATGACGTACTCTGCCTGGGAAAGAACAGATGGGGGAAGCACTATGCGAAAGATGTCGGCCGACACCGAGGGCATCACCGCCTACGGCGCGACCGCCGCGACCATGTCGGGTGATCTCGCCACCGCCGGAGTGAGCGCCGCGGCCGCCGATCCCACTCTTCTCGGCCCCATCATGGGGTTGATCGGCGGCGATTTCATGGCCGCCTACGCCGCGGCACATGCCGGACATGTTGCCTCGATCGGCCAACTGTCGGCGGTGCTCGCGAGTATGAGCGGTACGGCGACCGGTTCGGCCGTAGTGCTCGAGGAAACCGACCTGAACAACGCCGCCGGGCTGAGCGCTACCGGACTGGACGGATGACACGGTGATCGATGTCAGCGTTCTGGTCCAGCCACTGCTCGACCTGCTCTCCAGCTTCGGCACCGGCGTCCTACCCACCGGCGGGCCCGCCGACGCACTGACCTCCACCTCGACCGCCGTCGACCAGGTGCACGCGCTCGGCCGCAACAGCATCAACCAGGTGAACAACGCATGGGACGGCGCGGCCGCCGATGCCGTCACCGCCAAGGCGCTGCGGGTGCAGACCTCCGCCGCCAGCATTTCCGACCGTGGCAACGATATGGCGACCGTCGTGAATCAGGCTGCCGCCCAAGTCGAAACGGGCCAGAAAGAGCTGAACGGGATCGTCCAGTCGTTCGTGAACCAGGCCACCGGTCTCGGTCCGGCACTGGCGACGCCGGCGGGGCTGACCGTGCTCGTCGGCTCCGCGATCGACCACATCGGTCAGGGGCTGAATGTGGTCGGCCGCGTACGCAATGAACTGGACACCCAGACCGCGTCGATGAACGAGCTGACTCCCGCGCCGTCGACGCCGTCGCTGTCCAATGCCGCCAGCACGATCAACACCGCCACGCAGGGTGCGTCGCAATTGTCGTCGACGGTGGGCACCGTCGCGAGTGGTGCGGGCAGCATGCTCAGCAGCCTGATGAGCACCGCGAGCAAGGCCAGCACCACGACCGCGAGCACGGCATCGACTGCCAAACCGAGCACCACAACCGGGACCGGGCAGTCGTCGACCGCCGGCAAGGGCGTGAAGATCACCCTGCCGGACGGCAGTGTCGTCGAGGCCCCGAACGAAAAGGCGGCGACCGCCGTCAAGGCGGCTATCGGCGCGGTCGGCACGCCCTATGTGTGGGGTGGCAATACGCCCGGTTCCGGACTGGACTGCAGCGGTCTCACCAAATACGCGTACGGCGAGGCCGGTGTAGATCTGCCCCGGTTGGCGCAGGAACAGGGCAACGGCCATATGCAGGTTTCGCCGGGCGATCTGATGCCGGGCGATCTGGCGGTGTGGGATGGCCACGTCGCGATGGTTGCCGGCAACGGGCAGTTCGTCGAGGCCGGTAATCCGGTCCAGATGAGCTCGATCAGAACCGACAACATGGGCATGAACTTCTATGGCTTCTACCGGCCGACCTCATAAATGAGCGGAGCGAACGAATAATGTCCCAGCCCCAGACCCCACCGATACCGAATGTCACGGTGGCGTCGAGCACCAATCGATCGGGCACCATCTCGGTCCGTGCCACCGACCAGGGCATGCCGATCGAGATCAAGTTCGAACGCAGCGAATACCGTTACGGCGCACAGACTCTGGCCGACGAGATCCTGCGACTGACCAAGCGCTCCACCGTCGCCGCCCGCGCCCGCCGCCGCGAACTGCTCGCCGAGGCGGGTATGCCCGCCGACATCCTGGACAAGCTCGGCTTGCCGACACGCCAGGCCGCGGTGGACGAACTGGACCGGATCGATGACGCGGACACGGGACCGACGAGCTGGATGAGGCCGGTTTGAGCGAGCGAACCATGAACACAGGCGCCCCAGCGCTTATGCCGGAGCCGAGCGTCGGCGAGGTGCAGGCACGTGAGTGAGCGGAGCGAGCGAACCATGAACACAGGCGCCCCAGCGCTTATGCCGGAGCCGAGCGTCAGCGAGGTGCAGGCATGAGCGCTGAAATGGACGCGTTGGTCGCCAACGCGACGGCGAAACTGGAAGCGCTCGAAGCCGCACTGTACGGCCTCGAGCAGGTGCACGGCCGGTTCCGGACCGAAGACGGCACGGTCAGCGTCGAGGTGAACAGCGATGGCGCCCTGGTCGCGCTGAGCCTGTCGGAGTCGGTCACCGCACTGCCGCCGGCCGAGGTCGGTCAGCTGATCGTATGGGCCTGTAGGCAGGCCGCCGAGGACGCCGGCGCGCAGCGATCGAAGGTCGTTGCGACACTGAACGAGTCATTCACCGTGGCGCCGGAGGGTGCCCACGGAAGCGTTGGGGGCGGGCCGGATAGTCACTGACTCGGAAGGTCGATAGGCTTCCGCACATGGCTTCTGGAGACATCGTCCCGATCGAGCTCGGCCTGACCGACGGCGATCTCGTCACCCTGTGGGCACCGCGCTGGCGCGACGGTGATGACGAGTGGGAGGCGTTCCTCGGACATGAGGACTCCCTCTACGGTTTCGAGACCGTCGCGGAGCTGGCCGCATTCATCCGGACCAACTCCGATAACGATCTCGTGGACCATCCGGCGTGGAAGGTCGTTGCCGGGCTGTCGGCGGTGGAACTGGAGCCGGAGGAGAACTTCACGTTCGACCTGGTCGGTGTCCCGGAACTGGTCGCGAACGATCCCGATGTGGACACCATCGCCGAGCTCGACGACACGCTCAGCATGGTGCGCAATATCGGTGAGGTGTGTGAGCTGGAGACGGTGACCAAGTTCTTCGGCTCCCATCCGGTGGTCGGCGCACTGGCCAGCGGCGTGAGCGCCTTCGTTGGGCGCGACGGCGAGGAGCTGTGGGATCAGATCGGCGCCGCCATCGCCAAGGGCTGGGACGACGTCCTCGACGCCATCGACTCCGTGGTGCAGACCCCCGAGGTCGATGCCGAGGCGGTCGCCGTCGCGGAGGCCGAACTGCTGGCCGCGGAGGAGAACGTCGTCGACGCCGATGACGCCGCCGACAGCGATGAGGACGAGGAGTTCGAATCCGTCGACCTCGACGAGGACGAGGAAGACGACGAAGAGGAAGACGACTCGTTCTGGCACGAGGTCGGCATCGACCCGGTCAAGATCGTCACCTCCGACGGCACCTACTTCACGCTGCGCTGCTACCTCGACGACGAGCCGATCTTCCTCGGCAAGGACGGATCCATCACGGTCTTCGGCTCCGAGCGCGCGCTGGCCCGGTACCTGGCCGATGACCATGAGCACGATCTGGCACGAGTGAGCACCTACACCGATGTGCAGACCGCCGCCGTCGACGGTTCACTCGAGGTCGAGGTGACCGACGAGAACGTCTACGTGCTGCCCGGTCTCGCCGACGACCTGGGTGAGGGCCCGGAGGCGGTCGATATCGAACAACTCGATCTGGCGGTCGAATTGTTCACCGACGCAGCCGATTACGCCGACGACGACACGGTGGAGCAGGCGCTGGCGCAGTCCACCCCGCTCGGCTGGTACGTCTCCTACCTGCTGAACCCGGACCCGACCCGCCTGGCCCCGAACCCGCCGTTCACCGCGGAGGCTCAGAGCTGGCGGGATCTGGAAGGCAACTTCGAGTCCCGGCTCACGCAGGAGAAGTAGGAGCTATCCGAGCAGGACGGCGTAACCCGGCTTGATGATGTCGTCGATGATGCGCAGCCGTTCGGGGAACGGGATGAACGCGGACTTCATCGCATTGATGGTGAAGCGTTCGAGGTCGCTCCAGCCGTAACCGAAGGTGTCGACCAGCTTGAGCATCTCCTGGCTCATGCTGGTATCGCTCATCAGTCGGTTGTCGGTATTGACCGTGACGCGGAAACGCAACCGCGCCAGCAGGTCGAACGGATGCTTGTCGAGTGAGGGGACCGCGCCGGTCTGCACATTCGACGAGGGACAGAGTTCTAGCGGGATTCGCATATCCCGCACATAGTTCGCGACCAGTCCGAGTTGTGCATCTTCGATCGCACCGGGAACGGTGATGTCGTCGGTGATCCGCACACCGTGGCCGAGCCGGTCGCAGCCGCAGAATGCCAGGGCCTCGTGGATGGACGGCAGCCCGAACGCCTCACCTGCGTGGATGGTGAAGTGCGCGCTATTGGCTCGCATGTATTCGAAGGCATCCAGGTGGCGGCTGGGCGGGTAGCCCGCCTCCGCGCCCGCGATATCGAAACCGCCGACGCCGCGGTCGCGCCACCGCACCGCGAGTTCGGCGATCTCGCGCGAACGCGCCGCATGCCGCATGGCGGTGAGCAGGCAGATCATCACGATCGGGCGACCGGCCTCGGCGGCGACCGCCGCACCCTCGCGGAATCCGGCGAGGGTGTGCTCGACCACCTCGTCCAGGGTCAGGCCGCGTTCCAGATGCTGTTCGGGAGCGAAACGGACCTCGGCATAGACCACACCGTCGGCGGCGAGGTCTTCCGCGCATTCCCGGGCCACGCGACGCAGACCCTCGGGGGTCTGCATCACCGCGACGGTATGCGCGAAGGTTTCCAGGTAGAGCTCCAGCGAGCCGCTGTCGGCCGCATCGCGGAACCATGCCGCCAGCTCGGTCTCATTGTCGGCGGGTAGGTCGTCGTAACCGCAATCGGCGGCGAGCTCCAAAACCGTCGCGGGCCGCAGACCACCGTCGAGATGATCGTGCAGCAGCGCCTTGGGAGCTTGGCGGATCGAGGCAAGGGTCAAAGGCATCGGTCCTGTCATGACCACACGTTAGCCGCACCGACCCGTTCATGCGGCTGTGATTGCCCTCTCCACCACCCCCGGCCACAACATAACCCGCAACAGCCCTGCTCGAGCTGCCATTCGCCAGCCGGAAAGTCCCTTTGACCAGCCAACAATCAACGAAGCGGTCGGTTTTCCACCCACTTGCCCACGCCCCACGCCCACTCGGTGCGATCGACTCACGTCCATGCCCGACGCGTCGCAGCCGTTCGATGAACGCAGGCTGGACACCAATGGGCAGAGTTGAGGGCCGCACATCGGGTTGCCGATTGATCGGTGCGTTCGTGCGTCGGGCGACGTGGGGTCTGCCAGGCGGGTTCGTGCGTTCCGACGAGAACGCGGGCAGGTGGACTCGGGGACCGTGGCGGGGGCTGGGGTGTCAGATGGTGATGCGGTGCAGGACCAAGGGGGGTCGCGGTCGGGGTGAGGTTTCGATGGTGAAGGAGTTTTCGAGGGCGGCCAGGGCGGCGGGGAAGGCTTCCGGGGTGTCGGTGTGCAGGGTTAGCAGGGGTTGGGCCGCGGCTACCGAATCGCCTGGCTTGGCGTGCATTTCGATGCCCGCGCCGAATTGGACGGGGTCGCCCTGGCGGGCTCGGCCCGCGCCGAGCCGCCAGACGGCGATGCCGACGGCCAGCGCGTCGAGGCCGGTGAGCACGCCGTCTCGTGCGGCCCGCACGGTCTCGGTGTGCTTCGCGCGCGGCAGGGGCGCGTCCGGATCGCCGCCTTGGGCGGCAACCATGGCGCGCCAATGGTCCATCGCACGACCATCGGCGAGCACGTCGGCCGGGTCGATATCGAGTCCGGCCTGTGCGACCATCTCGCGGGCCAGGGTGAGCGTCAGCTCGACCACATCGGCGGGGCCACCGCCCGCGAGTACCTCCACGGATTCGGCGACCTCGAGTGCATTGCCCGCGGTGCGCCCGAGCGGAGTGTCCATCGCGGTCAGCAATGCCACCGTCCGCACCCCGGCGTCGGTGCCGAGTTCGACCATGGCCGTGGCCAATTCGCGCGCCCCGTCCAGGTTTTTCAGGAAGGCGCCGGAACCGACCTTCACATCGAGAACGAGCGCGGCGGTCCCTTCGGCGATCTTCTTGCTCATGATCGAGCTGGCGATCAGTGGTATGGATTCGACGGTCCCGGTGACATCGCGCAGCGCGTAGAGCCGCTTATCGGCGGGCGCGAGATCAGCACCGGCCGCACATACCACCGCACCGACGCCGGGATCGGCCAATATCTCCCGCATCCGCGCCACCGGCACATCGGCCCGCCACCCCGGGATCGACTCGAGCTTGTCGAGCGTCCCGCCGGTATGCCCCAGCCCGCGCCCCGACAGCTGCGGCACCGCCGCACCGCACGCGGCGACCAACGGCGCCAGCGGCAACGTGATCTTGTCACCTACCCCGCCGGTCGAATGCTTGTCCACGGTCGGGCGCGGCAGATCGGTGAAATCCATCCGCCGCCCCGACGCGATCATCGCATTCGTCCAACGCGCGGTTTCCCGCCGCGTCATCCCGCGCCAGACGATGGCCATCGCCAATGCCGACATCTGCTCGTCGGCCACCGCCCCCTTGGTGAATCCATCCACCACCCAATCGATCTGCGCATCCGACAGTTCCCCGCCGTCGCGCTTGGTCGTAATGATCGAAACCGCGTCCACTGCCGTCACACCGGCAAGTCTGGCACGGGACACGCTCGGCCCTTGGAACTTGTCGGTGGCCTCCGATAGCCTCTGCGCATCATCGAGTCGACGTTGGGGGAGCAATGACGTACACACATATGGACCGCCGCGTGACGGATCTCGAGGCCCGTATCCACGATGTCGAGGAGGGCTTCGGCGAGTCCCAGTCGCGGCTGACGCGACGGGTCACGGCGATCGAAATCCTGCGGAAACGAAGCTCCTGCCGCATCCTCGAGCACCTCGGCGTCCCAGCCGACGAAATCTCGAAGATCTGGAGACGCGAGTCGACGTGATCGAGACCAGCCATGGCGACGCGCTCTACGGTCTGTCCAGAGGTGTTCGGGGGCTGAAGATCTTCACACGTCGGCTCGCGGTTCAGACGAGCACCATCGGAGCGGGCATCGCGCTCATGATGGCGCGGATGGGGCTGCCGCCGATTCAGCTCACCGACGTCGCGATGCCGACGGAAGCCGAAATAGACGCATCCAACGAAGAAGAGTGCTGAGGGCGGCATTCGGTCGCCCCTATGTCTGCCCGGCGTCCAGATCGTCGGGACCGAAGGCATCGGGCAACAGGGTTCGCAGCGGAACGGGTCCGGCCATGTGATCCACCAGGAGATCGGGTCCGCCATGTTCATAGAGCAGCTGACGGCAACGGCCGCACGGCATCAGGATTTCGCCGCGGGAATCGGTGACCGAGAGCGCGCGCAACCGGCCACCACCGCCCGCGAATAGGTTCCCGATCAGTACGCATTCGGCACACAGGCCTAATCCATAGGAGACATTTTCCACATTGCACCCGACAACCACCCGGCCGTCGACCAACCCGGCGGCCCCGACCGGGAATCGCGAGTACGGCGCGTATGCCCGCTGCATTACCTCATATGCGCTGGCCCGTAATAGTTTCCAGTCGATATCCACGTGTTCGCTGCCTTCCGTGATCGGAATGGGCCGGGCGACTCGACCCACCTCAGCTCGTCGGATTGTCCCGCCCCACTCGTCTATCGGCCAGCTCGCCCCGGATTCGATCGTGGAAATGACCAGATCCCGGTGCGCAGCAACAGTTTTCGGATATCATCGAATTCCCTTCAGCCCCTTCGGAAGGTGACATCGGTGCCCACCCCGATCAGTGACGGCCTGTGGAACTCCCACGTCACGCCGGACAGCTATGCGGGCCGATACCAGGACGCGGTGCTCGAACAGTACAAACTGTATGTCGAGATGGCCGATCGGGTCAGCGCCCGTCGCAGCCTGACCAACAGCTTCTTCCTCACCCTCAACACCAGCGCCTTCACGATCATCGGCGTCGTACTGCAACTCCATCCGAGCCGCGCGATGTGGACGCTGGTGTTCCCGACGGTGGCGCTGGTCGTGCAGTGCGGGGCCTGGTACTACCTGCTGCGGTCCTACCGTCAGCTCAATGCGGCCAAATATCAGGTGGTCGGCGCGCTGGAGGAGCGGCTGCCCGCCTCGCCGTACTGGCGTGCGGAGTGGACCGCACTCGGTCAGGGCCGAGATCGACGTCTCTACCGGCCGCTCACCCACCTCGAGCAGTGGGTGCCGGTGATCTTCGCGCTCACCTACGCGATCACCTGTGCCGTTGCCGTGCTGATGTGATCGGGGGATGTCGGCATGACCGCAGCGGATCTCCGACAACGTGTGCGCACAGCCGAATCCGAGGCGCTGCGGTCGGGGCTGGTCAATACCGCACTTGCGCTGCCGTGGGCCGCGGCGATCATCGGACTGATCTTCTTCGCGCCGGATCCTCTGCACAACGGTGTGCCGCAGGTCCCCTTGTCGACATGGCGTCAGTTCGTGCTGTTTCCAGCGGTGCTGTGCGGATTCGGGTTATGGGAGCGCGGCTTCGAAGGGGCACGGAACTGGCATGCCTGGTACAGCGCGCATCAGGTGCGCCGCAACGTCGACCGCCATCCCGACCGCGCCGCCCTGCTGGTGCCGCCGCTCGAGGCGCATCTGAACGAATTGCGCGCGATCCGGGGGCACCGCCAGGTGGCCGTCCGGCGGGTGCGGTGGATCGCGATTCCGATCGGGCTGATCATTGCGGTGCTGGTGTTCGGCGTACAGGTCGAGGACCCCGATGGCACGCTACGCGATGCCCCGGAAGCCGTGGTGCCGACGATCGCGGCACTCGTGGTGTTGTCGCTCATCATCATCGCGGTCGCGACACCACGCTGGCGACGCTGGTATGCGGCGCATACCGCCGAGAAGTGGTCGGGTGACCCGGCATACGCCGCGGCGCTCAGTCATCTCGGTCCCGACCCCCAGTACTTTCGCGCGTCCGAGATTCCCCCGTTACGAGTGCAGTTCGTGAATCCGAAGTCGGTCGACTATCGGTTGACCGTGGTGTCGGCGGCGCGCAACGTGTTCAAATGGCCGCCGCTGGAGATCGCCTATCTGCGACTGTTCGAGAACCAGGCCAGGGTCCGCAATTTCCTGCATGGAGCGTGGCGCGAATTCGGCTATGTCTACATTCTGCGTAGCTCGGGTTCGGTCAGCCCGGCGGAGATTGCCCGAGCGCGGGCCGACAACGCGATACGCACCATGTTCGCGGCATCGCCACGCACCTTCCGTACCGCAGTCGCCGGATTCGGATCCGATCCGCTGCCGCCGGGTAAGCACCGGCTGACCGGGATCACCAATACGCCCGAGCGCGTGGACGATCCAGCCGGGAGCTACCCCGTCCGGGCACTGCTGTGCCACGGGAGTTTCTGGAAAAGCGCGGTCGACCTGCTCTTGGCCAGGGTCGACCTGGTGGCGGTCGACCTGTCGGGTTATGTCCCGGCCAACACCGGAACACAGTTCGAACTGCAGCGGGTGATCGACCGCTTTCCGATCAATCGCGCGGTGCTGCTCTGCGATGCGGGCAGTGACCGCGCGTTCATCGAGGCTCAGGTGCGTTACCACTGGTCGCAGATGGCTGCTGGTTCACCCAACGCGGGGAACGCCGAACGCACGATCCTGATCGCCGTCACCGGCGCGGGGCGGCGCGCGGACCGCGAACTCATGGCGCGGCTGCTGGAGCGACGCCGATCGACCTCGTAGCGAAATTCAGCTGTGGCCGACCGAAATCTGCGATAGTTTTCTGTTACTGATCAGTAGCTTCTCGCCCGTCGAATGAGACATTTTCCACATTGCCGCCGCTCACAATTCGACCCGCCGAACTGAGAGCCCCGACGCCGACCGGAAACCGCGAGCGCGACGCACAGACATTACACATAACTTGAATTGTGTTGCCGCGCAAAATTTTTCAGCCGAAGTCCGACATCGGCAACCCCACCTGAGCCGAGTCTCACTTGCCCGCGCGAGGGCCGCAGCGGAACCCTTTACACATCAAGAAAGGTAAACCTAACTCGCTCGACTGTAGCGCAACGCACGGTACGCCGAATTAGTTCCGCGATTGCGAGGGGATTAGAGTCCAGATCAGATCGGTTCAGGTTCCCGGCGGCGGGCCCCGCGCTAGCTAGATGGAGCAGCAAAGCGCAGCCACCTGGGCATTTATATCCACGTCGCCTGCGTCGGACTTGCAACCGGGTCCATCAACGACGTTGGAGGCACCGCACTCTATGACCACGATAGAAGCTCCGGCACAGCCGAAGCGGAAGACGCTGTACCGAGGCGACCCCGGAATGTGGTCGTGGGCGCTGCACCGGATCACCGGTGTCACCATCTTCTTCTTCCTCTTCGTGCACGTCCTGGACACCGCACTGGTTCGGGTCAGCCCCGATACCTACGACCACGTCATCGAGACCTACAAGAACCCCATCGTCGCGCTGTTGGAGATGGGTCTTGTCGTCTGCGTGCTGTTCCATGCGCTCAACGGCGTCCGCGTGATCCTGGTCGACTTCTGGAGCAAGGGCCCGAAGTACCAGAAGACGATGCTCTGGGTGATTCTCGCCCTCTGGTTCCTGCTGGTGGTTCCGGCCGTCGGTCGCCAGTTCTTCTACCTGTTCACGGAGCACTGATCCCATGAGTGAGCGAAGCGAACGAATCATGAACACAGCCGCCGGTGCGGTCATGCCGGAGCCGAGCGTCAGCGAGGTGCAGGCACATGAGTGAGCGGAGCGAACGAATCATGAACACAGCCGCCGGTGCGGTCATGCCGGAGCCGAGCGTCAGCGAGGTGCAGGCATGAGCGCACCTGTTCTCGGTAAGTCGTACGACCGGCCCGCGAGCCTGGATCTGCCCCGCTCGCCGCGTGCCCGTTCCAACAACAACTTCGAGAAGTACGCATGGCTGTTCATGCGCTTCTCCGGCCTGCTGCTGATCGTGCTGGTCCTCGGCCACATGACGATCATGCTGCTGCTCGACGGCGGCGTGAAGCGCCTGAACTTCGCCTTCGTCGCGGGCCGCTGGTCCAGCCCGTTCTGGCAGTTCTGGGATCTGACCATGCTCTGGCTGGCCCAGCTGCACGGCGGCAACGGCCTGCGCACCGTGATCGCGGACTACTCGCGCAAGGACTCGACCCGGTTCTGGCTGAACACTTTGCTGGCCATCTCGATGATCCTGGTCGTGGGCGCCGGCACCTACGTCATCTTCACCTTCGACCCCAACATCAGTTAGGAACAGGCGAACTCCGATGAGTGAGCGCAGCGAACGAATCATCGACACAGCGTGTTTCACACATGCCGGAGCCGAGCGCAGCGAGGTGGGGGCATGAGTGAATCCCGGATTCAGGAGCACCGCTACGACGTCGTGATCGTCGGTGCCGGTGGCGCCGGTATGCGCGCGGCTATCGAGGCCGGTCCCCGGGCCCGCACCGCCGTCCTGACCAAGCTCTACCCGACCCGCAGCCACACCGGCGCGGCCCAGGGCGGCATGTGCGCCGCACTGGCCAATGTCGAAGAGGACAACTGGGAATGGCACACCTTCGACACCGTCAAGGGTGGTGACTACCTGGTCGACCAGGATGCCGCGGAGATCATGGCCAAGGAGGCCATCGATGCGGTGATGGACCTGGAGAAGATGGGTCTGCCGTTCAACCGGACGCCCGAGGGCAAGATCGACCAGCGGCGCTTCGGCGGTCACACCCGCGATCACGGTAAGGCCCCGGTCCGCCGCGCGTGCTACGCCGCCGACCGCACCGGCCACATGATCCTGCAGACGCTGTACCAGAACTGCGTCAAGCACGACGTCGAGTTCTTCAACGAGTTCTACGTGCTCGACCTGGTCATGTCCGAGACCGACCGCGGTCCGGTGGCGACCGGCGTGGTCGCCTACGAGCTGGCCACCGGCGAACTGCACGTCTTCCACGCGAAGTCGATCATCTTCGCGACCGGCGGTTCCGGCCGGATGTACAAGACCACCTCGAACGCGCACACGCTGACCGGTGACGGTATGGCGATCGTGTTCCGCAAGGGTCTGCCACTGGAGGACATGGAGTTCCACCAGTTCCACCCGACAGGTCTGGCCGGTCTCGGCATTCTGATCTCGGAGGCCGTCCGCGGTGAGGGCGGCATCCTGCGCAATGCCAGCGGCGAGCGCTTCATGGAGCGCTACGCCCCCACCATCAAGGACCTCGCGCCGCGTGACATCGTCGCCCGCTCGATGGTGCTCGAGGTGCTCGAGGGCCGCGGCGCCGGACCGAACAAGGATTACGTCTACATCGACGTGACCCACCTCGGCGAGGACGTGCTCGAGGAGAAGCTGCCCGATATCACCGAATTCGCGCGCACCTACCTGGGTGTGGACCCGGTGAAGGAACTGGTGCCGGTCATGCCGACCTGTCACTACGTGATGGGTGGTATCCCGACCCGGATCCGCGGCGAGGTGCTGCGCAACAACACCGATGTGGTGCCCGGCCTGTACGCCGCGGGTGAATGCGCGTGCGTCTCGGTGCACGGCTCCAACCGTCTCGGCACCAACTCGCTGCTCGATATCAATGTCTTCGGCCGCCGCTCCGGCATCGCCGCCGCGGAGTACGCCCAGCGCAGTGAGTTCGTGGACATGCCGGAGAACCCGGCGCACATGGTGCAGGACTGGCTGGCCATGCTGCTGTCGGAGCACGGCAACGAGCGCGTCGCGGATATCCGCACCGAACTGCAGTACACGATGGATATGAACGCCGCGGTGTTCCGCACCGAGGACACCCTCAAGCAGGCGCTCACCGATATCCACGCGCTCAAGGACCGTTACACCCGAATCACGGTGCAGGACAAGGGCAAGCGCTACAACAGCGACCTGCTCGAGGCCGTCGAGCTCGGCTTCCTGCTGGAGCTGGCCGAGGTCACCGTGGTCGGCGCGCTCAACCGCAAGGAATCGCGCGGCGGCCACGCCCGCGAGGACTACCCGGACCGCGACGACGTGAACTTCATGCGGCACACGATGGCCTACAAGGAGGGTGCGGAACTCATCTCCGATATCCGCCTCGACTTCAAGCCGGTGGTGCAGACCCGCTACGAGCCGATGGAGCGTAAGTACTGATGACTGCCGTACTCGAAACACCCCCGCAGAAGGCCGCACCGGTTCCCGAGGGCTCGGTCATGGTCGATGTCAAGATCGCCCGGTTCAACCCGGAGGACGACAAGGGCGCGCACTGGGAGACCTTCCAGGTGCCGGTGCTCCCGACCGACCGTTTCCTGAACGTGCTCATCTACATCAAGTCCTACCTGGACGGCACGCTCACCTTCCGGCGCTCCTGCGCGCACGGCGTCTGTGGTTCGGATGCCATGCGGATCAACGGTGTGAACCGGCTGGCCTGCAAGGTGCTGATGAAGGACATGCTGCCCAAGGGCGGTAAGTCCCTCACCATCACCGTCGAGCCCATCCGCGGCCTGCCCGTGGAAAAGGATCTCGTGGTGAACATGGAGCCGTTCTTCGACGCGTTCCGTGCCGTGAAGCCCTACCTGATCACCTCGGGTAACGAGCCCACCCGCGAACGCATCCAGAGCCAGGCCGACCGCGCCCGGTTCGACGACACCACCAAGTGCATCCTGTGCGCCTGCTGCACCACCTCCTGCCCGGTGTACTGGAGCGACGGCAGCTATTTCGGCCCGGCCGCGATCGTGAACGCACACCGCTTCATCTTCGACAGCCGCGACGAAGGCGCCCGCGAACGCCTCGACATCCTCAACGACGTCGAAGGTGTCTGGCGCTGCCGCACCACCTTCAACTGCACCGACGCCTGCCCCCGCGGCATCGAGGTCACCAAGGCCATCCAGGAAGTCAAGCGCGCACTGCTTTTCGCCCGCTGACCCAAGGCACCCGAAGGCCGCTTGTATCGAAAGATGCAGGCGGCCTTCGTCGTCCCGAGCGGTGCGCAATAAACGGCGGTACAGATGCGTTCCACGGGACATGAGCGAGCGAACAGTTAACACGGCCGAGCATTCGCTCGTGCCGGAATCTCGCGTTGGCGAGGTAGGCATGAGCGAACCGAAAGTGGAGGTCGTCGGCGTTCCCGAACGCAATGCGTACGAGATCCGACTCGATGGCACGACCGTCGGCGAAGAGTTGTATTTCGATGACGGCGCACACCGCGTCTTCTATGCGACCGAGGTCGATCCGGCGTTCGGCGGCCGGGGCCTGGGCAGCATTCTGATCCACGACGCGTTGGCGGACACCGTGGCGAGCGGCCGCCGGATCGTACCGGTATGCCCGTTCGTGGTGCGGTGGGTCACCAGAAACGACGACTTCGCGGCGAGTATCGACGAGCCGACACCCGCACTGCTGCAACGCATTCCGGCGTTGCCCCGCTGACCGCATCAGGCACCGGACCGGTACAGCGGCGCGGCGCTGTCCCACCCGTCCCCCGCGATCACCACATGGTCCAGAAAGCGCAGGCCGACGGTGCGGGCGGATTCGATGAGCAGTGTGGTCGCGCGACGGTCGTCGAAGCTGGGGACCGGATCGCCGGAGGGATGATTGTGCACCACCGCGAAAGCACGGCCGTCGTGGCGCAGCACGGCATTCAGGATTTCGCGAACCGGGACGGCGACCTGATCGATCGCCCCCTCGGCAACGAATACCTTGTGCCGCAAGCGATTCTGCGCATCACAAACCAGCACCAGCAACCGCTCCACGCGGGCGCCCGCAAACAGCGGCAGCGCCACCCGGACGATATCGGCGGCGCCGTCCAGACGCGGGGCGGTTTCCGGACTGTTGCGGGCCCTGGTACCGAGATGGAAGGCGGCGATGATGGCCGCGGCCTTGGCCGCCCCGACACCCGCGCGCCGCGATAATTCCTCCGGCCGCGCGGCCGCCAAACCGGCGACGCCGCCGTGCTCGACGATCAGTTCGGCGGCCATATCCAGTGCGCTTTCACCGCGTCGCCCCTGACGCAGTAGCACGGCGAGCAACTCGCTGTCGCTGAGGGCATGCGGACCGAGCGTGAGCAGCCGCTCCCGTGGTCGTTGACCGGATGGCAGTTTGGTGATGGGTACCGACATCAATCCCCCTCGAACGCGGTGCGATCTCCGCATCATGCCAGCCCCCACCGACAGGTCGGATGCGGTCGACACCAGTGCGGATGCGATGGCAACCAAGCCGCACCGTTGATGCCGCGGTCAGGTCGTAGGCATGCAAACGATGGCTGATCCGGTTCTCGCACTTCAGCGTGAGTCCTTCTCCTCCTCGGCTTCCCACTCTTCGATCTCCCGATCCCACTCGGCGTCCTCGGCCTCTTCGATCGCCCGGTCTATCTGGTCTATTTCGGCGTCATCCCACAGTTCCCAGACGGTGATGAACTCCTTGCCGCTGCGGTCCCGAACCGCTCGGATCACGACCTCCCACGTCGACAGAGGTTCGAGATCGAAGTCTTCGTCCGGCATCACCACCGGCGGATCGGTGTCGTCCCACTGCGTAGACCACCCCCACGATCCCCCATAGCGGACCATCACCTCGCCGAAGTACGCACACACACTTTCGTAGAAAGGCCGTGCTTCGGCCGCGGTCAGCTGAGCAGGATCGGAGAACCGCCGCAGCAGCTCGGCCTCGAGCCGTTCCAGCGACGAGCCGGTGAAATCCAACCTCAATTCCGACGGCAGCTCGGCCGCCAGCCGATCGGCCAGTCGCGCCGAGTCGCGGGGCCAGTCCCAGGTCCGGTAGATAGCGCTCACGAAGAAATCCTATTGTCACAGGGACATCGGCCTACCCAATGATGGGACGCCCGTTGGCTTCCTCGCGCTGCCCCTCGCCGATTCCAGCTCGGTGGGACCGAACCAGCCAGCATGCCGGTGGTCGCGGCCCCGGACGGCACCGAAGTCGACCGGGTTCCAGTACCGAAACGAATGTTCAGCCGTCGGCAACCGCGATTTCGGGTGCGGGCAGGGTAGACAGCACATCTGCGGCCAACCGTTCCAGATGGTGAAGTTGCCGCTCGTGCACCACGATTCGGCGCAGCGCCTCGTTGATGGTGGCGTTGCTCGTCGACGTGCCCATGATGGCGGCCGCGGCGGCAAGCAGTTTCTGGTCGAGATCGATCCGCACGGATTTCATGCGCCCTCCTTCGTACATTCGCCATATTGCTTTATCCGGCCCGCTCATGTCCGGCAAATAGCCCACAACGCCGGAATTCGCAGTTGACTCACTACCCTACGGGGGTATAGTTCCTTGCATGGAGCACGAGCACGGAACGCCCGTCGATCACCACGTACACGCCGGGCACACAGGACATTCCGCGCATGCGGCAGCCGCCGGGCATACTCGGCACGCAAACACCGAGCATCGCCCTCCGGCGACCTGGCGGATGGCCGCCCAGGCCACTCTGCACTGCCTCACCGGCTGCGCGATCGGTGAAGTCCTCGGCATGGTGATCGGCACCGCGTTCGGCTGGAGCAACACCGCGACCATGGTCTTGGCGATCGTGCTCGCGTTCTTCTTCGGTTACGCGCTGACCATGCGCGGCGTGCTGCAGGCGGGTCTGCCGCTGGCCGCCGCGGTCACCACCGCACTGGCCGCGGATACGGTCTCGATCACGGTCATGGAGATCGTCGACAATGCCGTCATCCTCGCCGTGCCCGGCGCCATGGACGCGCACCTGGATACCGTCATGTTCTGGGCGACACTCGCCTTCTCCCTGGTGGTCGCATTCGTGCTGACCACGCCGGTGAACAAGTGGATGATCGGCCGCGGCAAGGGCCATGCGGTGGTGCACGACTTGCACGGTCACCATTGATCAGCTCGCCCCCGTCGGAGCCGGTCCGCTGCCGGTAATCAGGCGAACAAGTCCGTCCAGCTAGGCAGTTTGTCCACCTGGGCGGGCTTTTGTTGTCGCAACGGCCCAGCGGTGCTTGCATCGAGATATGTTCACCGAAGCTCAGCTGTACTCGCCGGTGACCCGATCCGGCGATGGCGATGTCATGGTGCACCTGAGCGACGAGCACCCCGGCGTGCACGATCCGGATTACCGCGCTCGCCGCAATGCGATCGCCGCGCTCGCGCTGGATTACGCACCGGGTAAACCCCTGCTGCACATCGACTACACCGATGACGAACAACAAGTGTGGCGCATCGTATCGGCGGAACTGGCCCGCAAACACCAGAAGTACGCCGCCACCGAGGTGCTCGCGGCCGCGGCCCGGCTGGATTTGCCGAGCGATCGCATTCCGCAGCTCGACGAAGTCTCCGCGGCATTGACCCCGCTGACCGGATTCCGGTACGTGCCCGCCGCGGGCCTGGTGCCGCTGCGCGAGTTCTTCGGCTCCTTCGCCGACCGGACCTTCCACTCCACCCAGTACATCCGGCATCACTCGTACCCGCTGTACACCCCGGAACCCGATGCCATCCACGAGATCATCGGGCACGCCAATCAGATCGCCAGCCCGCGCTTCGCCGCCATCTACGAGGCGGTCGGCACGGCCGTCGCCCGGCTGACCACCGAGAAGGCACTGAAGTTCCTCGCCGACGTCTTCTGGTTCTCCATGGAGTTCGGCGTGGTTCGGGAGAAGGGCGAAATCCGTTGCTATGGAGCCGGATTACTGTCCTCCTACGGCGAGATCGAGGAATTTCAGCACGCCGAGCTGCGACCGCTGGACGTGGCGGCGATGGGTACCGCTGTCTACGACATCACGCACTATCAACCGATTCTCTATTGCGCACAGTCGATCTCGGAGATCGAGGATGTGATCGGCGGCTTCTTCGCCACCATGGACGACGATTCGCCGCATCGCGCGGTGCGCGCGAACGCAATGTGACACATCATCGTTTAAAACTCGAATGTTGCTGGTAGACATCGGAGTTCGGCGAATCATGCACTGCCGCGACAACAGACCGACCGACTGTTAGCCTGCCTCGCGTCCGATCTCTTCGAAGGGGCGAGAGCCGAGATGACAGTTGATACAACGGATTCCACAGCCGAGACGCCGCTGTGGCTACAGGGCCGAGACGCGGTGGTCGCCGCGACACCGACGCAGGATTGGCGCAACGGCGCACCCGACTACCACCTGACCAAGGAAACCGTGCCGCGCGAGCGCACCACCGACCACGCGGCGGGCTCGCTCGAGGCCGTCGTCGAGGATCTGGTGCGGGTCTTCGAAATGGAGGTCTCGCACAAGAAGGATCCGGCGACCTGGGTTTCCCTGGTGGCCGAGCACTACCGGGGCCGGGTCAACGGCGGACCGTGGCAGGACGCCGAGGAATTCGCGCGGATCGGCAGCTACAACATCCTGATCGGCGACAACCCGTACTACGAGGTCGAGCGGGAGACCTTCGAGTCCTCGCACGAGACCTTCCACACCGCCTTCCCGAACGGCTTCTTCTGGGAGGTGCTCGAGGTGCTGGCCGGACCGCCCGCGGTCACCTTCCGCTGGCGGCACTGGGGCCGCTACGACGGCCGATACAAGGGCCACCAGCCCACGGGCGCATTGATCGAGATGTTCGGCATGACTGTCGCCAGGGTCAGCGACGACCTGCGCATTCTCGAACTCGAGCATTTCTACGACAACAACAAGTTGCTCGGTCCATTGGCGCACGGATGCCCGGTTATCAAGTCCGCCTAGGACTTTCGACCGCTCGGCAGCGCTACTGCTTGCCGAGCGGTAACCCGGCCTCCAGGAAATCCAGTGCGCGATTGAGGTTCTCGGCATTCAGCGGCGAGAGCGGTGCGATGCCCAGCGCGATGCCCGCCATGGCACCGGAAGTCACCCGTATCTCGAAATCGTCCGCATCCCGACCCATATGCTCGGCGAGCAAACCCGCCATCAGATCGATGCCACGTTGCATTTCCATTCCGATGGCCGCGCGCAGCTCGGGCACGTGGTAGACCAGCGCCTGACGCTCCTGCTCGAATGCCAGCTCGGCGGCGGGCAGATTCGCGAACACCGCCGCGATCGCATTGCGGAATGCGGTCAACGGCGGGATGTCATGCGGCTGGGCCCGTATCGCATCGATCATCAGCGGATCGAGATCGTCGGCGAGCACCAACTGTTCCTTGGTCGGAAAGTAGCGGAAGAAGGTACTGGACGATACCTCGGCCGCCGCGGCGATCTGCTCGATGGTGGTCTCGGCATAGCCCTGCTCACGGAACAGCCGGAACGCTTCTTCGCGAATCGTCCGGCGGGTCCGTTCCTTCTTCCGCTCGCGCAGGCCCTGCACGACGGTCCCGTCCGCGGGCAGTTCAACCGACATGTGTCGATTGTGGCCCATCGACCGCCGCCAATGCGTCCGGTATCGGCTCCTGGTTTTGCGGTGCGGCCGTGGACCGCCGGGGCAGCACCCGCAGGGCGAGCGGCACCGCCACCGCACAGATGGCCGCACACACCCACAGCATCGCGCTCATCCCACCGACGAACGCCGACTGCACCTGCTCCAGCATGGTCGCATTGCCGGTCGACTTCGCAACTGCCACACCGGCATTCACGCTGTCGCGAATCGGATCGACATTCAATGCGCCGAGATCGCCGCGGTACACGGTAGCCAGGACGGTGCCGAGCACCGCCACCGCGATGGTGCCCGCCGCCTGACGCAGCGCCTGCACCAGTGCCGAGCCGACGCCCGCACGGGCCACCTCGAGATTGTCCAACGCGACTGCCATGCCGGCCGGCAGCCCGAGGCCCATGCCCGCGCCGGTCAACCCGACCCATACAGCCACGAACCAGTACGAGGTCCCGAGTTCGGTCAGTCCGCCCAAACCCATGCCGACTGCCAGCACCGTCAGGCCGAGCGCCACCATGAGCGCCGGTCCCAGTCTCGGCTGCAACCGATCACCCAGCCGCGATCCGATCAGCAGTCCGCCGATCAACGGCAGCAGGCGTACACCGCTGCCGAGCGCATCCGCGCCCAGGACCGCCTGGAAGTACTGCGGCACGGTGAAGAACAGGCCGAACAAGCCGAACGTGATGATCACGGTGAACGTCGCGCCCCAGCGGAAGCCGGGGCTGCCGAACAGGCCCAGATCGACCAGCGGGAAGCTCGCCCGCCGCTGCCACGCGATGAATACCGCGACGATCGCGGCGCCGCCGAGCAGCGCACCCCAACCGAGCCCATTGCCCCAACCCTTATCACCGAGCCGAATGAATCCATAAGTGACGCCGACCATGCCGAGAATCGACAGCGCGATGCCCGGCAGATCCATCGGCCGCTGATCCGGGTTCCGCGACTCCGGCACCAGGACCGCGATGGCCAGCACGCCGAGCACCACCATCGGGACATTGATCAGGAATACCGAACCCCACCAGAAGTTATCGATCAGCCAGCCGCCGAGGATCGGACCGAGCGGCAGCCCCAGTGCGGTCGAGGTGACCCAGATGTTCATGGCCTTGGCCCGCTGCGCCGAATCCGGGAACAGCACCGGCAGCACCGCCATCGACAGCGGGATCATGACCGCTGCCGCGATGCCGAGTACCACGCGGGCCGCGATGAGTTGGCCGGCGGTGGTGGCGAAGGCGCAGGCCAGCGAGGCCGCTCCGAACAGCACCAGCGCGCCGAGCAGCAGCTTTTTGCGGCCGTAACGGTCGCCGAGCGCGCCCGCGGGCAGCATCACGGCCGCGAGCGCCAGTGTGTAGGCGGTGCTGAACCACTGCAGCGCGCCGGTATTCGCGTTCAGGTCGACGGCGAGGGTGGGCAGCGCGACGGTCAGCACCGTCATATCCAGGCCGATGGTCAGCATTGCCAAGGCCAGCGCCCCCAAGGCCAGCCAGCGGCGAGTCGAGTCGGTCTTCATAACCCCTCCAAAAATGGCAGCTACAACTTTTTGATAGTAGCTCTCATTTAGTAGTTCCTGTCAATACCCGCCGCATTCGTGTCTCTGGTCGGCCCATCCCGGGACCGGTCAGTAGGCTCGCAGCCGATGAGCACCCGGGACCTTCGCCTCCTCGTCGCCCTCTGCCTCGGTTCTGCACTGGCCGTTACCGCCGTGACGTGGGGCCCTGCCGCGACCGTTTCGCAGGCGACGCCGTCGGCCAGCACGACGACACCGTTCACCACCCCGAATACCGACAACTGCCCGCAGAAGACGAAGCCGCCCAATCCGATCGACGAATCCGAGGTCCCCGAACCCGGACAGCCGACGCCGACCCCGCTCGCCGTGCCGACCCCGCCGGTCGGCGGCTCACGTCTGGGTGAATGCGGCGTCGTCATCCCGCGCGGCGCACCGCCGGTGCCGCAGGATATTTCCGCGACAGCCTGGCAAGTTACGGATCTCGATACCGGTGAGGTACTCGCCGCCAAGGACCCGCACGGGCGCTACCGACCGGCCAGCACGATCAAGGTGCTGCTCGCGACCGTCGCGCTGCGCAGCCTCGACCTGAACAAGACCGTCATCGGGACGCAGGAGGACGCGAATGCCGACGGCACCCGCGTCGGCATCGGTCCGGGCGGCAGCTACACCAACCGACAGCTCATGCAGGCGCTGATCATGGCGTCGGGCAACGATGCCGCGCACGCCATCGCGGCTCAGCTCGGCGGCGACGCCGGTGCCGTACAGAAAATGAACGAACTGGCGAAGTCGTTGAACGCCTTGGATACTCGAACCGCCAGCCCGTCCGGCCTGGACGGCCCCGGCATGAGCACCTCGGCCTACGACCTGACGGTGCTGTTCCGCGAGGCGATGACCATCCCGCTGTTCGCCGAATTCATCCACACCGAACAGATCGACTTCCCCGGCTACCCCAAGGATCCGAAAAACCCTGACGACAAAGACCATCCGGGCTTTCCCGTCGCCAACGACAACCACCTGCTCTACGACTACGACGGTGCGCTCGGCGGCAAGACCGGTTACACCGACGACGCCAGGCAGACCTTCGTCGCCGCCGCCCAACGCGACGGCCACCGACTCGTCGTGACGCTGCTGAAAGCCGATGTGCTGCCGCTGCGTCCGTGGGAACAGGCCGCGCGTCTGCTCGACTACGGTTTCGCCATGCCGAAGGGCGCCACCGTCGGCAAGCTCCCCGAAACCAAGTCCGGCTCCACGAAAGCCACCGCGGGACTTGCCTCCCCGCCACCGAAGGACACCGACCACGAGACACAGCCCGATGAACCCGACAACCACACGGGCACCCGCACCCTACTGCTGGTAGGCGGCGTCATCCTCGCCCTGGCACTCCTGCTCGGCGCCCGCCGCATCAACCGCCACCGCTGACGGCGAGCGAGTCCGGGCACCCCGTTTCTCGACCGGGCACCTGACACACGGGGTGCCCGGTGCTGAGACGGGGTGCCCGGCAACCCATCTCAGCGCACGGCGGCACCGGGTGGGCGATTTCGGGTTCGGGTGCGGCATCGGATGTGCCAAGATCGTCGATATGGGGATTGTCGGTCGAGGGTTGCAGCGGGTCAACGACTATCTGGAGGCACCGCCACGCGGGCCGCGCTACCACGGCGACAAGAACGATCCCCGTTACCCTTCGCCGCGGGGATGGCGCGTCTTCTTCGCGCCGATGATCGACATCGCGTTTCATATCGGCTTGGCTGCGACCGTGCTGGTCAAGGTTTCGGGGCTGGCCGGGGTGGCGCTCGCGATCGTCGCCTACGTGGTGGTGTCCTTTATCCACACTGTCGCGATCCAGCGCATCGCCCACGCCACCCTCGGCAAGGTAGTCCTCGGGCTGGTCTTGATCCGTGGCGACGACGGGAACTGGCCAACCACTGGACGCCTCATCGTCTGGTACTTCATCCGGGTCCTCATCACCGCACTCACACTGGCCGACGGTTTCGGCGGTACCGTAGACCCCGATCCGCACCTGGTAGCTGTGCGCCGACGTGACGTCAACGCATTGCGCTCCGGGCACGGTCTTGCTCCCGCATCGCAGAACCCGCCCAGCGCTCACTCTGCCTATGGCCACCACCCGTATCCGAACGGCAACCAACAGCCCCCATCTCACTATCCGCCAAACCCCCACCCGCCGAACAACTTTCCGCCCCCCACCGCCTCCGGACCGACGGTACTCCCGCCGCACCGCAGGTGACGGGCCTGTCTTCCGCGGTGCTCCAGTCAACAGCGTCAGCCGATCAGGGCGGTGGTAGATCGAGGCTGCTCTGTGGCTGGCCGGTGGTCTGAGTGTTCGGCGTTTCCGACAGTTCTTCGACGATTTCCTTGCGGACGTAGTCGCCCACATCCTTTTTCACCCGATCGGTGATGCCCTCCTGATCACCCCAGGTAAGTTCCGAGACGGTACTGCCGACCTTCTTGCCGATCAGGTAGTTGGTAACCGACTTCCCCACTGAGCCGCTGTTCGTGAGGTTGACGCCCTTGTCGTTCAGCAGTTTGGTCACCGGGGCAGCGACCGCACCGGAGATCGCCCCGGTGATCCCCTGTGACGCGATACTCGATCCGTCGTAGCCATCTCGGATACCGAGTTTGATTTCGAGCGACTGGAACCCGACCTCGGTCCCGGCCTTGATACCCGCCCCGAGGAGTGCGCCCTGGACTATCGTGCGAACCCCGATCTGCTGGATCAGCTCCCGCAAAGCGGTCGTGATCATCGTCCGCACCGCCACTTGGACCGCGGCCCCTTCGGCCACGCTGGCGCCGAGCGTCTCGACCGCCAACGCGGCGGCGATCGCCAACTGGACCGCCAAATAGACGAGCATGGAGATGATGTAGAGCTTTACCCCGAGCACGAGAAAGGCCATCACTCGCAGCACAAAGGCCAATTCCCGGCAGAACTGGGCGAGTTGCGGTAGCGCTCCGTCAGCACCGCCCGCCTTCTTCCAGAAGGCATCGATCGCATCATGGGTGTCCCCCGCGGTGTGCGCCAGCACCACCTTGACCACATCGTCGCCGAGTTCGCTGAGTTGCTCCAGCAATTCGGCCATTTCGTCCCAACGGTCGGCCTGGGCACGCAGGCCGGTTTCATCGGTCTCGGGCCATTTCGCCACGACCAGCGCGGCCACCGGCTTCAGCTCGTCGGGTATCTCGAGTCCCACTGCCGGTCAGCCCTTTCCATCGAGATTGCGCGTGACCTTGGTCAGGGCGTCCTTGAATTCCTGATCGAACCCTTCGAATGTGTCGGCGGTGAGCCCGACTCCCTTCTCCAGGAACTGGAACAGGAGTACGGCGCCTTCGATCCCCTCCAATGCCTCATCGGCCTTATGCACGTAGTTCTGCGCGAACCGGTTTCCGAATTCGTCGTTGCCCCAGCTTTCCCCATGTTCGGCAAGCCCATTGCGCAGCGCGGCCAGACCTGTCGTCAATTGGCTCGCAAGCTCAGCGAACTTCGGCGCCTGCGCCTTGACCTGTTCCGGATCGATCCCGAAGTTATCGCTACCAGCCATTCTTGCTCTGCCCCCAGCCCTTCCAGTGCGGTCCTTCGTCTTCGTCCGTATCCGGCTCGGGCCGCGGCGGCTCCTGCTCAGGCGCGGGAGGTGGTGGCAGGATGTCCCCGATCGGGCGGCCGACGAACGGGACACCGGTGAAAAAGTCGTCCGGGGCCGCGAATTCGGCGGCAGCCGCGGTAACCGGAGCCAGCACCGCATCGATCTCCGCCTTCGCCGCCCGCGCCGCGGCCTGCGCGGCCTCGGTGATGGAGGCGCCCAGCTTGTCCGGAGCGATCCGCTTATAGGCGGCGGGGTCGACCCACACGTCGACCGGCACCCCGGCCGAGTTCGCCGTCACCCGAATAAGGTTGTTCGACGACCATCCCTCAGCGGTTGCCGTAGCCAGGACGTCTCGCGCGTTCGCGATGTCACGCAACTGCTGCTCGTAGGTGCCGAGCATGGCGTCGACCTCGCCTTGAAGCGCATTGGTTCGTGCACTCAGTTGAGCCTGCTCGTATGAATCCACACCGAAGTCCTCAGATCGGAAATGTTGTCTCGAGATCTTAGACGCGCCGAAAGCTGGTGTGGTTCCATCGACTTTCGCCTGCGCCAACGGTCGGCGGTGTACGAATTCGTCGAGCATCCGACTACCCGGCAGTCGAAAGCGGACACCGGTGCACTTTTCCGCCGCTTCGCTCGAGTCGAGGGCGCGAGCCAGGCTCTCCTGACAGCGCGTGGCTGGTTCCCCCGTCGACTGGCTGGCCGGTTTTGGACATCCAGCGATCTGGCCAGTCGAACGGGGGCGACCGCCGGTGCTTCTAGCGGATCGGCTGCGCCATGCGGGTGATTTCGCGGCGGATCGTGGGCTGGTCGCAGGGGGTGATGTGGAATTCGTTGTGTTGGTGACGGTAGTGGTAGCGACCGTCACCGTCGATGTCGAACCAGTTCAGGTATTCGGGGGCGGCCGGATGCGAATCACGCAGACCGCGTAGGGTTTCCACGGTTCCGGAACCGGCGCGTGGGGCGCGCAGCAGGCGGTAGATCCGGTCCGAGGCCGTCTCCTGGAGGCCGGTCCAGGACTCGAGATCGTCGACCAGGCGTTGGACATCCTCGGCCACGGCCGGTTGCCGTCCGGCCGGCACGTCGCCGAGCACCGCCGTGAACACGGCGGGCACGATCGCGGCGGAGCCGACCTCGAGCACGACATTGCCGCCGAATTCGGGGGTGGGACCCGGACGCTGCACCAGGGTGACGCCGATGTCGGCGTCGATCGCGCCGAATGCGCGGATCGGGCGTCGCCGAACTCCGGTGAGCGTCAACGCGATTCGCGGATCGGCCGCCACGCGCAGCGCGGCCGAGAGATCCGGGTTCCCGTGCAGCGGCAGGCGGCGGTCCAATTCGTTGGTGAGCCGGTCGAATTCGTCCTCCCAGCGCACCGAGGCGATCAGTCGCAGGGGAAAGGGGTAGCGATCCGACCGCGTCTCGCGCCAGATGTGCATGAACTCATCGGGCGTGAACTCGAACTTCACCCGCGCCGGTCCGCACTGCTCGGCGGGGCCGGTTGCGCCGAGGGTGCGTCGGAACCGATCGCCGTGGGAACCGCGGGATCGTCCGGGCCGACCAGTTCTTCGTACTGGCCGATCAGGTAGTCGGGAGTCTTGCGGCTCGACTCGTCCTCCCCCGATTTCCGCGCCGCGCCTGGCGACGACATGCCCGACATACCGCTGCGGCCGGTGCCGGCCGCGCTGCTTGCCCCTGCGGAAACCGTTGCCGCACTGGAGTTTCCGGCCATCGGCACGCCGGTGACACTGCGTCCTGGACTCGGCGTGGCGCTGCTGCCGAGGCCGGAGGTACCGCCCGATCCAGAGGTGCCGTGTTGTCCCGGGGTCATCTGGGTGGTGGTTGTCGCGGCGGGCGAGGTGGCGGTGGTGCTCGCGGCCGTGGTCGGGGACTGTGTCTGTTGTCCGGCAGTGGAATTCGAGTCGAGGCTCGTGGGGTTCACCGCGCCCTGATCGGTCCCCGGTGTCCCCGATCCGTTCGACTCGCCGTTGTTACCGCCGGTGTTTCCGGTCCCCGATCCGGAGGTGCCGCCGTTGCCACCACCGCTGCCGCCGCTCGGCCCGGCAACGCCCTCGTTGCCCCCACCCGGCGACGCCACCGGCACGAATGTCGGAACTCCGGACCCGGCAGGACCGTAGGACGGTTTGTAGTTGTTGTTCATGGTGTCGATCGCCGTGCGATGCAGCGCCTCGATACCGCGCTGATAGGCGACCTCCTCGCTGTCACCGGCCCCGGCCAGCCCCGCGCCGACCGCGGAAATAATGACCTGCGCGGGGTCGAGCGAGGTCGCCGAACCCCTGCTCCCCTGCGCCGCGGACGGTGGCGGCACCGTCATTTTCACCACTTCGGCGGCTGAGGCCACGCCCTTGATCCGGTGCCCGCAGGCATTGATCACCTGCTCGACATCACTCGCCTGCCGATAGAACGTCTGCGCCGCGGCAAGAGCCGCATCGGCCATGGCACCCTCGATGCCCGAGGCCAATGCCTTCTGAATCGCGAGATTCGCGCCGAACAGTCCACCGCTCAGCGCGGTCGCGATGCTGATCCAGGTATCGGCCTGGTGATGCATGATGCCCGGACTCATCAGCTGGGCGTTGGTGTAGATCTCCTCGTGGGTGATGCCCTCGAACTGCTCCATCCGAGCGATGTACGCCGGATCCTGGCCGTCGGCGGCGAGTTTCGTCCCGTACCGCTCCGCGCCCTGCTGCTCACCGCGCGCAAGCGTGCTCGGCTGGGTGGTGTCGGGCTTGCGGCTCGAATCGAATGCACCGAGCGCCGAGGGAACATCGTTGATATCGAGGCCGGTCATCGTCAGTTGTCCTTGCCGATCTCCGGTTCGATGGTGGAGGCGATGTCGGTGATGCCGTCGCAGGGGTTGAGGTTTTGTGGGGCGCGGTCGGTGAGGTAGACGTCGACCTGGACGAACCCCACCTTCGTTCGCAAGTCGATCTGGCAGTTGCGACTGACTTGCGGATCACGGACTAGAAGGGCTTGGCGACCGTTTACAGTGATCGGCTCGCTGTACGAGCCGACCTTCGCGAGGTCTTCCTCCCAAGTCGCGTTTCCTGAGTTCAATTGCAAGGTTCGCAAAGTTGAGAGGAAGTCGCAGGTGAGAAAGCTGTACTCGGCTACGAGGTCGTCGCCGCGCGCCCGGGATGCGGGATCGAATCCAGCTCGTCGAGCTGTGTCATCGCTGATCCATGTGCATGGGTCGAAGATGACCTTGGGGCGTCCCGTGCTGGTGGTGTACTTGTTGTCCTGGGAGGGCGGTTGGAGATTCGGGTTGGTAAGCGTCGGCCGGGCCGATTGTGTGCCTATGGACGACGTGGTGGTTCGACCAGAGTCAACCGGTTCTTGTGCAGTGTCGCTGTTGGATGAGCAGCTCGCAGCGAGTGGTGTGACGGTTACCGCCAGTAGCGCCAGCAAGGTCTTGCGGATTCCCGTCATGACGACTGCACTCCTGAAGTACCGGTGGTTATCGACTTTGCGTACATGGCGTCGGCTTCCTCCACTAACTGACCGGCGCGCAGGTAAGCCGCCGCCATCTTCAATGCCGCCTCTTTCATCCCGTTGAGAGCATCCGTCATCTGCACTGCCTTGCCGGAAAATCCGTCTTGAAGCTGCTTGGCGGACTCGAATCCTCCGAATCCTTCGAGCTTGTGCAAACGTGTCGATCGCCTGATCTCTGGATCGAGTGTGGTGTCGACGAATCTTGTATAGACCTCGGCGCACCGCCGCGCGGCGTCAGCCTCCATCCGAAATGTTCCCCCAGTGGCCTGTTGATACAGCGCATTTGCGGCCGATTGCCCCACTTCCATCGGCTATCCCCTCCCTGGCTGTCCGTTCGCTCACTGTACTGGACGGATGAAACGGTGAATCGGTTCCCTTGGGATGCAAAGAGTGTCTCGATTGATTTCGATCCTGCAGGTTCGGACCTCTCCTGCCCTATCGGCGCGGGCACCCGGATCAAGCCGTGTGTGGGTGCCGGGCTTGTGGCGGGTTGAGCGGTCCCAGTGAACAGGTACGTGCCGATCGTGATCTGGTTTGCAAATGACCTGTTGGATGCAATCCTTCCTGGGGTTATGCCCTGATCGCATGGTGATTCGCGATGTGCCCTCCGCATGAGATGGCGGTGTGCTCTGCTGATGCCAACAGTGAAACCTGATGGGAGGCGGGCATGTCGGAGGACGGATCGACACTGGCACGGCGGCAGCTGGGGAAGTATCTGCGAGATGGACGGGAGGGCTGCGGACTCACGCTCCAGCAGGCAGCCCGGCTGATCGACCGCAGCGGCAGCACGTTACAGCGGATCGAGAAGGGCACGGTGGCGCATCTGCGCGATGTGGATCTCGAGGCGCTGTGCAAGATCTACGAGTTCGATCCTGACCACACTGCCGCGATGAAAGGGCTTGCGGTACAGGGCAATGAGCTGAGCTGGTGGCTCGAATATGGCGACGTGATGCCAGCGAACTTCGACTTCTTCGTCGGGCTGGAGGCTTCAGCGCAGCGGCTGACGACCTATCAGCCCGAACTCGTGCCGGGGTTGTTACAGACACCGGCATACGCGAGCGTGCTCATTCGATCCGTCTATCCGGACGACGGCGGAGAAGAGCACGCGCGCCGGGTGCAGTTGCGGATGCGTCGTCAAACAAGAATCACCCGCAAGCACCATCCGGCAACACTCGACGTCATGCTGCGGGAGCCGGTTCTGCGAGGGGTGGTTGGTGGACCGAAAGTAATGGCAACCCAGTTGAAACACCTCGCCGACATGAGCACCCGCTCCAACGTGCGGTTGCAGATCCTCCCGTTCAGCGCTGGATTCCCCCTGGGGGACGCCACCGGTCCATTCGTCATCCTGGAGTTCGGCACGGATAGGCAGCGGGAGGCGATCGAGCCGCCCGTGGTCTTCGCTGAGAATTTCACAGGGGGCTTGTATCTTGCGAAACCAGCCACCGTTCAGCGATATCATCAGGCGTACGAGGGCCTCCGGCGAAGTGCGATGGATCCCATCGACAGCCGTGCTCTACTCATGCGAATGGCGAAGGAGTACGCGTGAACATTGATCTGACCGGTGCTGGCTGGTTCAAGAGCAGCCACAGCGGCGGCAGCTCAGACTGCGTCGAAGTCGCCTTCCTCCCCAACACCCTTGTCGGCGTTCGCGATTCGAAGAACCCATCCGGCCCCGCACTCGTGTTCACCCCAGCCGAATGGTCGGCCTTCACCGCCGCGACAACCCGAGGCGACTTCGACCACTGATCTCGGGGGCGCCCAATGGCGAATCTCTCGGACGTGACGTGGTTCAAGAGCACTCGCAGCGGTGCCAACGGAGACTGCGTCGAAGTCGCCTTCCTCCCCAACACCCTTGTCGGCGTTCGCGATTCGAAGAACCCATCCGGCCCCGCACTCGTGTTCACCCCAGCCG
>NZ_JBFAWD010000037.1:32517-41516 GCF_040680135.1 Nocardia sp. NPDC052112 | reverse complement strand
GAATGGTCAGCCTTCACCGCCGCGACAAGCTGAGGTGACTTCGACCGCTGACCTCAGACAGGCACCTCATGACGAACCGCTCGGACGCGAAGTGGTTCAAGAACAGTCACAGCGGTGCCCCCTCGAACTGCGTCGGAGTCGCCTTCCTCCCGAACAACCTTGTCGGCGTTCGCGATTCGAAGAACCCCTCCGGCCCCACACCGGTATTCACCCCAGCCGAATGGTCAGCCTTCACCACCGCGACAACCCGAGGCGACTTCGACCGCTGACAGTCTCGGCCTGGCTTTACTCCGCCTGTAGGGTCTCATGGCGCGCTTCGTAATCTCACGAGCGATTTCGTGTCGGCTTCGTTTATTGAAGCGTGCGTGAGATTTTCTCACCGAATCCATCCTCATGTTCTTGGTCTGGGTGGCAGCCTGTCGCCCGATGTCCGACGTGTCGATGAGGGCTGCGGTGGGATGAACGAGGCTGCGGCGAAGGCGTCTGCCGAGTTGTCGGTGCGTCGCCCGGGCAGCAATCGGGTGGACCGGATTCCATGGTCTCGTGTGACGTGTGGCCAGGTTGCCGAGATCGTGCCGTGGCGGACGTTCCGGTGGCGGGACGGCCAGAAGCGCTTCTCGGGTACGGGATTTCGGTCGCGGTCGGTGGAGTTGGCTGGGGCCGGGGAGCCTCGGCCGGAGTTCGACCCGGGGGTTGTCTTCGATCAGCGGGTATAAGGCGCGCGGGCGGAACGGCAGTTGGCTCGCTCACCGATGAGCGCTGGATCGAGACCGCGCGGGAGGTGACGGCCGAGTACGCCGATCAGTCACGGTCATCACGAACGATGGTGATCGTTGCATTCGGACCGAGTGTTCGGCTTGCTTGCGTTCTGCGATGATCACGAATGACAGTGACCGTCTGGTCCCGCCGGGATAGGCTGGCGACCCTCAACGATCAGGGTTTCGATGACGAGAAGAAGTTTCGCAGCTGGTTGCCTGGTGGCGAGTGCGACGACACTGGTCGCCTGTGCTGGTAGTTCCACCGATCAGGGTGCGAACACGGTGGTTTCGGCGACGGCCTCGCCCGCGACGTCTGCCAAGGCGACCGCCTCCGTGAAGGTGGGCGTTCCACCGGCGCCGGTGCAGACCGGCGCCAAACAGGTTCGGTTCGATCCGTGTGTGAGTGTGGGCGATGACTTGGTGACCCGGGCCGGATTCGACCCGGCGACTCGCGAAAGATACCCAGGCGAAAGCGTTTCCATTCTCACGACTATCGGCTGCCAATTCTGGCGTGAGACACTCGTCGATGGCGAGAAGTACCCCACTGGCATGGTGTCAGTGACGTCGAGCGACTCGACTCTTGACGATATCCGGAATAACCCGGACTACCACAGCGTATTCAACTCCGACCCGATCGGCGGGCGTGAGGCGGTGCTGTACCGGACCCCGCTGGTTGACGGCCTTTGTTCGGCGTCGCTCAAATCATCCGACGGGACTTTTACGGTTGGCCTGCATGTGCACCCCGGTCCGGTTGCCGTGCCGCCTGCGTGTGACCAGATCCGCCAGATCGCCGAAACCTTCAGCGAAGCACTCGGCACCGACTAGTACCTTCATTTGACGGACCATGCCTGCACGCATAAAGTCGGGAGGAGCGCGAATCTGGCAGTGGCGCAATAATATTCGGCTGCACTTCGGGGAAAGTACAGAGTTAGGGCATATGCAGATGGCTGAGACCTTCGCGGCGAATCCCAGCGAGATTGCTGGTCTGAGTAATCTTGTCGCCTCGATAGCGGGGGACGCCCTGTTGGCGTCCAGCTTCGTGGCGAAGGAGGGGAAGGCGGCGGATTGGCTCCACGGGCCGATCATCGACACGCTGGTAGCCCCCATCAATGATGCGGCTGACTGGATGTCTCAGCGCCACGCAGTGCTCGCGAATACCACCCTGGGCACCGGCATCGAGCTCAATAAGGCCGCGTGGATGTATCACAGCCAGGATCAGAAGTCCTACGCCGAGCTGAACGCACATACCGAATCGAATCTCCCGGTGGATGACAGCACCGAAGAGATCGGCGTGACCACGCAATACGCCGGTGCCGCCACTTACCCGAAGCCGGAGTCTTTCAAACTCGAAGCGCCAGCGGCGAATAAAGAGGAGCTCGCCGGTCTCATCGCCGAAGTTTTCCCGGTGCTCGGCCGTGTGAACGAGTCCATCAAGAGCATCACTCGCGCGGCGGGAACCGAATACGATCCGCTGGTAACATGCTTGGAGCCGGTTCCGGGAAACTGGTCCGAGATCCGCAGGCTCGGTGAAGTTTACAAGGCAGCGGGCAACGGGCTCGAGGCATGCGGTAAGAATCTCGAATCCGGCGTGAAGCGGATCGACGGTAGTACGGACGGCAAACCCAATTGGGATGGTAAAGCTTCCGTATCCTTCAGCGAGTGGGCGACCAAGCAGGTCGCGGCAATGAAATGGGAAGGCCCGGTCGGCCGGATCGTCAGTGATTGTGCGGGCGCGGTTTCCGATGAGATCAGGAACGGCATCAAAAAAATCCTCGAATACCTGTGGGGGATGCTCAACAAATATGTCGATTTCGACGACATCAAGGGCGCTCTCAAGTCGGTCGCGAATATCTTGTCCGCAGCCGTCCCGGGTCTCGGAGCTGCCCGCATCGCCAAGCTGGTCTATGACATCGGTGTGATCATCACAAACGCCATCGAGGTGGTCAAGAAGATCAAAGAGCTTGCCGATGCCTTCAAGAAGCTCCTCGACATCATCAAGGATCCGGTAGGCCAGTTGAAGGAGAAGGGGAAACAGAAACTGGATGAGGCCATCGCGCCGGTCACCAAGAAAATTGACGACGCGACCCGTAAGGCGGCCCTCGCCAAGGATATCGAAACAATTTCCCATTACGGCGACACCGTGGACCGCCCGACACAGTCGTATGACACCGGGTCCGGCACCGCACCGTGGGAGAACGCGTCATGACGCGACCACAATGGGGCAGCATGCGCGAGCCCGATCTCGACCCTGAGGTGGAGGCGATCGCCAGGAAGGTCATGGACGCGGTCGACAATCTACGCACCGCCACCACCCGCCTGGCCAACATAGACATTGACGAACTGTTCGACGGTCCCACCGAGGTGACCGAGGAATTCATCTCGATGGTCGCCGGTATGGACACCGCGTCCCCGGCGCTGAAGGCATACGCCGAACGAGTCGGTAACGGTGAATGCCGTTGGTGCGACATCGAAACCCTCGCCAGCCCGGTACCACCGGAAGTCGCCGAGATGAAGAGCTCGCCGCTGTTCACCTGGAAGTGGACCCCGGAACCCCCGCAAGAACCCACACCGCCTCCAGCCCCCACGTGGCCGCCCACCCAGACCCCCACCCGCCGTCCGCGACCAGGCGAAACCGTGGTCGGCCCGAGCGACTGGCCGGACGACTTCGAGGATTACCCCGATGAGCGGCGCTGGCGCTGAGACGCAGTGTGCCGTAACTTCGCGTTCCGAGGTGCCGTTACAGTCGGTGGATTAGTGCCGGTTTGCTCGAGGAGTTGGTGTGGGGCGGTCCCGGAAGATGATCGGCCCGATGTCGCTGGTGTGGACGCTGGGTGTCGTGGTAGCGGCGGTGGCCTTCATGGCGGGCGCGCTGAACCTGGGTGCCGCGATAGCCCGGTGGACCGGTTCGCAAGTCGCCATGGCGCTGTTTCTTCCGGTGAGCGTATTGCTGGGCATAGGTGCGTGGATGCTCGTGCTGGCCGCCGCATGGCGGCTGCGCCGGAATTACCTGCGGCGGGCCGGGATCGCGATGTCTGCGGTGGTGGTCGCGTCGGATCTGCGATACAAGTACCGTTCGGGGACGCTCAACTTCGATTTGTGGCGGGTGCGGGTCGAAGCCCAGTTCGCGCACCCGGACTCGGGTGCGGATGCCCGCGTGCAGAAGCAGTACCTCTACCCTCAATTCCGCGAGGTCGCGGCGCGAGCACTGGCCGAGCGATTGAGCGTCGGCTCCTCGATTCCCGTTGTGGTCCACAAGAATTCCGCAGTGTTCGACATCCCCAAACGGCCCGTCTGGACCGATATCTGGTGACCTCGGCCAACTTCGGTTGCTACCCATCCGGGTCCGTAGAACCCGGCAGTCAGCCCTCCGCACGAGCCGACTGCCCCGCCCATCCTGCGGCGGCGCACGACTGGACGGAGATCAATCCGTGCCAGCGAGGCGGCGAAGCAGTCGATCGTTCTCGACGCTGCTAGGAAAATGGCACGGTGCGACCAGCAGGAAACGCCGCAGCTCGAGACAAGAAGACTCCAGCAGGCCTAGAATGAAGCCGAGCTCGACCACTACCCGGTGCGTTCTTGGCACGCGCACATCACCTGGTCCACGCTCATCCCGGCACGGCTGGAAGCATCCAAAGCTATTGCTGCAAAGGGGGACTCGCCGACGAAGCGGAAGACATGATCGCGCTCACGCTACCGGCAGCGAGGCCAGCACTCAGCTAACCGCCGACTACCGTTGCGGTACTAATCGCAATGCTCGAGATCGGATGTCCACACATCGCGCACATCCCACCCGTCGTCAGTAGAAGATGAAACCCCGCCACCCCACTGGATGCAGACGCCCTTCGCCGAGATCTTTACCGGGCCCGCATACTGTGAAAAGTTGCCTTGATCCTGTTTGATATTGCTTTGACTGGTCAAAACATATGCACTCGTGAGTGTAGGAGTCCCCACATATGAGGTCTTCATGGTCACAACACAATTGACGCTACCGTTGTACAGCAGGTAGATCTTGCCGTAGCGCAAGCTATGACTGTCGATTTGATAGTAGCCCGAACCACACAATCCCGCAGGTGTAGCAGCATTCGCGGGCGATAGTGCGACTAGCGACATCGTGGCAGCCGCGGCGGCTGTCAACGCTACTCTTCCCGCGATTTTAATCAGGGTCACCTCATGGCTCCTTACCTTGGTGACCGCAGTCTGCCCCATGAGACGCACACTTCCCAAATATGGGAAGTTGAGCCCAATGAGGTTCCCCGCTTTCTCGAGGACCGGAAGAGCCAATCGTGGCAGCACCGAGGACCTCCGATGGTCTTGAAGTCAAGCGGCCGCCTATTCAGGTGGGTGTGGCTGTCGGATGGCCGAGGGCTTCGACCGGGTCGAATGGTTCGCGGGTTTGGGGGCTGTCAACGGAACGCCATTTTCCACGTTCCGCCGACATCCCGATTGGGCGGCCGACGAAACGGGATTACTGATGAAAAAGTCTTCCCGGGCACGAATTCGGCGACAGCTGTGGTTACCGGAGAGCGCGGTGATGTGGATTTCAGGTGGCGAACCGAACGACTCTTACGAGTGACACGGTTGCCATACGGATCTATCCGGGTCAGCGACTCACACCACTCCCTGTCACCTGCGGCGCAGGATCGAAAGGGCAAGGGCGGCAAGGGCACCCGCGCCGAAGTAGGCGGCGCCGGCGCCAATGGACAGCCCGGGGGCGCTCATGCGGGGCACGATCACGGCGGCAGCGGGTGGGGCTATTTCGGGTTCGGGCTCGTTTTCGGATGCTGTTGCGGCCCAGGCGGTTGCGAACAGAATGATTCGGTAGGTGATGTAGGTGAACACCATCAGGCCGATGATCGAGCCGAATGTTGCACCGGCGGGACTGGTCAGGACCGTCTGCAGGTAGAACGACGCGACGTATTTGAAGATCTCGAAAACCACCGCGGCCAGCGCCGCCGCCCGCGCGGCACTACGGAGCGTGACCGGCTCCCTGGGCAACCGCGCGATCATCCAGGCGAGTACCGCCCAGGAGGCGAGGAAGCCGAGCAGCATCGAGATGAGCACCAGCATCAGCCGCGCCCCCGGCAGATCATCCAGATGGAATGTGATCAGCACTCGGGCGCTGAGGGTGCTCGACGCCAGCGCGGACAGGCTGATCGAGACCACGAAGGCCAGCCCGAGACCGATGAGCGCACCGAGGTCGGAGAGCTTGTTGAACAACCAATTGTGTTCGGTGCTCTGCTGTTCCCACTGTTCGGTCAGCGCCGCCCGCAGATTCGCCATCCAGCCGAGCCCGGTGTAGGCACCGACCAGCAGACCCAGTGTGCCCACGGTGCCGCGCGAGCGCACCGCCTTTTCGATCAGATCGTTGATCTGCGTGCCGAGCGATCCCGGAATGTTCTCCATGACCTTGTTCTGCAGATCGGTGAACGTGTCCGGATGACCCGAAAGGACGAATCCCGCAACCGCGAAGGCGACCATCAACAGTGGAAACAGCGACAGCACCGTGAAATACGTGATGCCAGCCGCGTAGTAGTCTCCGCGTTGCCGCTGATACCGCTCGCCTGCCCGAACCAGATGATCGAGCCACGGCCGCGACTGGATCCATCGTTCTACCGATGCCTTGACATTGTCGATCACCTGCACCTGTCACGCCCCTTCAACAGAGACCGCGGTGGTGGTCCGCAAGCGGTCGATAGCGGTATTCCCCGGCTAGCGAGCCAAAAACCCCACCCGGTCGTAAACCTGCGCCAGGGTGTTGCCCGCGATCTCACGCGCCCGCTCGGCACCCGAGGTGAGAATGCGGTCGAGTTCACCCTGATCCGCAAGGTACTCTTCCACCTTCGCCCGCAGCGGGGTGACGAATTCGACCAGCGCGTCGGCGACGTCGGACTTCAGATCGCCGTACCCCTGACCGGCATAGTCGCGTTCCAACGTGACTATCGGGGTGCCGCTCAGCGAACTCAGGATCACCAGCAGATTGCTGACGCCGGGCTTGGTTTCCGGGTCGTAACGGATTTCGCGCTCGGTATCGGTGACCGCGGAGCGAATCTTCTTGGCGGTGATCTTAGGATCGTCGAGCAAGTTGATCAGACCGGCGTCGGTGGAAGCCGACTTGCTCATCTTCGACGTCGGATCCTGCAGGTCGTAGATCTTCGCGGTGCCCTTGACGATATGCGCCTCCGGCACCACGAACGTCTTCTTGAATCGAGAGTTGAAGCGCTGGGCCAGATTTCGGGTCAGCTCCAGATGCTGTCGCTGGTCCTCGCCGACCGGAACCTGATGCGGGCGGTAGAGCAGAATGTCCGCGGCCATCAGCACCGGATAGGTGAACAGTCCGACGCTGGCGTTCTCCGCGCCCTGTTTGACCGACTTGTCCTTGAACTGGGTCATCCGGCTGGCCTCGCCGAATCCGGTGATGCAGCTGAGCACCCAGGTCAGTTCGGCATGTTCGGGCACCTGGCTCTGCACGAAGAGCGTCGAGCGCTTGGGGTCGATGCCGAGCGCGAGCAACTGCGCGGCCGCTGCCTTGGTGCGCGCGCGCAGTTCCTTCGGATCCTGCGGCACGGTGATCGCATGCATATCCGGGATGAAGTAGAGCGCGTCGTAGTCGTCCTGCATAGTCACCCAGTACTGCAGCGCCCCAAGGTAGTTGCCGAGGTGGAAGGACGCGCTGGTGGGCTGGATCCCGGACAGCACCCGCTGTTTGCGTTCAGCGGCCGGGTTCGTCTGAGCAGGACTGGACATATCCCGATCTTCGCATGGGCGTCACGCGGAATTTCGCGCCGCCCAGTTGCGTGGGTCGACACCGGGCATGCTGGGACGGCCGGTGCTGTGCAGTTCACGCTCCCGCTTGGACAACAACTTGTAGACCGGCGCACTCGGACCTGCCAGCGTCCCGCGCAGCACCGGCGGCAGCAGCGGCGGCGCGATATGCGCGGTGCGCACACCCTGGGCCAGCGCACGGAAGGCGATTTGCTCGGCCAGTCCCCAGCGCATCGCGTACATCTCGCGGATGCGCGGCGGCAGACTGCCCTGTACCAGCAGGTAGAACGCGTCGACGACTCGGCGCATCGGCCTGCGCTGCGGATAGGGCACGCGCTGACCGGCCAGATATGAACCGACGAGCCGGGCCTCATCGGTGAGGAACAGCTCGTCCGAGGCGAGGTAGTCGTCGAAGGATTTGCGGAACAGCGGGTAGCTGCCGGGCGCGGCCTCGCGCGGCATGCCGAACAATTCGCCCCAGCGGACATAGTCCTGGTACAGACCTTCGCGCTCGCCGTCGGTCAGCGGGCGGACCAGCAGATCGTGCATGACTTCGGCCGAGTCGAAGGTGAAGGCCATGGTCATGTACATCAGATGCGGATCGAGTGCCGAGTAGCCGGTCCCCGCCGGATGGTGCGAGCCCGCATCCTCGGGCAGTTCGCCGACGACCTTCGCATGCTTCTTGGTGGTGAAGGCGAGCGCGCGATCCGCCTCGTCCTTGCTACCGAGGAAGACGGCCTCGAAGAGCTTGCCGGTCAACGCGAGTCGCGTGTACGGGGTCATCCGATGCTCGGTGTTCTCGGCCGTCCCTACGTAGAGCAGCGGGTTGACCGCGCCGATCACCAGAGCACGCTGGCCGTACGTGAGGCCGACCGCGCGCTTGCTCATGACCCGACGGGCCATCGAATTATCGGCGAAGTAGCCGGGCTGGGACATTGCTGCCTCCTCGTCGAGCGCCTGCTGTCGGGCATCGTGACCCGTCATCCCGGCGGGCCGGGCTGCACAGCATCTGGCAATAGAATCCTCCAGAACCCTGGATCTGGCAATAGCTACCACCAGATTGCGTCCGGACCGGATCCGGGCCGCGACCACCGACCACCTCGGATCGCGATCCGGTCGGCCCCGGCCGCACCCATGTCAGAATCGCTGAATGACTGCATCGCGAAGCGATTCCGTGAGGGGTGGTGGCCGGGCGACGGGTGGGCCAGCATCGCGTAGCGAGTCCGCGAGGGGCGGTGGTCGAGCGACCAGCGGGCGAGCATCCCGTAACGAGTCCACAAGCGGTGACAGCCCGGCGACCAGCGAGTCAGCGCGTAGCAAGTCCGCAGAAAGCGGTGCGCGAGCGACCAGCGGGCGAGCATCCCGTAACGAGTCCACAAGCGGCGACAGCCCGGCGACCAGCGAGTCAGCGCGTAGCAAGTCCGCAGAAAGCGGTGCGCGAGCGACCAGCGGGCGAGCATCCCGTAACGAGTCCACAAG
>NZ_JBFAWD010000037.1:0-32420 GCF_040680135.1 Nocardia sp. NPDC052112 | reverse complement strand
AAGCGGTGACAGCCCGGCGACCAGCGAGTCAGCGCGTAGCAAGTCCGCAGAGAGCGGTGGTCGAGCGACCAGCGGGCGAGCATCCCGTAACGAGTCCACAAGCGGCGACAGCCCCGCGACCAGCGAGTCAGCGCGTAGCAAGTCCGCAGAAAGCGGTGCACGGGCGACCGGTGGGCCTGCGCGGCGGACCTACGGCGGCGTCTCCGCCGACGAACGCCGGGCCCAGCGGCGTGCGGCACTGCTCGATGCCGCGCTGGAGATCATCGGCACCCAGGGCATCGCCAAGCTCACCGTCTCGGGGCTGTGCGCGCAGGCCGGACTCAACGAGCGCTACTACTACGAAAGCTTCGACAGCCGCGACGCGGTGCTCGCCGCGCTCATCGATCGGATCGCGGAGGAAATGGCCGGGGCGATCATCGGTGCGCTGCAGACCGCACCGGCCGACACCCGAGCCAAGGCACACGCCGCGATCTCCGCCGGCATACATCTGCTCACCGACGATCCGCGCAAGGCGCACGTCGCGCTGGTCGCGGGCATGGCGACGCCGGAGCTGCGCGCCCGCACGAACCAGACGGTGCGGGTTTTCGCGCGCCTGGTCGCCGCCGAGGGCATCGACTTCTATGGCATCACCGACCCGAATCCGGATCCGGCCATCGACTTTCGCGCCACCTATCTGGTCGGCGGCCTGGTCCAAACCCTCACCGCCTGGATACAGGACGACCTCCCCCTGACCCGCGACGAACTGATCGACCACACCACCGACGTCTTCGTACTCCTCGGCGAGGACCTCGCCCGCCGCCTCACCTGAGGGCGCTACGGGCTCAGGCGCACGATCTGCGGGTCGGCCGGTTCGCCTTGCAGCACGACCCGGAAGGCCAGGCCCTTGGTGGACCAGTAGTCGGCGGCTTCGCGCATGGCTTCGGTGAACCAGGTGCGTTCTTCCAGTTCGTCGACAAGCAGATCGGCCGAATCGCGGATCACGGCAACGTATCCGGCGGCGGAACCGACGAAATCGTCGAGATCGCGCAGGCATTCGTCGAAGGCATCCTTATTCGCCCCGAAGTAGTACGGGAATTGGAACGCGGCCGCGAATTCGTCGAAAACGCCTGCGGTGGTGCGCATTTTGGGGCCGCGCAGTTCACGTACCGCGTAATCGACGGGTGCGTCGTAGCGCACGCCGCTGAGGGTCGGGGCGTCCACGGGGAGGGCGCCGAGTACGGCGGTCGGTGCCGAGGCCGCCGCGTCGATGGACCGCTCGGCCTCGGGACGGGCAAGGAACTGCGATAACGGAACTGTCATCAGCGCATCCTCGTGAAGGTTTCGTAGTGGTCACCGGTGTACCAGGCCGAACCGTCGCTGCCGGTGACGATGCGTTCGGCATCGCGGGAACGGTTGGGCTGCTTCGGGTTCACATCCCATTCCTGGTAGGTGAGGGCCTTGCCCGCCGAATCCTTGGCGGGCAGGGTGCCGCCGCGGTTCATCCAGCGGTCACCGCCCTTGGTGCCGGGCGCATTCGCCGAATCCGGCCAGCGGCCCGCATCGATTTCGACCAGGGTCGTGTAGGCGCGGTCCGGAACGCCAGGGGCTCGAACGATGGATGTGGTGGTCACATCAGGGCCGCGCGCCGGGGCCACCACGCTGGCGCTGCGGGTGGTGGAGGTGACCGAGGCCGCGGTCGGCTTGCTGTCCCCGCCACCGCGCGCGGCGAGTAGGGCGATCACCAATGCCAGCAGGGCCACACCGAGCGCGGCGAAGGCGCGAACCCGCTTCGAGGAAATATTCATGCGCTCCCGATCTCCAGCACTGCCATATCGTGCACCATCCTCGCCGTGAATCTCAGCGATACTGCACCGTGACGGGCGCGTGGTCGGACCACCGCTCGGCATAGGTGGCGGCCCGTTCGACCACGGCCTGCTTCGCTCTGGTGGCCACCTCGCCGCGCGCCAGGTGGTAGTCGATGCGCCAACCCGCGTCGTTGTCGTAGGCGCGGCCGCGATAGGACCACCAGCTGTACGGGCCCGGGACGCCGGGATGCAGGCTGCGCACCACGTCCACGTATCCGGCGGCGAGCATGCCATCGATCCAGGCTCGCTCCTGCGGGAGGAAGCCGGAGTTCTTCAGGTTGCCCTTCCAGTTCTTGATATCGAGTTCGGTATGCGCGACATTCCAGTCGCCGCAGATCACGAAATCGCTGGTCTGCGCGCGCAGATGGGCGCCGACCTCATCGAGGAAGCGGTACTTCTCGTCCTGCATCGGCGTATCCGCCTCGCCGGTGTGCACATACACGCTGGCCACGGTCAATTCATCGAATTCGGCCTCGACATAGCGCCCGGTACCGGCGAATTCGGCGCTGGGCCGCCAAGTTCGGTCCTGCCAGCACCCGAGTCCGATGCGCACGGCACGGGGTTCGCGGCGGGACAGGATGCCGACTCCGGCCCGCCCCTTCGCGCCCGGCTCCGCATGCGTCAGATACCAGCCCGCGTCCAGTGCGGGCGCGAGCGCGGCACGGGTCTGCTCATCGGTCGCCCTGGTCTCCTGGAGGCAGATGACATCGGCCTCGGTGGCCGCCAGCCACTCGAGCATCCCCTTGCCCGTCTTGCCGGTCGCCGCACGGACGCCGTTCACATTGATCGTGGAGATGATGTATGGCACACAACGACCGTACAATGCTGGTCAGACGAACTCCCCCGGGACATCGCAGTCCAGGAAGGGGTGATTGACAATGATGTCAGGCACCACCAACTCCCCCGCCCGTCTCGCGCCCATCAAGGCGCTGCATGTCGGATCCGGTGATCCGGTCCTGCTCCTGCACGGGTTCATGCTCTCGCCGCACTGTTGGGAACAGGTTGCGCTGCGGCTTTCCGCGCATTGCGAGGTGTTCGCCCCCGCCTTCGCCGGCCACTGGGGTGGCGAACCGATCGACGGCTGGTCCACCGATGTCCATGCCCTCGCCGACCGGATCGAAGATCAACTCGACGAACTCGGTTGGCGTACCTGTCATATTGCGGGCAATTCACTCGGCGGCTGGGTCGGCTTCGAATTGGCCCGACGCGGCCGGGCCCGCACCCTGACCGCGATCGCACCGGCGGGCGGTTGGCAATCGCCCTCGCTCACCGAGTTCCGCATCGGCGTAAAATTCCTGTCGCTGGTTCCGATCGTCGAAATCGGTAAGCGCCTCGGCGGATTCGCGATCAACAATCCGATCGCGCAACGCTTCGCGCTGCTGTTGCTCAGCAAGAACGCCGCCGCTGTCTCGCGGCGCGATATCGCCGCCATGATCACGGCCGCGCTGCACTGCGATGCCATGGTCCCGATGATCCTGGGCACTATGCGCGCGCCCGCGCTGGAAGACCTGTCGAACCTCCCGACCCCGGTGCGTCTGCTGATGGCCGAATACGACCGGATCATCCCCAATCGGGTATATGCCCGCCGCTTCCTGCAGGAACTGCCCGACTCCGCCGACCGCATCCTCGTCAACGGCGTCGGGCACGTCCCCATGCTCGAGGCCCCGGACCGCATCGCGACCCTGATCGCCGAACACATCTACGCCAGCCGCACGCATTTGCGCGCGGTCTGACGCGCGCTACCTGGCGAGCAGGCCCTTGGCTACGTGGGTGACCTGGATTTCATTGCTGCCCGCATAGATCATCAGGGACTTGGCGTCGCGGGCGAGTTGTTCGACTCGGTATTCGGTCATATAACCGTTGCCGCCGAAGAGCTGGACCGCGTCCATGGCTACCTCGGTGGCGGCCTCGGAGGCGTAGAGCTTCATGGCCGAGGCCTCGGCCAGGGTCGGCGGCTTGCCCGCCTTGCCGCGCTCGAGGATGTTGAAGACCATGTTCTGCACATTGATCCGGGCGATCTCCATCTTGGCCAGCTTGAGCTGGACCAGCTGGAAGCGGCCGATCTCCTGGCCCCACAGCTTGCGGCTTTTGGCGTAGTCCAGGCAGAGCCGGTGGCATTCGTTGATGATGCCCAGCGCCATGAAGGCGACGCCGATGCGTTCGGCGGTGAAGCTGGAGCGGGCACTTTCGCGGCCGTCGCCGCCCTTGTGCTCCTCGGTCTCGCCGAGCAGCCGGTCGCGACCCACGCGCACATTGTCGAAAAACAATTCACCGGTCGGGGAGGCGTGCAGGCCCATCTTCTTGAACGGCTTGCCCTGGGTGAGGCCCGCCATATCCTTGTCGAGCACGAACGTGAGCACCTTGCGCTCGCGCTTATCGCCGCCTTCGCCCTCGTCGAGCTTCGCGTAGACGAGCATCACATCGGCATACGGACCGTTCGTGATGAAGGTCTTCTGCCCGTTGAGGATGTAGTCCTCGCCGTCGCGCCTGACGTAGGTCTTCATACCGCCGAACGCGTCCGAACCGGAGTCGGGCTCGGTAATCGCCCATGACGCAACCTTTTTCATGGTGACGATATCGGCAAGCCACCGCTCCTTCTGCGCAAGCGTGCCGCGCGAGAGGATGGTGGTTGCGCCGAGACCGATGCTGACACCCATCGCGGTGACCAGCCCCATGCAGACACCGGACAACTCCCCGATCAGCACCGCCATCAGCGATTCCTGTCCGGCGAACGGGCCACCGCCGGAAGATTTTTCGGACTTCTCGGGCAGCGACTCCCCGGCGGCCAGCGCCGCCGCCTTCTTACGCTCTTCGGCGAGCAGCCGCTGCACCGCCTCACCACCCATCGCATCGATTCCGAAGTCGCTGAACAACTTCCGGATGACCGGATAGGGAGTGAGCTCACCGCTCTCCAGCGCGTCGAGGTGCGGGCGGACCTCTTTGTCGATGAAGCTGCGCACCGCCTGGCGGATCATCTCATCGGTTTCGGACCATTCGAACATCGTCGTTCTCCTACAGTTTCCGCGAGATCAGGGCAGGCGAGCGGCAATATCGTCGATGACCCAGGGCCCGTCGGTCTCGATCGTCTTCACGTCATGCCAGCCTGCCAGCTCGGAGATGGCGCCGCCCTGTACCGCGAAAACCTTGCCGCTGATCGGGCATTTCTCCGAAGCCAGATAGGCGACCAGCGGAGCGATATTGGCCGGGCTGAACGCGTCGAAATCACCGTCCTCGATCGCCGCCGCCTCGGCGGCCAGCATCTCACCCATGCCGGGTGTGGCCAGGGTGAGCCGGGTGCGCGCGATCGGCGCGATCGCATTGACGCGGACGCCGTAGCGCGCGAGTTCGTCGGCCGCGACCAGGGTCAATGCGGCGATCGCGGCCTTGGCCGCGCCGTAGTTGGCCTGCCCCGCATTCGGGACGGTCGTTCCGGAGGCCGACGCGGTATTGATCACCGCGGCATTCGGCTGGTTGCCCGCCTTGCTCTGCGCCTTCCAGTACGCGGCCGCGTGGTGCAGCACCGCGGCGTGCCCCTTGAGATGTACCGCGATCACCGCATCCCACTGCGCCTCGTCCATGCCCGCGATGAAGGCGTCGCGCAGAATGCCCGCATTGTTCACTACGACGTCGAGTCCACCCAACTCCGAAATCGCCTGGGCGACAATACTACCCGCGCCCTCCCAGGTGGCGACGTTGTCCGTGTTGGCCACCGCCTTGCCGCCCGCGGCGATGATCTCGTTCACGACCTCCTGGGCCGGGCCGACATCCGAACCCTCACCGGTATTGCTGCCGCCGAGATCGTTCACGACGACGGCCGCACCTTCGCGGGCGAACAGCAAGGCGTGCGCACGCCCGATGCCGCGGCCCGCGCCGGTGATGACGGCGACCCGTCCTGCCAATGTACCCATCTACAGGCTCCTCAGTTGTTCGGTAGTTGGTCGGCGATTTCGGCGAGACCGTCGCTCAGGACGATGTCCGCGCCGCGGACGGTCTCGAAGGCGTATGTGGTGATGCCGTTTTCGGAGCCGACGCGCCAGATTCGGGTTTCCAGGTCGTCACCGGGGAAGACCATCTTGGCGAAGCGCACCGCGAACCGCTTCAGCCGGTTGACATCCGAACCCGCGACCTCGGTGAGCACGGCCCATGAGGCGAAGGCCATGGTGCACAGGCCGTGCGCGATGATCCCGGGCAGCCCCGCATCCTTGGCGACCTGTTCGTCCAGATGCAGCGGCACCGGATCACCGGAAGCGGGCGCATAGCGGTAGGTCTGGTCGAGGTCGACATGCTGAGACACCACCGCGACCGGCTCCTGCGCCCGCAGCTTCTCGTCGAATTTGTGTGCCGGAGCCGCGTCACCGACTGTCTTGCCCGCATCGATATTGCGGAAGAAGGCGGTCAGATACTGCTCGTTCACCAATTCCCCTGCCTCGGTGCGGCATTCGACGAGGATGGTGATGGTGCTGCCGTTCGAACGGCTGGTGTAGCCGATTGCCTTGGCCCGCGAGACCAGCTCGTCGCCCGGCCGGATCGCGCGATGGAAGTGGAAGTCCTGCTCCCCGTGTACGACTCGGCCGAAGATATCCATCGGCGCGACATCGATCACCGGCATCATCATGGCCTCGAAGACCGGCACGATGCCGAAGATCGGCGAGGCGACCCGGCCCACCAGATGCGCCTCGATCGGATCATTGGTCGCGGCGGCATATTCGGCGATTCGCTCCCGAGTGACCTCGAAATGTTCATCGTCACACCAGTTTTCGAGCCCGCTGTCGTCGAATTCCACCAGCCGCGCCGCGGCGGCCTCCGCTGTCATCACCTGCTCCTGCCGAATCAGGCCGAGGCCAGCGCGTCGAGTTGCTCGAGCGAGCGGTCCAGTTGCTTCAGACCGTCCTTCTCGACCGCCTTGCCGAGTGCGCCCTTGATCAACGCGCCCTCGAAGTCACCCGAGACCACGATGGTGCTGCCGCCATCACCCTTGGGCTGGATATCGAAGGTGAATTCGGTCTTCACCCCGGCCATTCCCGTGCCACCGAGGGTGAGCTTGCTCGGCGGCTCGACCGCGACGACGGTCCATTCCAGCTTGTTGGCCATGCCGAGCATGACGATCTTCGCGACCAGCTTGGCCCCCTCCGCCAACGTGGCGGGCGGCTCCTCCATGAAGCGCTCGTGGATGGTGAACCACTTGTCCCAGGTCTGCGGGTCGGAGACGACCGCCCAGAGCGCGTCCGGGGTGGCATTGACGTCCTTGGTGGCTTCGATGTGGCCCATGCGTTACTCCTCGTCGAGTGAATGTCGTTGCTGCATTACGGCTTTCGCCAGCGGAAATCAGCGGTCGGCGCGCTGGTAGGCCGTGACGACCGCGGCGCCGCCGAGCCCGATATTGTGCTGCAGCGCGGCGGTGACGTTGTCGACCTGGCGCAGATCCGCGGCACCGCGCAGTTGCCAGGTGAGTTCGGAGCACTGCGCCAACCCCGTTGCGCCCAAGGGATGTCCCTTGGAGATCAACCCGCCGGAGGGGTTCACGACCCACTTGCCGCCGTAGGTGGTCTGGTTGTCGTCGATCAGCTTTCCGGCCGCACCCTCGCCGCAGAGTCCGAGGGCCTCGTAGAGCAGCAGTTCGTTGGCCGAGAAGCAGTCGTGCAGCTCGATGACCTGGAAGTCCTCCGGTCCGAGGCCGGACTGCCGGTAAACCTTTTGTGCGGCTTGAACATTCATGTCATAGCCGATGAGGTTCTTGGCGGTGTTGTCGAAGGTGGAGGCGAAGTCGGTGGTCATCGCCTGGCCGACGATCTCCACCGCCTGCGCGGCGAGGTCGTGCGAATTCACGAAATCCTCGCTGGCCAGCACGACCGCACCCGAACCGTCCGAGGTCGGCGAACACTGCAATTTGGTGAGCGGGTCGTAGATCATCCGGGAGGCCAGGATGTCATCGAGCGAATACGCTTCCTGGAACTGCGAATACGGATTGTTCACCGAATGCTTGTGGTTCTTGTAGCCGATCTTCGCGAAATGCTCCGCGGTGGTGCCGTACTGCTTCATATGCTCGCGCCCCGCCGCGCCGAACATCCAGGGCGCCACCGGGAAAAGCACCTCGGAGATCTCTGCGAGTGCCATGACATGCCTGGCCATCGGCTGTTCGCGATCGTCCCAGGTGGAACCGAGCGAGCCCGGCTGCATCTTCTCGAACCCCAATGCCAGCGTGCAATCGGCCAGCCCGCCCCGAATCGCCTGTGCCGCGAGGAAAAGCGCGGTGGATCCGGTCGAGCAGTTGTTATTGACATTGACCACCGGAATGCCGGTCATGCCCAGTTCGTAGACGGCGCGCTGTCCGGAGGTGGATTCGCCGTAGACATAACCGACGTAGGCCTGCTCGACTTCGCGATAGTCGATCCCGGCATCGGCGAGTGCCTTGGTACCCGACTCCCGTGCCATATCCGGGTAGTCCCAAGCGCTGCCGTCCTCGTTCTTACGACGACCCGGCTTTTCGAACTTCGTCATGCCGACGCCTACGACGTAGACCTTGTTCGCCATCGAACTCCTCACGTAGTACCTGACCCGGTGTGACCGATGCGCCGAAGTCGACAGCCCGCAGTGACCGGTCTCGCCCGGATCGAACAAAAACAAACATACAGAGCTGTATGTAAGGCTGCAATAGCTCGGCGTAACCCCGCCCGTATCAAGAGAGGGTTCCCAGCTCAGATGGGTCAGCTGCAACATGCCGTGCGTAGCAGAATTGCGCCATCCACCAAGGGCCAATCAGACCGCCTTGAACCTCACCGAACCGGGACCCGCGCTTTCGTGTGCGATGCCGACCTGCCCGGTGGCCAGATACCGGAGTCCGCCGTGCAACAGCTTGGAACTCCACCGGCTCGTACCGAATGCCAGATCGTGCCGCCCCACCAGCACGGTCCGCAATCCGCGCGCCGCGGCGTCGAGCGCGGCACCTGCCCGGTCACACCGCCGAGTCGGCGCGGCGGCGGCGATGATGGTTCCGGCGTCGGAATGTCGGGCGCTGCCGCAGACGGGCATGATCATCGTGGTGCCCGGACCGGAAATTCAGTAAACAAGCTCATCGGTGCTTCGCGCCGATTAGCGCGCGGCACATACCACCCGCGCCAACAACTACGCCCCAGCAGGCCATGGGATTGATAAAGCCCTGTAGCCGTATTGACTATTCGGCGCGCCCCAGCAATGGTCGCGCCGCCAGTGCGGCAGTGGCGACCTCCCGCAGATGCGCGGACGCCCGCCGCCAACGCCGGTGCGCCCGTTCGGAATCCGGATCGATGAAGTCGGAGACCAGGATTCCGCGCAGCGCATCCATCGCGGTGTAGACGAAATCGCGAGCTTCCTTGCGCCGCATCTCATCCGGGACGAATCGGGCGACCGCCATCAGCACCGCATTGTTGACGAACGGCTCGACCTTCTCCATGGCCGAGGCAAGTACCGGATCGGTCCGGCCCGCCACCCATAGCTCGGCGGTGGCGATGAACAGCGGCCCCTGATGTAGCTCCCACAGGAAATCCAGGGCCGCCCCCACGGGATCGTTGCCGCCTTGGACCTTGGACATCTCCCGCATCGCGGTCTCCGCACGCAGTTGCGCCAGATGACTGATCGCCGCGACCACCAGATCGGTCTTGGACCCGAAGTGGTGCACCTGGGCCCCGCGGGTGACTCCGGCCCGCTCGGCGACCCGTGGCGTCGTCGTCCCCGCATAACCGTATTCGACCAGACACTCGATGGTCGCATCGAGCAGCCGGGTGCGCATCTCACTACTACGCTGCTCTTGCGTGCGGCGCTGTTGCTTGGACGCTTCGGACCTGGTCATTCCGGCGATTCTACACTTACATACAGATCTGTATGTTCATTGCCTCTCGTAGCCGATCAGGAGCTGTGACGCGAGGGCGCTCATCGGCGCGGCCTCGATCGGACACTGCGCGCAACCACATCGCAGCGGATAACTGATGTCGACACACTCCGGGGATTCGCGCTGTTCGACCGAAGCAGACGACGACCCGGCGATGGCCGACGACACGGCGAAGGCCGACGACACGGCGAAGGCCGACGACACGGCGAAGGCCGACGACACGGCGAAGGCCGACGACACGGCGAAGGCCGACGACACGGCGAAGGCCCGTCGCATTAATGCGACGGGGCCTAGCGATGATCAGGCTCGGCCGACGTAGGCGAGCATCCGACGGTGCGCAGGGGCGTCAGCGGGCACCTCGACCTCGGGACCGAACATCCCTGGTACGCGGAAGCTTTCGAGGCCCATCTCATGCATGATCGTCAGCATCTCCGCGCACAGTCGGTCGTCGACCAGGCCCTCCTGCCCGATGGCGACCGCCAGATCGACACCGTGCACGACGAGTTCGGTCAGGTGGATCACCGCTGCCATCGGCCCCGGCACCTCGCCGAAGCCGAGGCGCACCGGCCGTTCGAGTGCGTCGGGGCGATGCCAGGCCGCACGGTCGAGCTCGGCCGCCTCGGCGTAGGCGCCCTGCGGGTCGGTGCCGAGCCAGTCGTCGTGGTGGTCGCGAACCGGAGTCAGGCCTTGCAGTTGGGCGGCAAAGATATTCATGCCGCCCACCAAGTGGTTGAGCAGTTCGCGCAGATCCCATTCCCGGCACGGTGTCGGTGCGCTCATGTGTTCTGCGGCAATGCCTTTGACGATGCGCCCGGTCATATCGATGGCGCGGTCGATACGGTTGATCATGGTCATGTCGGTCTCCTGAAAAATCTCTGATAGCTGGTACAGCGGTTGCAGGCCCGGTCGAGGGTGTCGTCCAGCCAGTCGTAGATGCGAGCCGCTCCTAAAAGCAGTTCGAAGCGGCGTTAAGAACACAGTAGCGGGCTGTGGCACGCAAACGCAACTATCAACTGCGTTAAAGTGGCGTCATGGAGGAACAGGCTCGCTCCCGCCGTCCCGGAGGTCGCAGCGCCCGCGTGCGCGCGGCGGTATACCGGGCGGTCACCGAACTGGTCGCCGAACGCGGCTACGGCAATTTCACGGTCGCCGATATCGCCGCGCGCGCCGGGGTCGCCGATACCAGCATCTACCGGCGCTGGGGCAATCTCGAGGCGCTGGCCATGGAGATGACCGTCGATCGGCTCGGCACCGAATCGGCGATGCCGAATACCGGTTCGCTCGAGGGCGATCTGCGCGCCTATGCCGCCAAGGCGGCACGCGATGTCAGCGGACCCGACGGATTGGCGTTGCTGCGCACGATTCTCGCGCTGCTCGACACCGGCGCGGCAGGCGAACCGACGCGCGACCGGTTCCTCGCCGAACGGGTGGACCAGGTCCAGGCCATGCTGGATCGCGCCACCGCCCGCGGCGAAGCGGCCCCCGAAGTCCTGGAGGTGGTCGACATCATCCTGGCCCCGCTCTACACCCGCACCCTGTTCGGCACCGGCCCGTTCACCGACGAATATGTCGATACGCTGGTCGACCGGCTATTGCACACGGCAGCGGCAGCCGATAGGCGAAAGAGAACGAAAGACAGCTGATGGGCCCGCCCATCGACGACGATTACCTCGACCCGATTTCTCGATCCGAGGAGCGCAGATGGCCAACGATTGGAATCAGAACATCATCGCGGAGTTCCGAGCGAATGCGGGCAAGGTCGGCGGCCCGTTCGAGGGCAAGGATCTCCTGCTGCTCACCACGACCGGCGCGAAAACGGGACTGCCGCGCACGAATCCGACGGCCTATATCCGCGACGGCGACCGTTTGGTGATCATCGCGTCCAAGGCGGGCGCACCCGAGCATCCGGCCTGGTATCACAATCTGCTGGCGAATCCGAAGGTCACGCTGGAGATCGGCACCGAGACCATCGAGGCGACGGCCACCCCGATCACCGGTGGTCCGGAACGGGATCGGCTCTATGCCGCGATGGTGGCGGTCATGCCGGGCTTCGCCGAATACGAGACCAGGACGGATCGGGTGATTCCGGTCGTCGCGCTGCAACCCGACACCTAAACCGCTGAGCGCCGAGCAATCCAGACGGTCACCGTGAACAGCAGAACACCCAGCACCGCCAACACCGCACCGACGGTCGCGGGCGCGGTGTAGCCCAGACCCGCCGCGATAACGAGTCCGCCCAACCACGCACCCGCCGCATTGGCGATATTCAGGGCCGCGTGATTGAGCGCTGCGGCGAGGGTCTGGGCGTCGGCGGCGACATCCATCAGCCGGGTTTGCAGACCGGGCGCGAGGGCCGCACCCGATGCGCCGATGAAGAAGGCACCGATGGCCGCCGTGTACGGATTGTGCGCGGCCACAACGAACCCCGCGAGGATGACGACCATCGCGATCATCGAGACATAGATCGCCCGGTCCACGCCGCGATCGGCCAGAATGCCGCCGACGATATTGCCCGCGACCATCCCGAGGCCGAAGAGCATGAGCACGAACGGCACCAGACCGAGTGCCATTCCGGCCACATCGGTCAGCGTGGTGGTGATGTAGGTGTAGACCGCGAACATGCCGCCGAAGCCGATCGCACCGACCAGCAGGGTCAGCAGCACCTGCGAGCGACGCAGCGCACCGAGTTCGGTCATCGGGTTGGTGATCCGAATACCGTGCAGTTCCGGAACGAACCGGATCAGGGCCGCGACGGTGGCGACACCGATCACCGCGACCACCACGAAGGCATCGCGCCAGCCGAGATGCTGGCCCAGCCAGGTCGCGCTGGGAACGCCGACAACATTGGCGGCGCTCAATCCCAACATCACCGCGGCAATCGCCTTGGCGCGCTGGCCCACCGGTGCCAATGTGGCGGCGGCCAGCGAGGCGACACCGAAGTACGCGCCGTGCGGCAGACCCGAAACGAACCGCGCGATGACCAGAGTTTCGAACGTGGGCGCGATAACCGTCGCCGCATTTCCGATGGTGAACGCCACCATCAGGGCGACGAGCAGACGTTTGCGCGGCACCCGCGCCGCGAGTGCGGCGATCAGCGGCGCGCCGACGACAACGCCGAGCGCGTAGGCCGATACGGCATGACCTGCCGTCGGCTCGGAAACGTGCATGGCGCTCGCGATATCGGGCAGCAAACCCATGGTGACGAATTCGGTTGTCCCGATTCCGAATCCACCGAGGGCAAGCGCCAGCATCGCCGGAATATGCCAGTCCGTCCGCTCGGCCTCGGTAGGTGCTGGGGTCTGCGTGGCAACGGTACTGGTCACGTCTTCATGTAACCGCCCGGCGACTGCCTCCACTTCCCGGGCAAAAGTGAGTTCCCCCACCTCAACATGAAGAAACCAGGCGAACGACTGCCACCCGGCGCGCGCCGGGCAGCCCGACGGCAACACGCGGCTGGTGGGTACCGGCAGGAGGGTTCGGATCGCCGGAAAGGTGCGGACTGCACTCGCGGAAAACAGTGCGGGCACCCATGCCACCGTCGTGGTGTGGGTGCCCGGCTCAGGGTTACTCGTCGGGGACGTCCAGACCTCGACCGCGCACTCACCGGCGGCCCGGTGCGAAGATCTCGCGGCACCGACCACCGGCAAGAGGCGCGGGCTCAGCGCAGGGCGCGGGCCAGGTTGGCGTCGAGCGCGCCGAGGAACTCCTCGGTGGTCAGGTAGCCCTGATCGCCGCCGACGAGCAGCGCCAGGTCCTTGGTCATCTGGCCGCCCTCGACGGTCTTGATGACGACATCCTCGAGTGTCTGCGCGAAGCCGATCACCTCGGGGGTGTTGTCCAGCTTGCCGCGGTGCTCGAGGCCGCGGGTCCAGGCGAAGATCGATGCGATCGGGTTGGTCGAGGTCGGCTTGCCCTGCTGGTGCTGGCGGTAGTGCCGGGTGACGGTGCCGTGCGCGGCCTCGGCCTCACAGGTCTTGCCGTCCGGGGTGAGCAGCACCGAGGTCATCAGGCCGAGCGAACCGAAGCCCTGGGCCACGGTGTCGGACTGCACGTCGCCGTCGTAGTTCTTGCAGGCCCAGACGTAGCCGCCCTCCCACTTCATGGAGGAGGCGACCATATCGTCGATCAGACGGTGCTCGTAGGTGAGGCCCGCGGCATCGAACTGGGTCTTGAACTCGGCCTCGAAGACTTCCTGGAAGGTGTCCTTGAACATGCCGTCGTAGGCCTTGAGGATGGTGTTCTTGGTCGACATGTAGACCGGGTAGTTCTGCTGCAGCCCGTAGTTGAACGAGGCCCGCGCGAAGTCCTCGATGGACTTCTTGAAGTTGTACATGCCCATGACGACGCCGCCGTCCTCGGGCATCTGCACGACCTCGTGCACGATCGGCTCGCTACCGTCGTCGGGGGTGAAGGTGAGGGTGACGGTGCCGCCCTGGAACACCTTGAAGTCGGTGGCGCGGTACTGATCGCCGAATGCGTGACGGCCGATGATGATGGGCTTGGTCCAGCCGGGGACCAGACGCGGCACGTTCGAGATGATGATCGGCGCGCGGAAAATGGTTCCGCCGAGGATGTTGCGGATGGTGCCGTTGGGCGAGCGCCACATCTTCTTCAGGCCGAATTCCTCGACCCTGGCCTCATCCGGGGTGATCGTGGCGCATTTGACGCCGACACCGTGTTCCTTGATCGCGTTCGCCGCGTCGATCGTGACCTGGTCGTCTGTCTTGTCCCGATATTCGATGCCGAGGTCGTAGTACTCGAGGTTCACATCGAGATACGGGTGGATCAGCTTGTCCTTGATGAACTGCCAGATGATCCGGGTCATCTCGTCGCCGTCGAGTTCGACGACGGTGCCTTCAACCTTGATCTTGGACATGGATCTTCGTGTCCTCCTAGGATGGTGCCCTCATTGCACGGCCAGGCGAACACTTGTGAGCGGACCCCAGCTGTTCCAACAGACAACGTATATGTCCCGCGTTGTCCGCGAGACATGTGGTGCAAACAAGACAAGCGTACTGCTGCCATTGACCTCACCGCGCGGGCAGCCCCCCATGTGAAGCCGCCCGAAATTGTTACCGACAAGTAGGTCGGCGAGGCCGCGCACCTGCCGAAACAGCGATGTCCGGGTATCCCATCGGACACCCGGACACGCTATTGCAGGATCAGACCGCGACCGGAATCCGCGCGTCTTCCTCGGATCCCTCGATCAGATTCTCCGGCTTGTCCCGAATCATCAACGCGATCACCGGAATTGCCGCGAGGAAGAATCCGGCACCGACATAGAACGCGACGTCGTAGCTGTGGATCGAAGCGCGGGCCAGCAGATTGTCGAGCGTCGGATTGTTCTGCGCGAAGGTCTTGGCCGTCTGCACCGAGATGGTGGTGAGCAGTGCGGTGCCGACCGCGCCGCCGACCTGCTGTGCCGCATTCAACAGCGCACTGGCCACACCCGAGTCCTCCTCCTCGACCTGATGCAGCGCGACGGTCTGCATTCCGACGAACAGCGGGCCCATACCGAGCGCGATCAGCAACTGCGCGGGCAGCACACCGGCGGCGTAGCTGTCTCCGTAGCTCAGCTGCGCCAGCCACACCAGACCCAGCACACCGAGCACGGCCCCGGCCACCATCAGCGGCCGCGGACCCAGCTTCGGCAGCAGCGCACTGGTGACACCGGCCGAGATCGCGATGCCCGCCGGGAACGGCAGGAAGGCGACACCGGCCTTCAGCGACGAGTAGCCCAGCGTGATCTGGAAGTAGTAGCTCAGGAACAGGAACATCGCGAACATCGCGATCGGGATCAGCAGCGCGGCGAGGAAGGCGCCACCACGGTTGATCTCCCCCGGAATATGCAGCGGCAGCAGCGGATTCGACGAGCGACGCTCGATGGCGACGAAGGCGATCAGCAGCGCGACGCCGATGACGAGCAGCCCGAGGGTGCTACCGGCCAGCCAGCCGTCCTCGGCGGCGCGGCTGAATCCGTACACGATGGCGATCAGACCGAGCGTCACGGTGACCGCGCCGGGTACGTCATAGCCGCCTGCTCGCGGTGTCGGCACATCCTTGACCACGAAGGCCAGCGCACCGAGCAGTGCGAGCAGTGCGATCGGGGTGTTCACCAGCAGGCACCAGCGCCAGGAGGCGTATTCGGTCAGCGCTCCACCCGCGATCAGGCCGAGTGCCGCACCACCCGCGGAAATACCGGCGAAGACGCCGAACGCGGTCGCCCGCTCCTTGGCCTCGGTGAAGGTCACCGAGAGCAGTGACAGTGCCGCGGGCGCGAGCAGCGCCGCGAAAGCACCTTGCAGTGCCCGTCCGGCGAACAGCTCCGCGCCGTTCTGCGCCAGACCCGCCACCGCGGACGCCCCGGCGAAGCCGACCAGGCCGACGATGAAGACCCGACGCCGCCCGAGGTAGTCGGCCAGCCGTCCACCGAGCAGCAGCAGGCCGCCGAAGATCAGCGTGTACGCGGTCAGCATCCACTGCCGATTGCCGTCGCTGATCTCCAGATCCTGCTGGGCGAACGGCAGCGAGATGGTCACGATGGTGGCGTCGAGAACCACCATGAGCTGGGCCAAGGCGATCACCCCCAAGGCCAACCAGCGTGCCGAGCTCGATTGTCTTTCCACAACTTCCACCGCTGTCGCAGTCTCGCTCACCTTGGTCTCCTAGCCGTCTCGAAGTCGTGCAGCCATCCTGTCATTGGCCGACATTTGTCGTCAAGAGAAAAATGTCGCAATCAGACATTTGACTGTTAAGGACACAAACCGTCCCGATTGCGATAGCATGGGGCCATGCTCGAGTCATCAACGCCGATCGGCGCGAGCGCGACAGCCGAGGAGGCTGTGCGCGCTCCAGCGAATCCAGGGCCCAGTGCGCCCGGCGGCGTGAGCATGGGATTGCGCGAACGCAAAAAGCAGCAGACCCGATTGCGCATCATCGAGGTGGCGCTCGACCTGTGCGACGCACAGGGCTTCGACGCGACGACGGTCGAACAGATCGCGGACCGCGCGGATGTGTCCCCCCGCACGATCAACCGATACTTCGACAGCAAAGAAGCGATCATCCTGGGTCCGGTCAAGGATTTCGGCCTCGCCATCGCCGAATGCCTGCGCGGACTCCCGGTCACCGGCAATGAGCTGCAATCGCTGCGCGAGGCCTTCCTGCAGGTCGTCGACCACGCCTCGGAAAGCACCGAGGGATCGCTGTCGTTCCGGCGCTTCCAACAGATGCAGCGGATCCTGCGGAGCAGTCCGACGGTCAGCGCGCAGAGCATGGAGCTGGCCGACGATAAGAACGTCGCGATCGCCGACGCGATCGCGGAGCGACTCGGCACCCAGCCCGACGCGCTACCGGTCCAACTGGTCGTCGGTGCCTGGCAGCTGATCGGCCACCTCAGCATGGAGTGCCAGCAGTCGATCTTCGACGACGAGGACACCGCAGCGGCCGCCACCGCGGCCCGCGCCGCATTCACCACGTCATACGACGAATTCATGCGCGTATGCGCCGGACGTCCGGCGACCGAACCGGCGGAAAACCGGTAACGGATTTCAGTCGCCGACCGCCCGCCGGTTACCATGTCCGTCAGGTCATGAGTGCCAGCGCGAAGCCCCGGCTTGCTGGACGGCAACCCTCCAGCAGCGGTGGGGTGCTCCGGGTGATGACCGGGCTCTCGATGGTCGAGGGCAAGCGCGCACTTCAGGAGGTTTCCGATGAGTTGTTGTCCGTCACCCGCACTCCGATAAGACCTGCTGGCGAACAACCCTGTGGAGCACGGTATGAGTGACCCCATCGCGTCCGCGACCGATCGGTTCGTCGCAAGCGAGCAGATCACCGGCGCACACACCCGCCCGATCTACCGGACCGCGGCCCGGTTCAGCCGGGTAGCTAACATCGGGGATGTGCGTTCTCTCCCGATTCACCCGGCGTCCGCGACGCACGGTTTCCCGGGGGCGACATCATGAGCGAGCGAACCATCGACACCGCGCACTCGGTCGCGACGGAGCCGAGCACCGGCGAGGCGGAGTCGTGACCGTGAGCACCGAACAAGGTACCGCGCACTCGTCCGCGGCGGCCCTGCCACCGCCGGACGGGCGGCTCGGCATCATCGCCATCGGGGAGGTGCGGCTGGAGAGCGGCGCGGTCCTCCCGGACGTACATCTGGCCGTGCAGCGCTGGGGTCAGCTCTCCCCCGCATTGGACAATGTGGTGCTCGTCGAGCACGCGCTGACCGGCGATTCACATGTCGTCGGGGTGCCCGACGATATCCATCCGCTGCCCGGCTGGTGGGACGGCATGGTCGGTCCGGGTGCACCGGTGGATACCGACGAATGGTGCGTCATCGCGACGAATGTGCTGGGCGGCTGTAAGGGCAGCACCGGCCCCTCGACGCTGGCACCGGATGGAAAGCCCTGGGGCTCGAGGTTTCCGGAGATCTCGATCCGAGATCAGGTGACCGCGGAAGCGGCACTGCTCGACCTGCTCGGCATCGAACGCCTGGCCGCTGTCGTCGGCGGTTCGATGGGCGGTATGCGGGTGCTGGAATGGATGATCGGCGCGCCGGAACGGGTCGGATCCGCACTGGTACTCGCCGTCGGCGCACGTGCCACCGCCGACCAGATCGGCACGCAGACAACGCAAATCGCCGCCATCAAGGCCGATCCGGACTGGCAGGGCGGCGACTACCACGATACCGATCGCGCCCCCATGACCGGTATGGGCATCGCCCGTCGCATCGCCCACCTGACCTACCGCACCGAGGGCGAACTCGATCACCGCTTCGAGAACCATGCACAGGGCGACGAGGACCCGTGGCGCGGCGGCCGCTATGCGGTGCAGAGCTATCTGGACCACCAGTCCGAAAAGCTTTGTAGCCGTTTCGATCCCGCCACCTATGTCCTACTTACCGAGGCGATGAACCGGCACGACATCGGCCGCGGGCGCGGCGGTATCGCGGCCGCCCTCGCCGCCACCCCGGTTCCGTGCGTGGTCGGCGGTGTCGACTCGGATCGCTTGTACCCGTTGCGAACTCAGCAGGAATTGGCCGACGGATTGCCCGGCTGCGAGGGGCTCGAGATCGTGCACTCCCGCGACGGCCACGACGGCTTTCTCACCGAAGCCGCCGCGGTATCCAAACTGCTGACCGAAACCATGCGATTGGCGCGAGTCAGTCGCACCAGCTGAAGGTTCGCCGTCTCCATGGCCACCGTCAGTCAGGTAGCAGGCGAAGCGGAGCCGAATGATGGGTTCGGACAGCGCTGAAATGCCGACGATCCAGGGTAGCGACCTCATTTACCTCGAGTCGTTCAGCCACGGCAAGGACGGCGGCATCGACGGCACCCAGCGGGAAGTCGGAGTACTTTCGGACCAACTCGGCCATCCGCAGTAGATCGGTTCGAGTGAGATCGACGAGCTCGATCTCCTCGTTGGCGATCGATTCCAGAAACCTGGCCTCAGCCGAAGGCCCGACACGAGTTTCCAAGAATTAGCACACTTCCGCGAGAACTGGACCAGGCACAAGCAATGGTCCAGCATGGGTCTCGAGGAGATCAAGGCAGCGTTGATGATCCGGGTCGTTTTCGTTCAGTACGGCAACGAGCGGACCTGTGTCGCAGACGATCACTCGCCTTGTTTAGCACGTTCCTCACGGAGCAACTCTTCCGACCTCGCCGCGAGATCAGGCTCGGCATTCATGATGCCAGCAAACGAGAGGTGTCGACGTCGTTCGCCCTTGGGCTCGGCGGCAGAGCGCCATTGAGGAGTATCGGTGACGACCAACTGCAACGCGACGGCCCTCAGCGCATGCGCTTGGTCCGGCGTCAGCCGATCGACCAAGCGATGCAGGTCGTCGTAGTCGTGCGCTGCGGTCATGGCGTGGATTCTAGTGCGCAAACAAAAGTCTTGCGTGCAAGCAAAGTCGACGGGCCCGCCGGATGGGTATCGATGCATAGTCGTGCTTCCCGGGCCGGGCCGTCATTCGGCTGAACGCACGGCGGGCGCGCCGACGAGCAGTTGGACGATGGAGTGGACGAAGGCTTCCAAACGCTGGCGCGGATATTCCTCAGGTGCGCTGACCGCGAGTCTGCCGAGCATTTCGGCGACACTCAGCACGGCATTGGTGAGCAGGGCGGAATCCATTCCCGCCCAACGTGGATCGAGTGCGATGCCCGCGCGGACCAGGGATTCGGCCTGAGTGAAGACACCGGTGCGGGAATCGGCGAGTGCCGCACGGTACTCGTCGGGGGCGCTGCCGGGGGTGGCGAGGATCAGCCGCCAACGCGTCGGATTCGCCAGTGCGACACCGACGAACGCTTCGACGGTCGCCGAGGCCGCGACCACCGGATCGGCGCCGAGCAGATCGGTCGGCAAGGTGGCGGCGACCTGTTCGATACCGCGTTCGCGTTCGCGTTCCAGCAGGGCCGCAACGAGTTCCGCACGAGTCTTGAACACGGTGTAGAGCACCGGCTTTCCGACGCCCGCCTCCTGCGCGACCGCCTCCATACTCAGTTGGTGCAATTCCGTCCGGCTCAATACCGCATAGGCGGCGTCGAGCAGTTGGACGCGACGTTCCTCGGGAGGTAGGCGCGGCGCATACCGCCGTCGCGGCCGGTCCGGTGCGGTGCGCGATTGCGTCACTGTCGTTTCACCTCCATCCGCCTCCATCCTGTCAGCACGGTTTCCGGCTGGGGAATCCCACCCGCGAATAAATGCTACGGGACCGTTGTATTGACTGACCGCAATTGCTACGGTTGCGTTGTATTCGCCGATCCGGGCGGGCCAGCAGGCAAAGGAGCAGCAGATGGCCTTCGATCCGACCACCCTTCGCCGGGACGACTACGGGTTCTTCGGCCCGGATTCGCCCAGCTGGAAGATCTGGACCGCGCCGACCGCCGTGATCGGCTTCCAGCGCGCGGTAGTCCTCGAGCACTTCGATCCGTTCCTGACCGCGGCCGTCGCCGATTCGCAGGGCATCTACACCGACCCGCGCAGCCGTCTGGACCATACCTTCGCCTACTTCCTGCTCGTGGCTATCGCCGACGGCCGCACGGCCGTCCAGGCCGCGGAACATCTGATGCAGGTGCACGCGCCGATGACCGGGATCGAACCGATCAGTGGCCAGCGCTACAGTGCGAACAGTCCGGAGACCCAGCTGTGGATCCACATCACCGGCTGGCATTCGGTGCTCAAGGCGTACGAGGTATTCGGTCCCGGCCCACTCGCCCCGGAGGAAGAGGCACGCTACTGGCGCGAGTGCGCGATCGCGGCCGAACTGCAGACCTGCAAACCGGAGGAGGTGCCGCGCTCCCGCGAGGAGGTGCGCGCGTACTTCGCGAAGGTGCGACCACGCCTGTGCACCTCCGAGCGTGCCGAGGCGGGCATGCACCACCTGCTGTGGACCTCGCCGCGCAACGGAGCTGGTGTCGGCTATGCCCTCGGCAGTCGGCTGCTGTCCCTGGCTTCGGTTGCCACGCTGCCGAAATGGATGCGCGAGCTCGGCCGATTCGATCGCTGGGGAATCGTCGATCTGCTGGTCCGACCGGCCGCCAAGACCATCGTGTCGGGCAGCGCCGCGTTCAACTCGTTCGGCCTCATCGCCGCCGCACCGTACATCGCACCGATGGCGGGTCGAATTCTGGCGCAGCACCTGAAGGGTGAGCCACCGGCGCGACCGGAGACGATTACGCCGAGCGAGGCGCGGCAGTTGTACGGCGGGCGCGGGCGGCGCGCGATAGCCGAGGTCGGCTAGCGGGCGGCGCGACGTGCCGCTTCGATGCGGTTGATATCGACCTCGATCCAGTCGCGCTACCGCCCCGCCACACCTGGGTCGCCGCCCACGCGAGCGCATTGTATTCACCGAGCGATACCCGTCGAGCCAGAGCTGACGCCACGCTCGGCACTGATGCAATGGTGGCTCCGCGAGAGTACGGCGCCACCATTTCGCTGTGCTCGATCGGAAACCTCTGCATCGGCGGATGCCGACGAAAGTCGTTGCGTCTCAGTCGACACCGAGCCCGAATGGTGACGCATAGGGTTGACGTCGGCCGATGGATGCCGCCTTGACTCGGGCAGTCGCCGATGTGCAGACTGGCCGACATCGCACCGTCTCGACTCGGCGGGCATTCCGGTCCATGGACGACATCGGGGGTATGACCATGCGTATTCATCGTGCCGTACTGACATTCGCGCTGCTCGGCGCGGTGTTCACCGGCGTAACGGCATGCTCGGACGAGCCGACCGAAACCACCAGGGCGGCGGCATCGATAACCACGCTGCCATCGGCCTCGACCGTGCTCGGGCCGCTCGGCTTCGGCAAGCTGCGGCTCGGGATGAGCCGCGGCGCGGCCGAGGCCACCGGCGAAATCGCGGCCTTCGACGACACCAACGATCCGCCCGGCTGCGGCCGCTATACCGCACGAGCCGGTTGGCAGGGTTTCACCAACAGCGGCGAAATCGTCGCGATCATGCCCGGCAAACTTCCGGTCCGCACCCCGGAGGGCATCGCCGTTGGCTCCACCGTCGACGAAGTGCGCGCCGCTTATCCCACGCTCGAGATCGGTTACAACTGGAGTTCCGCCGCGGTCCCCGACCAACCCGCGCGCTACGGCTTCCTCGGCATCTACCGGAATATGCCCGCCGATGCCAAGGTCACCCAGTTGATGCTCTACAACGACCGGGACACCTGTCACAACTGAGCGGTTCGATGTCGTGGCGAAAATCGTTGCGCCGCTAAGGCATCAGCCGATGCCCAAGGTATTGATCGTGGCGGCGATGAAGACGATGGCGGAGCCGAGCAGGCTCAGTGCGGCGACATCGAACGGCTTGCTGCGCACTGCGAGCAACCCGACCCTGGCCGTCGGCAGACAGAGCCGGAAGGCGGCCGCGAGCAGGGCCGCGCCACCGAAGAACAGCGCGCCGCGGCGCCAGCGGTCCCAGGCCACGAAGACGACCGCGAGCAGAATGACCGCCGTCACGACCAGCATAGGCAGGTGGCAGCGCAGGAACTGCGCACCCAGGCTGGTCCGGTCGGACTGCCGTTCGGCGGCAGACGAGTCAACGTCGGTCACGCCTTCGATTCTTGCAGATGGCATACGGCCGCTCACACCACGGCAGACCCGATCGGACATTGCCTCCGACTACTACGCGGCATAGTTTCGACAGAAAGAGATTCATCCGGCACAAGGGGGTACAGACAATGCGAGCGCTTTCCCGGATTCGGCACTACCTGCAGGCGATTCGGCAGGCGAAGCGGAATCGATCCGACCTGTTCGGCTGGCTCGCCCGCCGACCGCAAATCCTTTTCGGCACAATCGGATACGAAACGGCGCTGCTGTGCAGCAATAGACTGGATCCGAAGCTCAAGGAGCTGGCCGAACTGAAGACGGCCGGACTCGTGAATTGCGAGTTCTGCCTGGATATCGGCTCGGCGCTGGCGCACTCGAGCGGACTCACCGAACAACAACTGCGCGACCTGCCGCGCTATCGCACCAGCAACGCCTACACCGACCTGGAAAAACTCGTCATCTCCTTCGCCGAGGCCATGACCGCCACCCCGGCCGTCGAACTCGCGGACCTGCGCAGCCAACTGCTGACCCACCTGTCCAAAGGACAGTTCGCCGAACTGACGGCCACCATCGCCTGGGAGAACCAGCGCGCCCGCCACAACCAGGGCCTCGGCGTGCGCCCGACCGGGATGGCGGAGGGCATGGCATGCGCCATCCCGGAGCGGGCCGCTATGGAGCGTTGAAGTAGTGCCTCTGGTCGAGGTCCTCGATGAGGCCGGGATGGGTCGGCTTCCAGGTCAGCAGTTCCCGGGTCCGCGCACTCGAGGTCGGATTGTCCAGCGCGACAAGGCGACCCAGGTAGCCGAAGTGTGCGTCCGCCTGCTCCGCCGGGATGCCGGCTACCGGCAGGTCCAGATGGCGACCGATCGCCGCGGCGATCTCACGGAAGGGCACGCCTTCGTCGTCGACGGCGTGTAACCGCGAGCCCGCGGGAGCCGTTTCCAGCGCCACTCGGTACAGGTGTGCGGCATCGAGTGTGTGTCCGGCGGGCCAGCGGTTGTTCCCCTCGCCGACGTAGGCGGCGACGCCCTTGTCGCGGGCGATGGCGATCAAGGTCGGAATGAAGCCGTGCCGGTCGAGTGAGCTGTGCACGGTCGGCGGGAGCCGCACGACAGCCGATCGAACCCCGCGGTCCGCGAGCGCGACCACCGCATTCTCGGCGTCCACCCGCGGCCCCGCATCGAGCGTGTCGATTTCGGTTCCCACCCCGGTCAGCCCGGCGAGCAGGAGCGTGCCCGATGTGCTCACGAAGGGTTTGCCGGTGCCCGCGAGCGCAGCGCCGATCGTTTCGATAGCGCGCAAATCGGCCACGACCGCTCCGGCGTAGTCGCCGGTCTGCATGGCTTCATGCTTGAAGGCCAGGTGGATGACGCCGTCGGCGGCGGCAGCGGCTGCGCGCAAGTTGTCGAGATCGTCGAGATCTCCTCGATGAACCGCGGCACCTGCCGCCACCAACGTGGCGGCTGATTCGTTCGAGCGAGCCAGGCCGACGACCTCGTGTCCGGCGTCGAGCAATTCGGGGATGACCGCGGAGCCGATGTGTCCCGATGCTCCGGTAATGAAAATGCGCACGGAAGTACTCCAAGTCTTTCGATTTCTGCGCGAGGCAGTGATGTCAGTGACTGTCATCAACAGTACCCGCGATGACAGCCACTGTCATCAGATAGGATCGGCGCATGAGTCGCTGGGAGCCCAATGCGCGCGGCCGCCTCGAACAATCGGCTCTGGAGCTGTACCGCGAGAACGGGTTCGAGAGCACCACCGTCGCCGGGATCACCAAGCGTGCGGGGCTTACCGAGCGAACGTTCTTCCGGCATTTCGCCGATAAGCGCGAGGTCCTGTTCGCGGGGGCCAGCGCGCTCCAAGAGGCCCTCGTGCGTGGGGTGCACGACGCGCCCGCTGCCATGCCGCCGATCCAGGCGATCGCCACGGCACTGACCGAGGTGGCCGATACCGTATTCGAGCAGCGCCGTGAGTTCGCCCGGCAACGCCAAGCCGTTATCGCGGCCAATGCCGAACTTCAGGAGCGCGAGCTGATCAAGCTCGCAAGACTCGCCGCCGCGCTGGCCGAGGCGCTACGCGGGCGCGGCGTAACCGATCCGGCCGCGAGCCTGGCCGCCGAGGCGGGCATCGCCGTATTCAAGATCGCCTTCGAGAGCTGGGTCGCCGACAGCGGCAAGCGCACCCTGTCGCAACTCATCCGAGAATCGGTCGAGGAATTGAAACTCGTGACCGGCGCGCGGGACCTGCCCGATGTCGTTCCTGGCTAGCCCGAGCGACCTGGTTGACTGCACTGGTGTTTCGTTTGATGTTTCACGAGCCCGCGATTCCCGGAAATACCGGCAATGCGATTCGACTCGTCGCGGGGACCGGCTGTGAACTCCATCTGGTCGAGCCGTTGGGGTTCGACCTCTCGGAGGCGAAGTTGCGGCGGGCCGGATTGGATTACCACGATCTGGCCTCGGTGACGGTGCACAAGAATCTGGCGGCTGCGTGGGCGGCGGTGCGGCCCGAGCGGGTGTTCGCATTCACGACCCAGGCGAGCACGCGGTATACCGATGTGGCGTACCGCGAGGGTGATGTGCTGTTGTTCGGCACCGAACCGACGGGGTTGCCGCCGGAGGTGCTCAACGATCCGCACGTCACCGATCGACTGCGCATTCCGATGCTGCCCGGCCGCCGCTCGATGAACCTGTCCAATGCCGCCGCCGTCACCGTCTACGAGGCTTGGCGCCAGTTCGGATTTCCCGGCGCTGTGTGACCGTGTCGCTCAACCCGATTCGGCGATCGCGGCGGCGCCGATCTCGCGGTCGGTGATCGACGCGGCGACACCGGAGACGCCGAGCGCTCCTTCGGGTCAGCCGCACAATCGACGCAACGACTCGAAGACCTCCTGCGCGGCGTTCAGAGGTCCACTTCGAAGCGTTTGAAACGGGAGGTTGCGCCTGCCGCGAGACGGACGGCGGTTTTGGGGACGCCGTAGTGGTCGGCGAGGAGTTCGATGGCGGCCTTGTTGGCCTTGCCTTCCACGGCGGGGGCGCGGACATACAGTTGGAGGGTGCCGTCGTCGAGGGTTTCGACGAGCGGGCCCTTACGGCTGTTCGGTTTGATCGTTGCCCTTACGACCGTCGGCACCCTTATCTCCTGTCGTCCCAGTGCTTTTCCCCGTCCCTGTACCTTTCCCCGTCCCTGTACCTTTCCCCGTCTCAGCGCCTTTCCCCGTATCAGCGCCTTTCGCTGTCTCAGCGCCTCTTCCCGCCTCGGCGGCTGAACCGGTGCCAGCGCCCGCACCGGTCTCAGCACCGGCACTTTCCGCCGCAGTCACGCCCGCACCGGTCGGGGCCCCGACCACAGCCTTACCCTCCTCCGATTCTGCCGAGGAGTCGCGCTTGCGACCCCGAACCGCCCGCACGACACCCCACACCACCGCGCCGAGCAACACGACGAACCCGAGCCACGGAATCGCCTTGCCGGTGAATACCACCGCGTCCTTCAGCCAATCCACCAGCGAATGCCAGCCGGAGACGATGCCGTCCCAGAAATTGGTCGGCCCTTCGTCGGATTCCTTGTCCTCGCTGGTGATGTCGATGGTGAGGGTGGACAGCGCGACCTGATCGTCGAGGTGTCGCTTCTGCGCGGTGAGGCTGTCCAGCTCACCCTGCCGACTCGACAGCGCCTGTTCGGCGGCAATGAGATCCGCCGTGTTGGTCGCACCGGCGATGAGGGTGCGCAACCGGTCGACCGAGGCCTGCAGCGCCTTGATCCTGGCGTCGAGGTCCTCCCACTGCATGGTGACGTCGTCGCGGTTGGTGCTGATCCGGGTGACCCGGCCGACCCCACCGAGGCCGTCGATGAACTTGTCCGTCTTATCCGCCGGTATCCGCACGGTGAGCGTGGCCTCCGGATCGGCGTCACCGGTCCCCGGCTGCTCGGTGCGGCTGTCGACCCGGCCGCCGACCTCGCGCACCCGATCGGTCACCTGACCACCCGCCTTGATCGGATCATCGGCGGTGATGTCGATGCTGCCGGTGATGACCTCCTTGCGCGCCTCGACGGTGGTCCCGCCGGTATCCCCCTTCGCCGGAGAACCCTCGCGCAGACTCGGGGGCGGCGCCATCGGCGCGACGGTCGACATGCTCGACCGGCCCGAACCGGCCTTGTCGTCGTTGTCATCACCACAGCCGACCAGCAACGTCAAACCCAGCAGGCCGATCACCAGCACAGCAAGCTTCCGCATGGACGCAGGGTAGCCGCTGCGGCGAATTCGGTCACGAAGCTCGATGCGGACCATTTCCGAATGTCGAAGGGACACCGACCAATTTCACGAGGAATCGTTCGATCTGCTCGGCGAGCGGTGGCCAGGTCTGGCCGGGTTCGTTGAGCCGCATCGACACCGCGCCGTGCACCGCCGCGCGCAGATCCAGCATGACCGAGACCGGGTCGTCGACGGGTACCAGACCGGCATCCATACCGCGCCGGATCGCGGCGACCGTGCGTTCGGTCAGTTCCCGCTTGAAGGGCATGGCCGCGCGCTGGTTGAGAGTGCTCTCGTGCAGCACCTTGTACATGCCCGGATGGCGATAGGCCCAGTCGCCGAGGACACGGATGCGAGCGCGCAGTTTGTCGACCGGATCGTCGACGGCGGCCTCCGCGTCATCGATCGCGCGCACCAGATCGCCGTGATAGCGCTCCAGTGCGGCCAACACCAGTGCATCTCGATCGGCGAAATGCAGGTAGACCGATGTTGCGGCACTGCCGATTTCGCGCGCGACCGCACGCATGGACAGGGCCTGATCATCGCCGAGTTCATCCAGCAGCCGGATCGCGGCGTCGATGATCTCCGCACGCAATCGGCCGCCGTGGCCGCGCGGATTGCGACCGCGTCGGGTCGTCGGGTCGGAGGTCATCAAGGGATTGTAGCCGGACATTCGTAGCGCTACAGTTGTAGCGCTACAGATGTTCAGTTACCGATGGCGACTGCTTGCCGGTCGCTCGAAAGATCAGAGATATGCCCATGACCAGCTCTTCGGTAGATCCACAGCTCGAATCGAATAAGCAGACCGTCCTCGCGTTCTACGAAGCCGCGTTCAATGCCAAGGATTTCGAAGCCACCGCCGCGTTCTTCGGCGCGCGGTATATCCAGCACAATCCGGAGATCGCCGATGGCTTCGACGGACTACTCGCTCGCCTCACCGGCCTGAAGGAAGGTGCACCGAAACTTCGCGTCGAAGTGAAACACATTGTGGCAGAAGGAGATTACGTGGTCGCCCACGTGCACGGCGTGCGCGAACCCGGCGACCGCGGGCTGGCGATCATGGATATCTTCCGCCTCGCCGACGGAAAGCTGGCCGAACACTGGGATGTCATCCAGCCGGTTCCGGAGCAGGCCGCCAATGCGAACGGAATGTTCTAAAGGCTCAACGGAAGTCGCGGGATTTCGAATCGACGCGCAGGTCCATGCGCTGCAGATGTTCGGCGACGACACTGACCGCACCCTCGGCATTCTGGACGCGGCCGCGGATGAGCAGGGCGGTGGCACTCTGGGCCAGACGGCGATAGCGGGTCCACAGGCCCACCGAGCAGACGACATTCACCATGCCGGTTTCGTCTTCCAGATTGAGGAAGGTGACACCGGCGGCGGTGGCGGGGCGTTGACGATGCGTGACGGCGCCGCCGACCAGAACGCGGGAGCCGTCGGGCACATCGAGCAAACCGGCGGCGGGGATGACACCGAGCGCATCCAGTTGCTGGCGTAGGAATTCGGTGGGATAGCTGCCCGGGGAAATACCGGTGGCCCAGACGTCGGCAGCGGCGAGTTCGAGGTCACTCATGCCGGGCAGGGCGGGTGCGGTGGTGGCGGCACCGGTGCCGGGGAGGCGGTCGGGGCGTTCACCCGCCGCGGCGCCCGCCGCCCAGAGCGCCTCGCGTCGGGTAATGCCGAGACAGCCCAAAGCGCCTGCGGTGGCGAGGGATTCGGCTTGGACGACGGTGAGTTCCACCCGTCCGGTCAGGTCGAGGAAAGAGGTGTACGGGCGGGTCGAGCGGGCGGCGACAATGCGTTCGGCGAGGTCGGTGCCGATATGGCGAATCGTCGCAAGGCCGAGCCGCACCTCGTCGCCATGGTTTTCGAGAGTGGGTTCGGCGCGGCTGGCATTGATATCGGGTCCGCGCACCAGGACACCGTGCCTGCGGGCGTCGGCGACCAGCGACTGCGGGGAGTAGAACCCCATCGGTTGAGCACGCAGCAATCCGGCGCAGAAGGCCGCCGGATGGTGCAGTTTGAACCAGGCCGAGTAGAACACGATCGAGGCGAAACTCTGCGAATGGCTCTCCGGAAAACCGAAATTCGCGAAGGCATACAGCTTTTCGTAGATGCGATCGGCGACTTCGCCGGTAATGCCGTGCAGATCGCGCATGCCCTGATACAGCCGGTCCCTGAGGCGCTCCATGCGTTCCGGTGAACGCTTGGAACCCATGGCGCGGCGCAGCTGATCGGCCTCGGCGGCGGTGAAACCGGCGACATCGATGGCCATCTGCATGAGCTGTTCCTGGAACAGTGGCACGCCGAGCGTGCGTTTCAGCGAATTCTTCAGCGCGTCATGGTCATAGCGCACCTGCTCGTCGCCATTGCGGCGGCGGATGTAGGGATGCACCGAACCACCCTGGATCGGGCCGGGGCGGATCAGCGCCACCTCCACCACCAGGTCGTAGAATTTCCGCGGCTTCAACCGGGGCAGCGTGGCCATTTGCGCGCGCGACTCCACCTGGAACACCCCTACCGAATCGGCGCGCGAGAGCATCTCGTAGACAGCGGTTTCCTGCAGGTCCAGCTTGTGTAGTTCGACGGTTTCGCCCTTGTGCTCGCGCACCATATCGATCATGTAGTGCAGCGCGGAGAGCATGCCGAGGCCGAGCAGGTCGAACTTCACCAGATCGATTGCGGCACAATCGTCTTTATCCCACTGCAGTACGCTGCGGCCGGGCATGCGCGCCCATTCGACCGGGCAGACATCGGCGATGGGCCGGTCACAGATCACCATGCCACCGGAATGAATGCCGAGATGCCTTGGCAGACCTTCGATTTCGGCGGCCAGCTCCAGCACCTCCGCGGGAATATCGGTACCGGTCTCGGTGCCGACCCCGGTCCAACGGCTCACCTGTTTGCTCCAGGCATCCTGCTGTCCTGGCGAAAAGCCCAGTGCGCGTGCGGCATCGCGGACCGCGGACTTACCGCGATAGGTGATCACATTCGCCACCTGCGCGGCATATCCGCGACCGTATTTGGTGTAGACGTGCTGGATCGCCTCCTCGCGGCGATCGGATTCGATATCGATGTCGATATCGGGCGGACCGTCACGCTCCGGGGCGAGGAAGCGTTCGAACAGCAACTCGGCGGCGATCGGGTCGACATTGGTGATGCCGATCGCATAGCAGACGGCCGAATTGGCCGCCGAACCCCGGCCCTGGCAGAGGATGTCGTTATCCCTGCAGAAGCTGACGATATCGTGCACAACCAGGAAGTAACCGGGAAATTTCATCGCGTTGATAATCGCGAGTTCGTGCTCGATCTGCCGATACGCCTCGGGATTTCCCGACGGCGGACCGTAACGCCGAGCGGCACCCGTAAGGGTGAGTTCACGCAGCCAGGAAGCCTCGTCGTGGTTATCGGGCACGTCGAACGGCGGCAGGCTCGGCGCGATCAATTTCAGATCGAAGGCGCATTCGCGGGCGAGCGTCACCGCATTCGCCACCGCCTCCGGACAGGCGGCGAACAACTGCGCCATCTCCGCACCGGAGCGCAGGTGCGCGCCACCGGTCGGCGCCAACCAGCCCGCGATATCGTCCAGGCTCCGGCGCGCCCGGATCGCCGCGAGCGCCATGGCGCGACGGCGTTGGGCGGGAGCGGCGAAATGCGCCCCGGTGGTGGCCACCACGGGCAGACCGAGGCGATCGGCCAGGGCGATGAGGTGGGCGTTGCGTTCGTCGTCCTCTGGAATGCCGTGATGGGTGAGTTCCATGCTCACCCGGTCGGCGCCGAAACGCTCCGTCAGGTCACGCAGGGCAGCCTCGGCACGCCCGAGACGGATGTCTCCCGCTTGCAGATCGCGGTCGAGGGCTCGGCGCACATGACCTTTGCGGCATCCGGTCAGAATGTGCCAGTGCCCACCCGCCGCCGCGGTGAGCGCGTCCAGGTCGTAGCGGAGGATGCCCTTCTCGCCCGCGGCCATATGCGCGGCCGCGATCTCGCTGGAGAGTCGGCGATAGCCCTCTTGACCGCGGGCGAGCACCAGCAGATGCGGACCGGCCGGGTCCTGCGACCCGGTGCGCGGCGCCGAATCGGGTGCGCCGACATGGCCGAGCGAATTGCCGAGTCGCGGTGCGTCTTCCGCGGCGCCGAGCGACAATTCGGCCCCGTAGACCGTCGGGATACCCCATTCCTTGGCCGCCTCGAAGAAGCGCACGGTGCCGTAGAAGCCGTCGTGATCGGTGAGCGCGATCGCCTCCAACCCGAGCCGCACCGCCTCCTCCACCAACTCCTCCGGCTGGCTCGCACCGTCGAGGAAGCTGTAGGCCGAATGCGCGTGCAACTCCGCGTACGGCACCACCGGACCGTCAGCTGGTTCGACCGATTCGGGCCGGTAATCCCCGCGCTTGCGCGACCAGGCCGGACTGTCGCCGCCGTCGCCCGGATACATCGCGTCCGGATTCGTCGGCCCCGGCCGACCGGACAGCACCCGCTCCAGCTCCGCCCAGGTCGGCGGGCCATTGCTCCAACCCATGACACATCACCTCCGCACATACTCGAACATACATTCGAATTGCGCGAGAGGTGTGCACACCCGCCGAATCAGGCGGCCGAGAGTGGATCCGTCGACTTCACGGCCAGCGCGACCTCGACCTTGTCCAGACTGGTGCGGATCACGGCGCCATAGGCGTCGTTGGCGAGGACATCGAGATGGCCGCGAGCGATGGTCAACTGCATATAGGCCACATCGAAGTCGCCCACCCGACGGTGACTGTCGGCAAGGTTGAGGTAGAGCGAGGGCAGGAATCCGCGTAGCCCCTCATCGAGCGGAACGCCGGGACCGAAGACCGCGGCCAGCGCGCGCTGATCCCAGTGCAGCGCGGCTTCGGCCGTGTCCTGCAGATCGGCGAGGTGGTGCGCGATTACACAGCGCTGCAACGGATCTCCGCCGTCGCCGAGCTCGTCCCACAGTTCCGCCAGCATCCGCCGCGCCGCCTCCGGATCACTGCCGGAGAGCCGCACCGCGGCAAAGATTTCCGCCATCCGATCGTCCGCCATGCGCAGAGTATCGCACATATGTTCGATAGATTCGAGGGCGGTTCGAACACCTCGGCGCGCCCCGATTCGAGCGTCCGACGTAACACGGCGGCGGGGGCGAAGGACCCGAAGGCGTAGCCGTAGCGACTGCCTGCGGGTCGCTCGAAACGATCAACTTGCGCGACCACGGAGGGCCCGCGAATGCCGCCGATCGAGCAGAGCCCACTTGGCAGTAAACTTACTTAAGAGTAAGTTCATGCCGACCCGACCTGCAAAGGAGTTTCAATGACCGTGTCAAGCCGCATCGCTGATCGGGGCTGGTGTCTCGATGGTGAAGGTGCGGTTGTCACGGATGAGTGCCCAGATGACGT